>NZ_CAMXYY010000052.1 GCF_947253395.1 uncultured Olegusella sp.
CTTATACCAACAAAAGACTTTGATATTGCAAAGCAAAATGCGGTAATACTTAACGCGTTACAGTCACTTGGTATCAATGCGCAGGCTACAGGTCGCAATGACCTCACCGTAGATGGAAGAAAGTTTTCGGGTTGTGCGTATTTGCACGAAGGTGAGCATAGCTACCACCATGGAACCCTTCTTATTGCGGCAGATTTCTCTGCACTGAGCCGCTACTTGCGACCTTCACCACTCAAATTACAAGCACGCGGCGTCAAATCGCTACGCTCACGTGTTGTCAACCTATCCGAACTTTCGCCATCGCTCACCATACAGCAGCTCAAGTCTGCGCTTGCTCAGTCATTTGGAAAGGTCTTCAACTCTCAGGTAGAGCGTATAGATTCTACTCAACTTGATGAGGAGTATCTTGAGCAGCTCCGCACGCATTTTGCTTCGCCAGCATGGAATCTTGGGAAAAAACGTCATCTGTCCCAAGGAGCTGAAGCTCGATTTTCTTGGGGCACCGTCCGTCTTGACCTTGAGATTGCAGAAGGACTCATACAGCAAGCCTATCTCTGGACAGACGCTCTTGCCGAAGGTTTACCCGTCCTTGTAGAACGCGCCCTTTCGGGCTGCACACTTGATGCACCCGAATTGCAATCCCGCCTTGAGGGCGAAAAAATAGATACTCAGGTCGCCTTTGACCTTACACAATTAGTCCTATCAATTGCTGCCCGCTAGGAGAAAACATGTTTGATATTGCCATTATCGGTGCAGGTCCTGGCGGCTATACCGCAGCCCACGAGGCTGCTCATCGAGGCAAATCAGTCGTTCTCTTTGAGCGCAATCTCCTTGGTGGTACCTGCCTTAACCGCGGCTGCATACCAACAAAAGCTCTGCTTCACTCATCTAAAGCCTTCGTTGAAGCAAGCGGCGGAAGTGAATATGGCATCAGCTGCTCGGACGTAGCGTTGGACTTTTCTGCCATGCATGCGCACAAGACAAAAATCGTGACCAGTCTTCGTGATGGTCTCACCAAACTTATGAAAAAAGACAAAGTTACGTTAGTAGAAGGAGAGGCGCAGCTCACTTCTGCAAACGATGCATCTTGCACCATTGTTTGCGGCGGCATGGAATACGAAGCACGTGAGCTTATCATCGCCACAGGCTCTGCACCCAAGCGCATTCCTATTCCTGGCATCGAGCTTCCTGGGGTACTTACCAGCGATAATATCCTTGAGGGTGAAGGTGCAGATCTTTTTTCGTTGATAATTATTGGCGGTGGCGTTATCGGAGTCGAATGTGCAGAACTATATGCTGCATTAGGTCGACAAGTGAGCATCCTTGAGGCAATGGAGCGCATACTGCCACCCTTTGACAAGGAAATCGCCCAGCGGGTAAACCTGCATCTCAAAAAATCAAAGGTCAAGATTGAAACGTCTGCTCGTGTTGCTGAAATTACGCAGCAACACGATAGCCTGTGTGTCAAATATTTCGACAAAAAGGGTCACGAACAACAGCTGTGTGCTCATGGCGTACTTATTGCTACGGGGCGCGCTGCCGAAACAACGGGGCTATTTGCAGATACTATCTGCGCAAAATTAGAACGCGGTGCCCTCGTTTGCGATAATGACGGACGCAGTAGCCTACCTCATGTGTGGGCAATCGGCGATGTCCGTGCAGGTACAGCTCAACTCGCACACGTTGCAATGGCTCAGGCACGCAATGTGATACGGGCCATTTGTCATGAGGAGCAGCTTATAAATGAACAGCTCATTCCTAGTTGTGTCTATACCTCGCCTGAAGTAGCATCCATCGGCATGACCGAAACCGAGGCAAAAGAGCGCAAACTCTCAATACGTGTGGCAAAAGTCGTAAGTGGGTCCAATGCAAAATGCCTGATAGAAGGTGGTGACTCAGGCTATCTTAAGCTCATTGCCGCAAAAGATGACGGACAAATTTTAGGGGCACAGCTTGTATGCCCACGTGCCACCGACCTCATCGGAGAGATCGCTGTAGCCATCGCACAAAACATGACAGCAGCCCAGCTTGCTGCAACAATCCACCCGCATCCCACCGTAAGCGAGCTCATTGCCGAGGCCGCGTTTCAATTGATATAAGCAGCGATTGTCTTATATCTTGGCTCGCAATCTTATGCCTTGCTTCGCTCAACCCAAACATGTCCACATTTGTTGCAGAAATACTGCTTGATGGTCCACTCACCATCTTGGTAGGTCTCCGTACAGACTACGTCCTCACTACCACATTCAGGGCAATCAGGCATCATCAGATACTCATCGAGCTCGCTGGAATCTACGTAACTAATAGCCATAGCGCATCCCCTACTTGTGTTCGCCTGAGGCGGCAATACTGCTGCCCTTTACGCACTGCAACGCCCTTACCAACAAAACTCTAAAACCAAAAGTTCCTACAAAACTGCCTAATGCATACCCATATACACACCTATAACATAAGGCACAAGCCATACCAACCAGACAAAAAGACTGAGGCGATGGAAGGTACGAGCACGTTTTTCATTGTGACTCACAAGCGTCACCGTTGCCCAAATTGCATGAAATGCCATAAGAACAATCGCTAGAGCACCGGTAACTGCATGTAATCCAATTCCTGTAGCACCTGCTTGGGCAATCTTGCTCATCAAGGCTGTACCTGTACTATCACAAATCAAGCCCAACCAAAACAGTGTAAGATGCATTGGCTTAAGTACTTTTGCGTGACGTTCGGAAAAGACGCCAATGGTGTACAAAATAAGTGCGAGTGTAATTGCAATGATTGCAGCCAAAAGCATTGGTTTCATGAGTTCTCCTGCTCCATATTGTTTGTCTCTCCCCAGCTATCCTACGCCCAAACACCCCACTAAAACCCTTACGCTTGACCTAACTCAGGCAACTCAGGAAAGCCACACCATTGACGCACACGATGCAACATGCCCTCTGTATCTAAAATCCCATAGGCAAAACCTTTGCGCACCAGCTCAACTGGCACATAGGCATCATACTTTTCAAAAACAGGCACTTCTTTAGGATAGAGCAACTCAAGGGGATCAAGCGGACGCAGGGCTTGCTTCGCGAGCACATCAACAAAGGTTTGCGCATCTGCTTTCATACGGAATTGCAAAAAGTATGGACGACTTGAGTCCAGACCCTTAAGTCCTAACTCCTCTGAACAGCGCAGCTTAAGGAAACGTTCCAGAGCCAAAAAAGCATAACTGCCAAGCCAAGGAAACAGCGCCCAGCTATCCCCACCGATATTGATAAGCGGCGCGTTAAGCATGCCTGAAGCACCTGCCGTACGACGCGCCTGAGCAAGACGAGCGCGAGCGTTATCCATGAGATAAGGATATGCCACATCTTCTGCGAGAATGTGTGCCATGCGCTCGAGTATATGGGTATGAATGTCACCAGGACACTCGCCAAAATAGGCAGGCACCTGACCTTTTACCTGGGTGCAGTAAACCACATGCCGTTTATGGTCCACTTCTTCTACTAGCCACGTGGCACCCGCAATAGCAATTTTGTCACCCACAGGTGGCGGCATCACCGTAGTACCAAGCTCTTGGCTTTCACTACGAACGGTGTACTCCTCACTCTCAACAAAGACTCCGTAGAAGCGGAAATTGTTAACCACACGCTCCCCCGCTAAGCCCACAATAAGGCCGCCTTCATCAGTCTGTTGAATTTGTTCGCTCGTAATTAAATGGTGAAGCAGTACTCGATAGTCGTCTGTTGTCACCCGTTGAAATGGTGTGAGAGTCAACACGCGCACTGCAAGTTCTGCGGGACTCATTTCACCCTGCGATGCCAGTGTTGCCATTGTCTGGTGATAAAGCAGGCTAAAGGGTAGGCGATCCAGGCGGGGAGGCTCAACCCAGCGCTCTTCAAGATAGAGCTGTACCAAAGCAATACCTTGCAAAAGTTTCCAAGGAATAGTTTCACCTAAGGTAGAGCGAGGCTCAGGTCGTTCTTCTCGCATGACAAACCACATCTCGGACGGCGTACCACGACGACCAGTGCGCCCCATGCGCTGCAAAAAACTTGATACCGTAAAAGGTGCATCAATTTGAAAGGCGCGCTCAAGTCTTCCAATATCAATACCAAGCTCAAGAGTTGAGGTTGTAATTGTAGTGAGGGCTGTTTCTTCATCCTTCATTGCGTCTTCGGCAGATTCTCGCAAGGGAGCAGAAAGATTGCCATGATGGATTAAAAAGCGATCTGGCTCACCATTTGCCTCACAATATGAGCGGAGCGTCGTAGTCACCGCCTCAGCGTCCTCACGCGAATTGGCAAAAACCAAGCACTTTCTACCCCGACTATGTTCAAAAATATATCCGAGACCTGGATCTGCTAGCTGGGGCGCGGTATCAGTCTTGCCCTCATAGCTGCGCTGAGGCATACAAGCAAGTCCTTCTTTGCCCAGTGTGTCCCCATCCACCTCGATATCGGTCAATACAGCTGCTTCCTCTGCCTCATGCCGATGGACATAAGGTCCGCGCCCCAACTCGTCATCAACAGCTTGATAATCACTGATATAAAAATGTTCCATTGACAAGCGCCAACGTTGAGACGCATCATCAATGCGCAAAATGAGCGTTTTGCGCCCTGTACCCGCAGAAAGATATTCGCCCGTACGCTCGGGATCGCCCACTGTCGCAGACAGTCCAATACGACGTGGCCTCACTCCTGCTAGACGAGACAAGCGTTCAATCACGCAAAGAGTCTGAGCGCCTCGATCGCCCCGCATGAGAGAATGTACCTCATCAATCACAATAAAACGCAAATCACCAAAGAGTTTGGGAATTGCTGAATAGCGATGTAGCAACAGTGCCTCAAGAGATTCTGGTGTAATCTGCAATATTCCTGAAGGATGCTTTATCAATTTTGCCTTGCGCGAAGCAGCAACGTCTCCATGCCAACGCCAGACAGGAATCTCCTCTTCTTCACAAAGCTCTTCTAAGCGTCCAAACTGATCATTTATCAGTGCTTTGAGTGGACCCACATAGAGCACCCCAACAGAACTTGAGGGTTCTTCCTCCAAAATTGACAGTATGGGAAAAAATGCTGCCTCAGTTTTTCCAGAAGCTGTGGATGCACAGAGCAACACATTATCGTCCGTATCAAAAATCGCATGAGCGGCTGCCACCTGCACGCCGCGCAGCGACTGCCACCCATTGCGGTAAATAAAATCCTGAATAAACGGCGCATAACGCTCAAATGCTTCCATATTCCCTCCCAACACTTCACGCTAGCACAGATATTCGCTTATGTACTTTTCCCAGCCAAAAAAAGCGTCTTCCCCCGAAGGAGGAAGACGCTTGAGAAAGGAGGGCAAACTGGTATTAGTTTACAGCTGCATCGTCAGCGTCCAATTTGATGCCGGAGGCCTTTATCACCTCGGCAAAATCCGTTGCCATAAGATCGCTATCAACATCTAGGGAGAGACTGATGTTAGTGGTGAAACTGCCATCGTCATTGGTTTTGGTATTTTCTGAATAGCCCCATGCACCATGACGGGTCTCAGTGTAGTTCAAAAGACCGGTATCAGCTAAGATACGTTGAGTTGTATTGCCGGTTCCCGCATAGCGACCATTCATTACCAACGACCCAAAGTATTGATACTCGTTGCTTGCATTGCTCGCAGCGAGTCCTATACGACTCAGCGCAGATTCCTTCCAAGATTTGCTCTGGATATAAGATATGAGCTTTTCTCCCATAGCTTTTGCCTTATTTTTATCAATGCTGATACTTTCACCAGAGTCCCCACCTTTGTAGCTCGGCGCAAACACTGCACCAACCCACTCAAAATCAGCGTGATCATAACCAAGCAAAGCATTAAGGAAGAAATCAGAATCGCTGTAGATATTGAGCAACTTTGACGCAGCGCTATGGGGATCTCTGACCGCTTGCTCAGAGACAGGAATGACATAAGATCGGGTCAAGCTGCGACCATCTTTGAGCTGATACGCAAAGCGTACATAGACCGTCGTAGCGTCAGGAGAACTATTGATACGCTCTACCTCGGCTCTGAGTTCATCACGGTTTTCCACAATAGTTTGATGTAAATCAATCGTTTGTTGCATCAGGCGATCGGAATCTTTACCAAGTCCTGCCTGAGCAGCATAGTCGGTGTCATCAACTTGAAGATTCAAAGTTGAAACATCCTTGACCTGTGGAATTGTGGTCGAAAAACCAGCTAAGTCCAAGCCAAGCCCCACGAGTAGAACCGAACTTAAAGCACACATTGCGAGTGCTTCAACTGCACGACTGCGAGTAAAGATACGCACCGTTTTATTGAGAATCATCTCCGTCACAAAGAAGCATATCAGGGCAAAAAGTGCATAATACCCAACAAATACGGCGAGATCCTGCCGGCTTCCCGCAACACCTCTTAGGGCAGCCATCACAAAGGTGCTTCCCATACCGCCAATAAAGGCAGCTAACCAGCGTACAGGCAATTTAAGCACGGGAAAAGCAACCATATCGCCCGCACTTTCAATACGCCTTTTGCTATAAATCCACCAAGCAAGTGCCGTCACAACAAAGCCTGCGATAAAAAACGCCGTGAGACACTGAAAACCTTCGATATGTGTTCTGACATCAATGGTTGCGGGATTAAAGCCACCTGCAAGGTCAATATTCTGAGCAAATAGTCCGACATGACCTAATAAATACGGCAAGGGAGACAAAAACCCTACGTTGCCACCTAACATCAATACAGGCGTGGACAGCTGATCCATACCATAGGTAAAGTTGACAACAAAAATCATCACCAGAGTGTACACTGCACTCCAGGCGAGCTGGCAGATGCCATAAAACGCAACAGCTGCAAATATAGTGCCCGAAATCATACAGCACAGCGATGCCAACGAGAAGAAAAAGAGAGAGCTAAAAAGTACACCTATCGCCAGCTGTGACATCAGGCTTACCCAAATGACCTGGTGAGAAGCACATACCAAAAACATGAGTAAAAGTGCTACAGCCGTAGGCACCAGCATCATAAACAAACCGGCAAGATAGCTTGATACAAAAAGAGTTGAACGCCTGAGTGGAAAGGCATGCATCATATTTGCCGAGGAACTCTTGTATAGATATGAAAAAAGGCAAACGGCACAGATAATTGCAAAGACCGCCGTCACAAAAATAAATGATTTAAGGCTTACGTGCATGTAAACCACTGTATACAAATCTTGGGCAGTTGGGCGTTCCATGCTTTGAAAACGCAGGGACAGGCCTATGGGCAACCAAATGGTGAGTACTGCGGTATAGAGTACCCACAAAGGAACAAAGCGCTTGATATGTCCTAGGAAAACTGTGCGGCTAAGCAAGGATGTCTTTGATGCCATAGTCCACGCCTCCCATCTCATAAATAAATATCTCCTCTAGCGTGAGCGGTAACACATCCAAAAAAAGCGGATGTAGTGCCGTTAAGTGTGCGACAAGCTGTTCACGCTTGCCCCGCACGATGAGGGTGTGGACATGGCCCTGCTTTTCGTGATGCATGATTTTGATATCTTCAGGAAATGCTGGCGGCTGATTTGCAAAGGCAACTTGTACCTTGGAGACACTGCCCTCCAACTCTTCAAGCGATCGCTGCAACAAAATCTTGCCCTTGTGCATAATGCCCACGTGATCACACACATCTTCGAGTTCACGCAAGTTGTGAGAGGAAACCAAAATCGTCGTGTTCTGCTCAACCACATCATTCATGAGCAGACTCCAGATTTGATGACGCATCACAGGATCCAAGCCATCCACGGGCTCATCGAGTACCAAAAAGTCTGGATGGCAGCATAAAGACAACCAAAAAATCGACTGTTTTTGCATGCCTTTGGACAAACGACGCACAGGGCGTTTGTTATCAATCGTGCTAAATACCTCATGCAAAGTCTCAAAGCGCTTATCATCAAAACGGGGATAGAGTCCGCGATAATACTGCCTCATATCCTGAATTGTTGCATTGGGAAAGTAAAAGAGCTCATCGGGAATAAAGGCAACACGCTGCATAAGCACGTCGTTTTCCCACACGGGCTCGCCATCGATATAGACTTCACCTTCATCAGGACGAAGTATTCCCATGACATGACGGAGCAAGGTGGATTTACCCGCACCATTAGGCCCTACCAAGCCATACACACTACCCTTTGGCACACGTATCGAAGCGCCGTCAAGCGCACGAAAATTGCCAAAATTCTTTACAACATCTTTGGTAATGAGCATTTCATTAGTCATTTTGTCCCTCCCCTCCCATAGCACAAGCAAGTTTATCAAGTTGTTTTTTTAATGCGGCCAAATCAATGCCCAAATACAGAAGCTCAGTTGCAATTTCGTCAAAAGCAGAACGTAAATCTGTAATGCGCTGATGATCATCAGGCACCCCTTCACTTACAAACGAGCCCTTACCTGCTACCTTGCATACATAACCCTGCATTTCAAGCTCACGATACGCACGAGCTATAGTGTTGGGATTGATAGCGAGAGTAGATGCGAGCTCACGCACAGAGGGCAACTGCTCACCTGGCACAAGTGCCCCCGACACAACAAGACGCCGTATGCCATCTTCTACTTGTTCGTGAATGGGGCGAGAATCTTTATAGCTAATTTGAATCACTTTGCACCCCCCTCAGCTATAACTGTATTAGTTCATTTAATACAGATAATACAGCTGGGTGATCCAAAGTCAATACACAATTACTTTTATAATTTGAACTCAAAAAAATCTTGCTGCGACCTACCAGTGCTGGCAGGAGCTCCACTACAGGGCAAAGCAATGCCCGCGGTATGTGTGAAAGCCTCAGCATCACTTTCACTTGCGCCCCCTATTGCCTGCCCCATCACTTCGGCTACTTGAGCCTCAGGATGTTGATACAAAATATCTAGCAGCTCAATGAAGTCACGAATTACTTCGCGTGGCGTGATATGCGTATCTGCACCTACACGCTCGTATTCTTGCTTGATAAAACTCACCAAATCCATCTCGGTGAGACGAGGTTCATACGCATAGAGTTGCGCATGGATATCTTGAAGCTTTTCTATGAGTACCAGCATTTCTTCATGAGTGAGTGGCTGTAACTGGATGACGGGCGCCATTAAATCCTTATAGACACCCGCAGCATAACGACCTTCAGAGAGACGAGAACGTAAAGCCTCATAGGAATACACACCCCGACGACGATCCTCAATAGCTTGGGGTGTACCACACATAATGATGCCTAGGTAGCGTGCTTTGCCTTGCAACGTGTCGTTGTACATCGTTAGAATTTTTTCGTAGTTATACTGACGGGTAATCGAGTTTGGCACCTTATAAATATTGACGAGCTCATCTACCAGCATCAATAAGCCTGCATAGCCCGCCTGTTTGAGAAAAAACGCAAAGAGCTTGACGTATTCATACCAATCATCATCGCCCACAACTATGCCTACGCCCAACTCCCGACGAGCTTCAGTCTTGTTGGCATATTCCCCGCGAAACCACTTAATAACCTTGCCTTTGATCTCATCGTTACCCTCTAGGTACGAACGAAAATACAGCTGTAGCAGGTGAGCAAAATCAAAACCATGAACCATTTCGCCCATCTGTGTTATGACATCGCTAATACGCTGCTCAACGGTAGCAGCAAAATGAGGATCATCAGCTGATAGACCTTCGGCAACTACCGTACTTTGCACACCAGAAATCCAACGGTCAAGAATGAGTGTCAACGCGCCACCTTCAGGACGAGTCTTGGTGGCCATATTGCGCACAAGCTCCTTATAGGTAGCAAGTCCCTGACCGTGGCTGCCCTGCAAACGACGCTCAGGAGATAAATCGGCATCCATAACGACAAAGCCTAAATCCATTGCATAATTTCGAATGGTCTGCAACAAAAATGACTTGCCCGAACCATACTTGCCCACTACAAAACGAAATGATGCTCCTCCTTCGCGGATAACCTCCACATCATGGAGCAGCGCTTCAATCTCATGTGTGCGACCCACGGTGATATAGGGCAAACCCACGCGAGGTACAACGCCACCCTTAAGCGAATTGATTACCGTATTTGCTATGCGCTTGGGTACCTTAGGCATGGAGCAACTCCCTTATATCGTCAAGATAGTCTTCATATATTTGAGGTTCATCAGAACTCGCATCAATGACCACATCACCAATGACATTCATCAACTTATCATTGATGGACTCGATAAGCAGCGATGCCATCACCTGATGTGCGCGCTCAAAAGCAGGTACAGAGTTTTGCTCAAGCAGGCAGCTAAGCAAGGCACGCTCTTCGTCACTGAACGCAACCGTGGTATCTGGCTCAGGCGCTTCTATGGTATCTAGCTCAGGCACTTCTGTTAAATTTGGCTCGGACACTTCCGTTGTAACTGCCGCAACATCTAAAACAAATTCAGGTTCTTCTTCCACAATCAAACGATCTCGCGTGGTATCAGCAGCGCTACGAAT
>NZ_CAMXYY010000053.1 GCF_947253395.1 uncultured Olegusella sp.
TACCAACCTGGGCATTGACTCTAACATGGCTCGGCGCATTACTACGTATTAGGTACTAGGGAAAACGCCGCATCTTGCGGCACTCCATAGGCGTCTTTATGTGGGAGACGTCAGATGTGTATGTTGTCGCAGAACTCGCGGCTAAATCAGGAGGGAAGAGAGATGGCTACTCTCAGAGATGTGAAGGTTGGAAGCAGCGCTGTTGTTACCAAACTCACAGGCACAGGCGCTATCAAGCGGCGCATTATGGATATGGGCCTGACCAAGGGTACCGAAATTTATGTGCGCAAAGTCGCACCTCTCGGTGATCCTATTGAGATTACCGTGAGGGGTTATGAGCTGAGTATTCGTAAGGATGAAGCAGAAAACGTTGAGGTTGCGTAAGTAGAGCGGCGTATCACATTTTTTTGCATAAAGAGTTCGGCTCGTCTAACAAAATGGCAACGCCACGTGCCTAAAATCGTGGTAGTACGCTTTGTGCGTGCAGTAATAAGAAAGGTTTGGAATGGCAGATAAGACTTACATTGCGCTTGCGGGCAATCCTAACTGCGGCAAGACCACACTTTTTAATGAGTTGACGGGTTCTAATGGCTATGTCGGCAACTGGCCAGGTGTTACCGTTGAAAAAAAGCAGGCACCTTGGCTTGCCGATAGAAAGATTGAGTTTGTTGACCTCCCAGGAATTTATTCCTTGTCTCCCTATTCTCCTGAAGAGACGGTTTCTCGTGATTACCTGCTGGATAGTCGCCCCACTGCGACGATTAATCTTGTCGATGTAACTAATCTTGAGCGCAATCTCTATCTCACAACGCAGGTTCTTGAGACAGGCTGTCCTGTGGTAGTAGGTCTCAACATGTGCGATTTACTCAAAGAGCGTGGTGATGTTATTGATACCAAAGCTTTGTCTGAGAAGCTTGGTGTGCCCGTGCTAGAGGTTTCAGCTTTGCGTAATCAGGGACTGAATGAGCTGGTGAAGACTGCCGTTTCCGCTGGCAAAGCTGGCAAGGCTGCTACGGGTGTTAAATGCTTCCCCGCAGATGTAGAAGATGCGCTTAGCAAGATAGCAGTTCGTATTGAAGGTAAATGCGCAGTTAACTTAGTGCGTTGGTACGCCATCAAGATCTTTGAGCGCGATGCGGTAGCCGTTGACTCACTGAAGCTTTCTCAGACAATGCTTTCTGAGCTTGATGCAATCATATCTACGGTTGAAACTGAGCGTAATGATGATGCTGAAGACATCATTGCTTCTGAGCGTTACGAATGGATTTCTGGTGTTATGGATGCCTGCGTTAAAAAGGCACCCAAAAAGCTTACGCGCTCTCAGAAGATTGACAAAATTATCACCAATCGTTTTTTGGGTTTGCCTATCTTTATGCTCGTTATGATTGGTGTGTATTGGCTTGCCATCTCGACTGTCGGTACGGGTGCTACCGACTGGGTTAATGACAATCTCTTTAGTGATGGCTGGGAGCTCTTTGGCATGGCCATGCCTTCGATTCCAGCTGTTGTGACGGGTTGGCTTGAGGCAGCGGGCGCAAGTGCGCTGGTCACCAGCCTTGTAGTTGATGGCGTTGTTACAGGTGTTGGTGCTATTTTGGGCTTTGTACCTCAGATGACCGTGCTGTTTGTCTTGCTTTGCTTCCTTGAGGATTGCGGCTATATGAGCCGCGTTGCCTTTGTGATGGATCGCGCATTCCGTCGTTTTGGTTTGTCTGGCAAGTCTTTTATTCCTATTTTGATTAGCTCTGGTTGTGGTGTTCCTGGCGTTCTTGCTACCAAGACCATTGAAAACGAGCGTGATCGCCGCATGACCGCTATGGTTACGACTTTTATTCCGTGTGGTGCCAAACTGCCCATCATTTCTCTGCTTATGGGCGCACTGATTGGTGGCGTTAAGGCATGGTGGATTGCGCCATTTTTCTATTTCCTTGGTGTGCTTGCGGTTATTGTGTCTGCCATCATGCTCAAGAAAACCAAGCCCTTCTTGGGTGAGCCTGCTCCCTTTGTGATGGAGTTGCCTGATTACCACTTCCCCTCGATTAAGTCTTGGTTCTTGCATGTGTGGGAGCGTGTTAAGAGCTTTATTGTCAAGGCAGGTACCATTATCTTTGCGTCAACGGTAGTGGTGTGGTTCCTCTCCAACTTTGGTTTTGCTGGGTGGGAAGGCGGCAGCGGTGCTTTTGGGTACCTGCCTGGCATGGAGGGCGCTCCCGATGAGTTTATTGACTACTCTGTGCTTGCTGGATTCTCTGGTCTCATTGCTTGGATTTTTGCACCTTTAGGCTTTGTTAGCTGGAAGGCAACTGCTATGTCGGTTATGGGACTAGTTGCCAAGGAAAATATTGTTTCTACCTTTGCCACGCTTTCGTCTTTGGGTGATGCAGGGGAAACTGACCCCTCCATGTGGGCTGCCTTTGGCCAGATGTTTGCTGCGAATGGTGTGGTCAATACCGGCGCGATGCTTGGTTTTGTTGCCTTTAATATGCTCTGCGCACCCTGCTTTGCTGCCATGGGTACCATCAAGCGTCAGATGGATGATACTAAGTGGTTCTGGGCAGCGATTGGTTATGAGTGCCTCTTTGGTTGGGTTGTCGGCATGATAATCAATCAGCTCTATGGTCTGATTGTTTACGGCAGCTTTGGTTTTTGGACGCTGGTGGCGTTTGTGTTGCTCGCAGCTATGTTGTTCCAGCTCTTCCGCCCGGTGCCTACGCATGAGCATAAGGACAACAAAATCCTGACAAAGCTTAGCGAGCAATCCCAGTAAGGCGTTGTTTCATCCGGCTTGATGTGCACGTCGTAATCTGGAGCTGTATCAGAAGTTACTTCTGGTACAGCTCTTTTTCGTCTCTATCCTCATCTCAGTTTGGGGCAGATGGATAAGTAAGTCCTCCCGTATCAAACATACGTATGTCTGTATCCCACAGGGCGCTCAGGCAGAGATCCTCTCAGGGTTATTCATCGTTGCGGACACTTTTGTGTCTCAACTGCGTTACAGCTGCTGCGGCCATCCTGTGCTGCGTGCATAATACTTGCATGTTCGTGCGGGTTGTCTTGGTATCAAGTTTTACCACGACAACAAGCAGCAATTTGGAGGTGCATATGAAGGCAAGAAAGATCGGTATCATCGGAGTGGGTCATGTTGGTGCTCATGTGATGTTTGATATGGCAGTCCTCGGTATTGCCGATGAAATTATTCTTGTAGACATTAACGACAAAAAGTCTGCCTGCGAGACCCAAGATCTCTTCGATAGCTTGTCTTTGTTACCGCATCGCGTTCGTGTTCGTGTGGGTGATATTGAGGATTTAGCTGATGCTGATGTAGTGGTAAATGCCTCGGGCAAGGTCTCTCTGCTCATAGGTAGCACTGATCGTACGCGTGAGCTGCGCTATACCATCCCTGCAGTGCATACTTGGGTTGACCGCCTGCGCACGTCTGGCTTTGACGGTATATTGATCGATATTTCTAATCCGTGTGACGTGGTTACACGTGAGATTGCCTTGGGCCTGGGGCTTCCCAAAGGTCGTGTATTTGGCACAGGCACTGGTTTGGATACCGCGCGTTTGGTATCGCGTTTGGCAGAAGAGACGGGCATCGGCCACAAGTCAATTACTGCTTTTATGATTGGTGAGCACGGGAGCGCACAGTTTTGTCCGTGGTCGTGCGTGAGTTTTGCTGGTGTGTCTTTAAGCGAGATGGCAAAACGTGACGAGAAGTTTGCCTTTGATCACGACAAGATAGAAGATCTTGCGCGCCAAGGTGGTTGGGTTACCTTTGCGGGCAAGCAGTGTACGGAGTATGCTATTGCGTTGACGGCTGCACGCATGGCTCAGGCTGTGCTACATGATGAGAAGCTCATTATGCCTGCAAGCGCTTTGCTTGAGGGAGAGTATGGCGAGCAGGACATTTACGTGGGTATTCCTGTAGTAATTGGAGCTGGAGGTGTCGAGCAGATCCATGAGCTGCCGCTAACCGCAACAGAGCTTGCGCGCTTCCACGACTGCTGCGAGAGCATTCGCACCAACATGGCGCTTGCCGATGAGTTATATCCCGAAAAGCAAGCGTAGGTCCAGCATAATTGAGCTGTAAGACTGACTATAAAGCGTGTCTATCAAATGGTAGGCACGCTTTTTAGCATGTTTTTGATTCTCTATTAAACGGAGCTTCGAGGTTATTTTGATGTCTATATGGGGACATATAATAAAAACAGCAGAAATTATTTGTTAATTGGAGAGGTATACGTGAGCAACCACCTATCACCATTTTGTAAATGGGCTGGCGGTAAAGGGCAACTCCTTGACCGCCTTCGTGATCGTACTCCCAAATTGTATAAGTCTTACTATGAGCCATTTGTTGGTGCTGGTGCAGTACTATTCGGTTTTGAGCCCAACGCTGCGTACGTTAACGATGTAAACGCTCAGCTTATCAATACATATGTCGCCATTCGCGACGATTTAGATGCCCTTATGGAAGTACTTGATGTATTGGATAGCGGGTTTGGTGATAACCCAAAAACTTATTACTATGCTGTTCGCCAGACTTATAACAATAAGCTTGCAGCAGAAGAAATAGATACTGAACTTGCAGCAATGTTCGTTTTTCTCAATAAACATTGTTTCAATGGACTTTATCGCGTTAATGCAAAAGGTCAGTTTAACGTTCCGTTTAATAATAGTACTCGAGCATCTTATGATGCGAACAATCTCAAAGCAGTATCGGAATACCTGCAAAAGGTTGATATAAGTTGCGGAGATTTTGAAATGGCTTGTGATACCGCGCAAGCAAACGATTTTATATTTTTTGATAGTCCTTATGCACCGCTTAATGACACATCATTTGAGGCGTATACCAAAGAGGGTTTTTCTCGCGAAGATCATGAGCGTCTAGCCCAGGTATTTCGTCGTCTTGATGCACGTGGATGTTATTGTATGCTTACAAATCACAACACAAACTTTATCAAAGAACTTTATAAGGATTATTTCATTGAGGTTGTACCAGTTAAACGCATGATCAACTCTAACGCCAGTAAACGTACAGGTGAGGAAGTGATCATCCGGAACTATGACTAAACAATTAGATCCCTACTTTGTAGATGATTTAGGGTCACTTTATTTGGGCGATTCATTTAAGGTTCTACCTGAGCTACCTTCTGAAAGTGTGGATATCGTTTTTGCCGATCCACCCTATTTTCTCAGTAATAACGGCATATCGTGTAGCGGTGGAAAACAGGTTTCAGTCAACAAAGGAAAGTGGGACGAGGGCTATACGCTCGAGCAAAAACATAACTTTAATCGTAGCTGGGTACGTATGTGTAAACGCCTACTGAAAGACACGGGTACTATCTGGATTTCAGGATCGATGCACAATATCTATTCAGTGGGGATGGCGCTTGAACAAGAGGGGTTCAAAATAATCAATAACATTACTTGGCAGAAAACCAATCCACCTCCAAATTTAGCTTGTCGCTGCTTTACTCATTCAACTGAAACAATACTTTGGGCGAAAAAAGACATTAAAAAGGCAAAGTACACTTTTAACTATGAAGATATGAAAGCTGCCAATGGTGGCAAGCAGATGAAAGATGTTTGGATAGGCCCACTGACCAAGCAGTCAGAAAAAGTCGAAGGCAAACATCCAACTCAAAAGCCTGAGTATCTACTAGAACGTATTATTTTGGCATCCACTCATTTTGGGGATGTTGTTCTCGATCCGTTCTTAGGTTCGGGGACTACTGCAGTAGTAGCAAAAAGACTGGGCAGACGCTATATCGGCATTGATGCAAGTGAAAGCTACCTCAATATTGCAAAGCGGCGTCTTGATAAGGAGCAGCTAGGACTATTTGATGAAGGGATGGTTTAATGGCAAGGGATTTTGAAGAATGGTTGTCACAGTTTAGGCCAAGCATTGCGAATTACAGTTTTTATATTGACTTTGATAAAGTGTGCGACAACGTAAATAAAATTCGCGTTGAGCTCAACATCATGAACTCGCTCATTGGTTCCCCAACCATTGAAGATGATTTTAAATCTCTTGCTTCACGCTATCCAGAAATCATCAAATGTATTCCTATTCTTATTGCTGTGCGATATAGAGGTATCTATGCGCAGGATAAAGATGGTGGCTATCTCTATGTATTTGATGAAAAACTTGATGTTGAGAGTGCCGTTCGATTTATGAAGAAGTCCGGTCTCTTTGAGATGATTGCCAATCGTATTACACACGATCTTGTAGACTACGCGCTCGGTATTGAAGCAGGCCTTGATAGTAATGGACGAAAAAATCGCGGCGGGCATCTTATGGAAGATTTAGTTGAAAGCTATATTCAAAAAGCTGGTTTTATTCGAGATGACACCTATTTCAAAGAGATGTATATTCACGAGATAGAGAAGCGCTGGAACCTCGATCTTTCTGAAATTTCAAATGCTGGAAAAGCCGAAAAGCGTTTTGACTTTGTGCTCAAAACTGACTCAATGGTGTATGGAATTGAAACTAACTTTTATAGCGGTGGAGGTTCCAAACTTAATGAAACTTCTCGAAGCTACAAGATGTTAACTGAAGAGGCTCAGCGTATTGATGGATTTACGTTTCTTTGGGTAACGGATGGTATGGGATGGAGATCTGCACGCAGAAATCTCCAAGAGACGTTTGATGCAGGTGCCAATGTGTACAACATTGCCGAGCTTGGAAATGGTGCTTTTGACTTTATTTATAAGGGCCAAAATCCCTTGGCAGGACTTGAATATAAGTCTACGGATAAGTAGCTCCTTGCCAGCAGGGTTCATTAATTTCATTTGAGGTATCAGTTTTGTCATCTGGTGCCATGTATGCCCTTAGAGAACTGTTACCCCTAAGAGTATGCGCAGGGGGCTGCCGCTGGTAAAAAGACTCCTGTTTAAGAAGTGAGAAAGAGCTTAAATCATGTTAACTCTGGTATACTTACTGAGTTAGTTATAGGAAACTTACGAGTGGGTGAGCAACAATCTCTCATTGAGAGTACTTCTCAGCCATACTCGCAGCGGAATAGGAATTGACTATGGGTGATACCAGGAAAACTAATTCCTTTATGACGCAGAAGCTCTGGGAACTCACAGCGCAGACCAGTTGCCAAAAAAGGGCAGTGGTCGCTGCAGCCATGCTTGTAGCGACAGGCGTGGTGTGCATACTTGTGTTTCAGTTGCCTCAACTCAAATCTGTTCAGGCACAGGGGAGAAGGCCTGCTACCACTTTAAGCACCAAGCAAAACAATGCCACGCAAAGCGCTGTCGCCACCCAAGCTGACTTTTCACAAGCAACAATACCTCAGGAAAAGTCCGAAACCGTAACGGTACAAGCGGCTCCTGATGGTAGTTTTCACGATATACGTGTAGCGGTTCAGCTCACCAACCCCGGCAGTGCAAAAACCCTGCGTGACCAGTCAAATCTTTCTGAACTCGAAGAAGATGAAACGAACGCTCGGCCTACAAAAACAGCTCAAGGCCTGCTGTGGTCAAGTGGGGAGCCTACCCTCAAGTACAAAGGTAAATCCACACAGCAGCTGCCTTTTGCTCTGCGGATTAGTTATGAGCTTGATGGCAAGACAATCACTGCCAAGCAACTTGCAGGCAAAAGCGGGCACGTTAAGATTTGCTACCAATTTGAAAATCTCACAAGTAAAGATTCAAAGCACTGCGTGCCTTTTGTTGCACTTTCTGCTCTTATGCTTGATGGCGAGAAGTTCAGTAAAGTGCAGGTCAGCAATGGTAAGTCGATGGATATGAACGAGCGTATCATGGTAGTTGGATATGCCATGCCTGGTTTGCAGGAAGGTCTTCATCTCAAAGGAGATACCCAAGACATCCCCTCATCATTCACCATCGAAGCTGATGTTAAAGATTTTGCACTTGATACTGCTGTGACACTGGTTTCAACTGATGCTCTCAATGATTTCAAGCTTGAATTTGGTGAAGATGCACGTGACTCAATGGACAAACTTAAAGATGCCAGCTCGCAGCTTACATCTGGTTCGCAGTCACTTGCTGATGGTATGGACAAACTGAGTTCAGGTGCAGGTACTTTATCTGATGCCATAGTAACAGCTCAAACGGGTGCATCTCAGCTCTCGGAAGGTGTGGATAGCTATACGAGTGGTGTTGATCAAGCAGCCAAGGGGACTACAACTTTGCAAGCTGCACTTGATGCGGCAGTAGAGGAGGCACAGTCCCAGGCGGCAGTAGCTCAAGACACTCTTTCTCAGCTGCAAACGCAGTATGCAGCAGCGTATGAAGCAGTTCTTGCCGACCCGAACCCCGAAAACCTCGCTGCACTACATGAAGCGGTCCAGGCGCTTGCTCATACATCAGGGATTGCGGGCCAGGCGGCAGGTGCAGCAGCAGCTTTACAAAATGACCAGCTTACGCAGGGCATTTCTTCGCTGAATACGGGTTTGTCTAGGCTTAGTGCTAACAGTCAGCAGCTCAAAGATGGTGCATCCCAGTTGAACGACGGTCTTTTGCAGTTAAGTGATGCGAGCGGCGCGCTTGCAAAGGGTACCGACAAGGCAGCAGAAGGATCCTCCGCGCTTGCCGAGGGCTTCTTGCAGCTCGACAAGCAGGGCATTCAGCGCATCGTCAGCCTATATGAAGACGATGTCGTTGGCCTTCGTGATCGCATAAAGTCGCTGCAAGCAGCAGGAAAACGCTATGACACTTTCAGCGGTATTGAGGCTGGCACCAAAGGCAGCGTGCGCTTTGTAATCAAGACTGCAGCCATTGGCCTAGATTAGCAAGACGATGGGAAACACTATGCTTGACCAGGAAATGACCAAAAATCAGTCATCTTTCACTGAGCCCTTCACAGACGCTTATGTGAGCGTCTCACGCTTGTATAAGTCCTATGGTACGGGCGATGCGCATATCACCGTTCTCGACGGTATCGAGACAAACATCAACAAAGGTGAGATGTGCGTTTTGTTAGGTCCATCAGGCTCGGGAAAGTCAACTTTTCTCAATCTATTAGGAGGTCTTGAGCAAGCAGATCACGGGAGCATCCGTATTGCTCATACGGATATTTGCCAGCTCAATAGACGTGATCTTATTGAATATCGCCGCCGTGAGCTGGGGTTTGTCTTTCAGTTTTACAATCTGCTGCCAGACTTGACGATTCGTGAAAATGTCGAAGTGTGTGCGCATCTGAGCAAAAATCCGCTGCCCGTAGATGAGCTGCTTGACCGCTTAGGTATTAGGGCACAGGCAAAGAAATTTCCACGTCAAGTATCGGGTGGGCAACAGCAGCGTTGTGCAATTGCTCGTGCGCTTGTCAAACGTCCAGGCTTGCTGCTTTGCGATGAGCCTACGGGTGCACTTGATTATGAAACCTCCCTTGATGTACTTGATGTACTCGAGCGCATGAACAAAGAGTTTGGTGTGACGATGGTTATCGTGACGCATAATGATGCAATTGCGCAGATGTCTGATCGTGTTATGCGCCTGCGTGAGGGCGCACTTGTGCAAGACAAACGTAATACTCAGCGTCTGCACGCCTTTGATTTGAGCTGGTAAGTGCCATGTCTCCCTTAAAGCATCGCATTTTGCGACAACTCAAAAATAACTTTGGCAAGTATCTTGGAATCTTCCTGATGATGGCGTTTATGATTGCGTATATCTCGGGTTTTTTGACTGCGGCAAGTTCCATTCACACCCAACTTGTTGAATTGCCTGAGCGTTACCATCTAGAAGATGGACGCTTTACCGTAACGCACAAGTTAGATGAGCGCCAGATGAGTGCTGCCGAGAAAGGTCGTTTTTCTTGGCTGGACCGTTTGACCCTATCTTTGGCCGAAGAGGACACAAATCTTGATAATTATGAGCAGCTGACGGTTTATCCGCTCTTCAGCCACGATCTTAAAGCGACGATTCCACATGACCCCGTCAAAAATAAGCGACCTATTAACATGCGCATTTATGCCGCGCGTGACAAGGTTAATCTGCCGCAGATTCATGTAGGGACACTGCCTAAGACAGATGATGAGATTGCCATCGATGTTACCTTTGCGCGCAACCATCAACTCAAACCTGGTGATAGTTTTAATCTTGCGGGGCACAAGCTGCGGGTAAGCGGCACCGTGACACTGCCTGATTACACCACACTTTTTGAGAAGAATTCCGACTTTGTGATGGATGACTTTACATTTTGTGTGGGCGTGCTGACGCCACAGGGGTATGCGGCTTTTGCAGACCAGCCCGAAACTTATACGTACGCTTATAAATTTAATACGGCACAACTCAATTTAGCGCAACGTACCACAGCCGAGAGAAACTTGCTACGTGCACTATCACTTGCCGATGCCCATGTTACTGACCTTGTGGACGTTACATCCAATCAAGGAGTGAACTTTGCTCCCAAGGATACTGAAGG
>NZ_CAMXYY010000054.1 GCF_947253395.1 uncultured Olegusella sp.
TCCGTGGTCGCCGTGTCAACGACCTTGCCTCGCGCATCAAGAAGCTCCATGCGCACGTCGGCAATCACGTTGGAGGCCTCCGCGGCATCCATCTTGCCGTCGTAGTCGGCATCCACCCAGGCAGTGCCTGCCAGCAAGCCTGGAAGCGGCGTCATGGCAACGGGCTGACCATAGCGATATCCCTTGCCCGAACCCAAATCACGCAGGTAGATGGGTGTATAGACATCGAGAAGGTTCTTCTCGAAGTCTTCCTTGGGAACATCGCGCAAGGTGAGGTTGAACTTGAACTGCTCGCGCTGCTTGGCCGCAAAGACACTGTCTGCCGGAGACTCGATGCGCACAAAGTTTACGGCGTCCCAGTCTTTCTGCGTCCAAGAGGCGGTATCTGCCTCCTCGGTCCAGGCGAAGCCGTCCCAGTCGAGCGCCTGGCTCGTGGGCGTGGCGTCCTTGGCATAAAAGACCTTGTAGCCCGCTGGCAGCTCACTCTTGATGCTGCCATTCAAAAAGAGGTCAAACTGGAATGCTCCCTTGGGTTGGATGGCCTTTCCCCAGTTCTGCCCCTTCTTGGGCACGGGCCAGTACACCTTGAAGCCGTTGGCATCGTTGGTGGTGGGATTGTTTGCAATCAGGCGATAGTCCACCGTGCTGTTGGCGCCAATGCCCGTCTTGGCAACGCCGTCGTAGGTGATATATTGCGTGTCGGGCTGGGTGGCCATCTTGGCAGCCGACGTCACCACCAGATCCGTGGGTGCTTTAATTATCCACTTGCCCATGGGCGCACCCAGAAGGTCGTCCGTGCTGCCGTTGCCATTAAGGTCCCACTTGTCCTTGGCAAACCCGTCTTTGCTATACACCAAGTCCTCAGTGGTGTCCGTGTCGTACTCATACCACATGAGCTGAGAATATTCGCCCGGTACATCTTTTTCGGGGTCAGACGCAAAGCTCACCTTCACTTCGACGGGGGCAGTATATGCCCAATACGTCTGGATAATAGCGTAGGGCGTTAGCTTGGACTCCTCGCGCCATGCCACCAAGGGGCCCGTTGCACGTGTGTCATAGATGTCTTGTTTGGACGTAAAGCCAGAAAAGTCAAGCTTGTACACCTTGGCGTTGGGATAGGTGGCCTTGAGGGCATCCGAGGCGGGTACCTCGTACACGTTTGGCTGCTTGGGGCTGACACGACCACGCTCATCTACGGCGCCGTCTTTGTTCCAGTCTTCCTTTGAGCCATAGACTGAGCGATACGTCATCTGAAAGCTCAAATCGTCGCCAAGGGGGCTCACGTAGTAGATGGCCTTGTAGGTTTGCTGACCTTGGGCACTGCCGTCCCACCTAGGATCAAAATAGTCGAAGGTCGAGTTGTTGATAGTGTCACCAACAGTGAAGACCATGGGATTGCCACCATGCCAGGCAAACACCTGGCCATGGCCCTGAATGAAGCTCTTGCCCGTGAAGGCCGTGAAGGTGTCACCGATGGTTACGTGGTCATAGGAACGACCAGGGTACTTTAGGAGCACCTCACCCTTGCCATCGTTGAAGTCCCACTTATTTTGGTTGCGATGGTGCCACGTGGGCTCCTCCTCGCCTGTGTTCTCAATGCGGATACGCGTCTTGAAGAGGGTGGGGTCATCTCCCCACTTGCCTTTCTCGCGCACCTCGTTGGTGAGCACGCGACCACGGAAGTAAAAACCAGCCTGTTCGGTCGTGCCCTCAAATCCAGTCTGGTTATTCTCGTAGCAGGTGAACTTGGTCTTAGCGGGTATGGTGTTGATCTTGTACTCGATATGCTTGATGTAGATATCCTCGGTATGTTTGCCCAACACGTCATCCACGATAAAGCGCTGCTTGGGATTATCCACCGTGCGGGTAAAGGTCTTGCCCGTCTTGCTGTTCCAGAATGTCACCGTAAAGTCGCTCACTTGGGTGGGCTGGGTACCGTCTGGCTTTGCCTTTGAGATGAAGGGCAGGGCCTGATCCGTGACGCCCGCAATCTTGGTGTCGTTGACGTCGTAGTCAATGATGATGGTCTTGGGCTTGCTGTTGCCAGTACCGCGATTGCCCAAGGTAAAGTAGCCAAGCGTGCGATTCTGCGTGTGCTCGTATCCGGGAGCACCCAGATAGACCTCGTTGTCGGCTATGTAGCCCTCCCACAGGGGCCAGTCCTTGTCATTGGCGTTCTGCTTGTACATGGTGGTGTTGACGTACACATCCTCTTTGGGCTTAGCAATCTCATAGCGCCTAGTCTTGAGCTTGGAGGCGTCATAGGGCAGGTAGGCGCTTGTGCCAGAGGGGCTGTAGAACTTGGCGCCCACGTCAATCTGGCTGATCTCGACCACGCTTCCCACTGGAAAGTCAGCCACAGGAAAGCGCCACATGGGGTTGAAGGCCGTCTCATAGCCGGAGATGGGAATAGTAGCGGCGTTCGTGCGCCGCCACACGTAGAGCTTCTTGCCAGCTGGCACGGTGTAGGTAGTGCCCGTGCTGAGCGTAAACTGCTCCCCGGGACCATACACCTTGAGATCCTTCTCCTTTACGCCGTTGTTGCCATCAGGAGAGTAGCGACCTAGGTACTCGGCCTTTTCGGGTGCGAGCATGGCCAGGTAGTAGTCCTCGAGCATCTGTGCTTCATAGGAAGTGGTGTACTGCGGACCAAGGGCTGCAATCCAAGCGATGTCATGGCCCGTACCCTGGGGGTCGTCAGCTCCTATCTCCACATTGCCGTTGGCATTAAGGAGATTGCTGTAATCTTTAGCAAAGCGAATATCTCCCAGCTTGGGCAGATGTGTCACGGACAGGTCTGCGCCCACCTTCTGTGTGGTGGGAGCCTCACCCGCCTTGGTGTAGGCCTGCGTGAGCGTGATGGCATCCGTGATATTTGCAAGACCTGGATTGAAGCTAAAGGCAAGACCCATGGGAAGGTCAAAGGTGACCTCCTGCGTGGTGTCCTGAAAGCGCAGAGTGAGCGTGCCCGCAGAGCTCCTGTCATACACAACGGACGGCTTCTTGGCGGCATCGGTCTGCTGCTGCGGCTTGACAACACCGTCTTTCTGAAGCTCGCCCACCCAGCCGAGCGTCTTGTCAAAGTCAAAGTAGGTATCCCACTGCATGCCATAGGGCAGGGCGATCTCGATGGACTTGTCTGTTGCCGAGGGGAAGACGGCATGAACGCGCAGGTTGAATTTCCTGCCTTTTGGAAGGCTTAGCGTAGCCTTGGGATCAGAGAGAGCACCGTAGGTGGTCTCGCCATCCTTTGAGACGAGGGTACCCTCGATAACGGGTTGGGTCGCAGGAGTGCGAAGCGGCGCGCCTTTGGGTGTAGAGGTCATCGCTGGCGAGTCGGCAGCAGGCGCAGACGCGTTGGCTGCGTCATCCTCGGACGCTGCGTTGGAGCGCCCTTTAGAGCTGTCCTGTGTGGCCTTCTCCGTGTCAGCGGACGTGTTGGCATTGCTTTCCTTACCAACGTTGCTGCCCCCCTGAGAGGAAACTTGCTCTTCAACAGGCGATGACGTCGTAGGCTGCTCACGCGCCCAGGAAGAGTCAACGAAAAGGGTAAGTTGCGCAACGAGCAAAATCGCAAGGAATGCGGCTAATAGCCGTCTGGTGGTGGTCATCGTCTCCCTTTCACCCCATACCGTATGCGGAGCATCGTGGTGCGGGTGATGGTTCCGCATGCGCATACCAAAGCCTACGACGGCAGCAGTAAGAACCGCAACGCCAAAGACAATGTTAAGGTACCTATAAATACATAGAAGTATAACCCCCCCGCGAAAACTCAAATTAAATTGCTAGGAAATACCTTTGTGTTTACCTATCAGAATTGACTTCCCGTCGCCCCGATGGCCAACTGCGTCATAATAAAATCAACCAAAAAAGAGGTGCGTATGAGCATGGCATTTCTTATAGCAAAAAGGGGGTCCTTATGAGCACGGCGCTTCTTATTGCAAATCCCAGTTCGGGAAAGGCTGATGCCGAGGAAGAGGTTTCGGCCGTAAGCAAGTTCCTCGAAGAACACTTTGACGAGGTGACAACCCAGCTGAGCACCAGTGCCGAACACGCCATGAAACTGGCACGCGAAGCTCGGACCAGCGGCGTTGACGCTGTCTTTTCCCTTGGGGGCGACGGCACCGTGAGCTTGGTGGTCCGCGGTTTGCTTGACAGTGCCGCAGACAGCGATGAGCTACCTGTCCTTGGCATCCTTCCTGGCGGCACAGGCAACGGGTTTGCCCGCACCCTCGGCATACCCTCCGATGTGACATCTACCCTTGAGGCTATGGACTTCACGTCCACGCGCCCCATCGACATCGGTACCGTCAACGGAACGCCTTTTACCTACACGGTAACCGGCGGATCGCTGCCCGAGGGTATTCGCGACGTCTCCTCTGAGGACAAAAGTCGCTTTGGGTTTTTGGCCTATGTGACAAGCGAGCTTCAGCGCATCGGCGGAGACGAGAGCTACCGCCTGCGCATCACCGTCGACGGAAAGCGCTCGGTGGAAGACGTCAACTCATTTGTCGCCTTTTCGGTTAACACCATGGTCAACATGGTCACCACCGAAGAAAGCTCCACGGAAAGCGACGGCCTCATTCATCTTGCCGTGCTCAAGGAGGCGACACTCCCCTCGCTTATGTCCCTCCTTCCGAACATCCTGACAAGAACTGCCGAGGAGAGCGACCAGGTGCTCCTGCTGAGCGGAAAGCACATCCGCATCGAGTGCCTTGACGGTAGTCTGCGCTGCGGGCGCGACGGAGATGACGGGCCAGAACTACCCATTGACCTGGGCATCCTGCCGCAACGCATCAAAATCTTTGCCTTGAAGGGATAGCGGGGGGGTATCTAGCCCGCATGGGGCTTTTCTAGCGAGCACGCGCTGTCCTTTTGGCGATTCTCACGTCGGCGCCATCCGCCCAATCTGACAGAACCATTACGTCAGGCACACGTTGCCCTGATAAAGAACCGCTATGCTGAGATATCAACATTGCGTCCCCATGCGTCTCGACGCACCCCTGTCTGCGATGCTGCGAAACGCGCGGAAAACTGATGCGATTAGTTTTGGAGGGCCCTTGGACGTCATCGTGCATGACCTCGACAAGCAATACAGCGCCCTGCTCGCAAACCACTGCGACCACGTCATTGAGGCAGACGGCCGATATGCCGGATGCCAGGGCTGTTTTAACTGCTGGACCAAGCATCCTGCCGAATGCTTCATCAAAGACAAGCTCCGTACGGTCTGCCGCATCATCGGTCAGGCGGATAGAGTCACCGTCATCACGGAAAATTTCTATGGCAGCTACAGTTCCCAGGTCAAGGCGGTGCTCGACCGGAGCATCGGTAGCTCCACGCCCCTGAGCTGCTATCGCGAAGGCCAGATGCACCACTGTCTGCGCTACGGACCTCACAACCTGTGGAAGGTCATCGTCTATGGGGACATCACCGCACGGGAGCGCGAGACCTTCCAGCTGCTTGCCCAGCGCAACGCTATCAACGACGGTTTCGAGCGCTGCGAAGTCACTTTTCTTGACGATCTCTCACAGCTGCGAGGTGCGCTATGAGGACCCTTATCGTCAGCTGTAGTCCAAAAAAGCGGCTGAGCGCCTCTGCGCTGCTCGCGCACGTCCAGCGCTTGAGCGTACGTGGCACGGTGAGCCACCTCGCGCTCAGAAGGCGCAGCGACTTTCCAGCCGTTCTGGAGCACCTCTGCCAGGCAGACGCTGTCGTCCTCAGCATGCCGCTCTACGTAGACGGCGTGCCCTCTCACGTTCTCGAGTTTCTCAAGGAGGCGGAGATGTTCTGCAAGGCTCACGACCTTCATCCCCGGCTCTACTGCATCGCAAACAACGGATTTATTGAGGGCAAGCAGAGCGAGCCCCTCATGCGGACGCTCGAAAACTTCTGCGCACGATCCGGCCTTATCTGGTGCGGAGGTGTAGGCATCGGAGGTGGCGTCATGCTCAACGTGAATGCCGTGCTCATGAGCCTTCAGCTTGTCCTGCTACCGGTGAGCTTGCTGCTAAACCAACTGCTGCCAAATGAATCCACGACGCTTGATGTCCTGGCGGACACGGCAATAAATCTGCTGATCCTGCTTGTCCTCAGCTCGACCGTCCTATTTTTCCTCATACGTCAGGGATGTGCTGTCAGCGCGGGCGCAAATGCCGGAACCCACTACACCCGCATCCTCATTCCATCGTTCATTTTCATCCCCATAGCAAACGTGTTCTTTGTCATCGTGTCCCTGTTTCAGGGAGGCTTCTTTAGAGGTTGGCTTGCGCCCAAAGAGATGAGCCGATCCAATCCTGAGGCATGAGTCCCTAGCGCAAGTGAGCCGCGAATTGCATCTTTATAGACAACAGTGCGGCTGCGCGGTGGTATACCGCGCAGCCGCAGATGCTAAGCTCCTTGCGTTGTGTGGTGTCAAACCCTACTTCGCGCTGTTCGCGATCGCCTGATCAATCAGCTTGTCCAGCGCCTCTCGCTGCGCAGCAGACGTAATTGCACCTACGATGGGCTCTCCTACAATGTTGCCTTTGCTATCAACAACGTAGGTGGTCGGGAAGGAAAAGAGCCCCGAGACAAGCTTACCCGCATCACTATCCGTCTTGAACCAGACGTTTTTGTAGGTAATGCCCTTCTTCGACAGGACATCCTTGGCATCCGAGATCTCGCCCTTGTTGCCGTCGAGCGTAAAGGAGTTAACACCTACGACCTGGCCTCCCTTTTCGGCAAGCTTCTTGTGAAGCGCCTCAAGCTCTCCAAGCTCTTCCACGCACGGCTTGCAGCTGGTAAACCAGAAGTTCATCACAGTCACCTTGCTCTTTGAGAAAAGCTCATCACTGCTCACGTCGTTACCATCAAGATCTTTGCCCTTAAAGCTGGGGAACTTGGTGGACTTGCTTGTATCGCCTGTCATTCCCGCACTCGATGCATCAACACTATCGCCTGATTCAGGTGCTTTTACGCAGTCGGGGAACTTCTTCTTGAGCGCCGTAAGCTTATCCTCAATCTTTTTGATCTGCTCGGCCCCTGCCTTGAGTACGTTGAGCTCATCAGTCGAGAACTTATCCTTGGCACTTTCCACAGTGGAAAGCAGGAACTCACCGTAATTTGAGCCGTTCCCTATCATCGAGGAATCCTTGTTTGCCTCAGCAAATACCTTTTCCCACAGCTCCTTATCGCTTGAGAAAATGTCGTTTTCCTTTTGCATGAGCCTGTTGTACAGATCGCTTGCTTCCTCGGCGTTCTTTGGCTCCTCTGCAATAAAGGCCTCGATGTCCGCATCGCTTCCTGCTGGCTTGCCCTTATCAGCTCCGGGCGTCGAGCAAGCCGCAAGACATAACACCAGCGCAGACATCACCAGTGCAACTGCAATCTTTGGTAGCTTCATAACACTCATAACTTTCCTCCGTTTTCTTACAACCTAAATCTTTGCTTTTACGTGCTGCTTGTCCTCGCGTGGTTGAGAAGAATGTTTGTCCGGCAGGCTTAAACCGTAGCGAAACTTAACGGCACCAACGGGACAGGCGCTTACGCACTTGCCGCAGCGAATGCACTCGGCATGGTCGGGCGACCGCGTGACATCAACGTCCATCTTGCATACCCTTGCGCACCTACCACACGAGACGCACTTGTGCTGGTCAACGCGCATTCCCAGCAGGGAAACCTTATTCATGAGCGCGTACCATGCGCCAAGTGGGCAGATCCATTTGCAAAAAGGACGATAGAAGAGCACGCTTAGCACAACCACCGTCACCAAGATGATGAGCTTCCAAGTAAACAGCCGGCCTAAGGCAGAGCGTATGCCGACGTTAACGATTGACAGCGGGATTGCGCCCTCAAGTACCCCCTGCGGGCAAACGTACTTGCAAAAGAAGGGATCGCCCATGCCTATATCGTTTATCACCAGCGCTGGAAGCAAAACTACAGCAAGCAACAGCACGGCGTACTTCACATACCGAAGCGGCTTGAGTTTTTTTGTTGATAGCTTCTTGCCGGGAATCTTATGCAGCAGCTCCTGCAACCAGCCAAACGGACACAAAAACCCACATACGAAGCGTCCCAGCAGCACGCCGATTAAAATCAGCGTTCCCGTCACGTAATAGGAAAAGCTGAACTTTGAGGATCCCACCACCGCCTGAAACGAGCCTATGGGACACGCGCCCGAGGCCGCCGGACACGAATAGCAGTTGAGGCCAGGTACACAGACCGTTTTGCCCGTACCCTGATAGATGCCGCCCCTCACGAAATTGGGCAGGTGGATATTGGTGAGCAACGCTGCCACCATCTGCACCCACGTGCGAAAACGGCTCAAAAGATGTGAGGCGGAGTTATTTTTCTTATCCAATTCCGACACACTCCAAGCATAATCTGATAGCCTTAGCCAGCACGGCGTCTGCCTCGCCGCGCATAACGCCAAAGCACACCATGCTTATCCCGATGACCAGCAAGGCAGACTGAGCTATGGGTTTTATTGCTTTGAACAATTTGGTCGCTCCTTTCATCTCGCGTAGCATTGGACCATACCGGCCATAAAATCTTTGTTAAGCGTGAAAAGACCTGCCCGAGGAGAGTGTCATGCGTATTTTGGTTGTCGAAGACGAGCGGGTGCTCTGCGATGCGATTGCGCGCAGCCTGCGAAATCTTGCCTATAGCGTTGATTGCAGCTACGACGGGAGCCAAGCCTTAGAAATGCTTGCTGTCGAAACTTTTGACCTTGTCGTGCTCGACCTCAATCTTCCCCATGCCGATGGCATGACCGTGCTCAAGGCCCTTAGGGAGAATGACCGAGAAACCAAGGTGCTCATCTTGTCAGCCCGCTGCGAAGTTGCCGACAAGGTGGCGGGGCTGGACGCGGGGGCCAACGACTATCTAACCAAGCCATTTCATTTAGATGAGCTTGCAGCGCGTATTCGCAGTCTGACACTTAGGCACTTTACGCAAGACGATGTTGTGCTGACCTGCGGAAGTCTTTGCTTCAACACCAAGCTACGTACAGCAGCCATCGGTGATGAGGTCTTGTCTTTGACCCGCAAGGAAACAGGTATCCTGGAATATCTCATGCTCAACCAGGGACGCCCCATAAGTCAGGAGGAGCTCATCGAGCATGTGTGGGACAGCAGTGTGAACAGCTTTAGCAATTCGGTGAGGGTACACATCTCGTCGCTCAGAAAAAAGCTGCGCTGCGCCCTGGGGCACGACCCCATCTGCAACCGCATTGGGGAGGGCTATGTAATGGAGGAGGCCTAAGTGAAACGACTCTCGCTGCAATGGCGCATTACGCTGATGACGGCGCTGCTTTTGTGTCTGACCTGCGTACTCCTCAATTGCCTGATTGGCTACTTAGGCATGCGCTCCATGGAGTCGATTGGCATTGGTCTCGCAGCACGCGATGACATCAATGGGGACCACCCCAGCTCGTTTGATCCGACGAGCGAGGAGATTGACCACGATCTCACCATCGTCGTGAGCGATGCGCAGGAGTCCTTTGGCACAGCTAGCTGGTATATAACGGCAGGCATAACGCTGCTCGGAGGTGTGCTGGCGTATTTCGTGAGCGGATGTGCGCTCAAGCCGCTGAGGTCCTTTGCGGCTCAGGTCGAAAACGTACGGCCCGACAACCTGGCTGACATGAAGATTAGCGAAGACGTACCATTGGAGCTTGCGCGTTGCAGCGCGTCATTTAATAACATGATCGACCGCCTTGACGAGGGCTTTGCTGCGCAACGACAGTTCACGGGCAACGCTGCGCACGAGCTGCGGACGCCGCTGGCGCTGATGCAGGCCCAAATAGAGCTGTTTTGCTCCGAGCACCCCGACGCGCAGCCCGATACGGCCAAGCTACTTGGATTGTTGCAGGAGCAGACCGAGCGCATGTCTCAGATGACAAG
>NZ_CAMXYY010000055.1 GCF_947253395.1 uncultured Olegusella sp.
CTTGAATACGTCCGCCTTACTCACTTCCGTCTCAATTTCCTTATTTTCGTTTCCGTTACCCACTTCCGTCTCAATTTCCTTATTTTCGTTTCCGGGCTGATCTTTATTACCACTATTTCCTTTGCATCCAGTGAATATAATGAGAACAGCGGTAAAAAATATCGATAAAAGCACAACTTTCTTCATTTTGATACCTCCCCCGGATTGTAAAATCAAGTTGAACATATCATGCAAAAGTCCATAAGGCTCCTCTTTGGTAGAATGTAAGTGACGAAACTTCATTCACAAGGAGGAAATCCCTATGAATCCTCTACATTCTAATACAGCTGATCACAGAAAAGGACAACATCTTTCATTTGAACACCGGGTTTTGATTTAAACACGCCTCAACGATGGTTGGAGTCCCAATAGAATCGCCAAGGAAATCGGCTGTGTACCGAACACTGTCCACAACGAGATCAAGCGCGGAACAGTGGCATTGTATAAAGGAAATATTCTCCGCTACAAAGCCACTGCCAGACAAGCCGCATACGAGAAAAATCGAAAGGTGTGCTGCCGGCACTACGATTTCCTCGAGAAATTCGATTTCATCTCGTTTGTTGAGAAGAAATTCTTCGAAGACGGATGGTCGCTGGATGCTTGCGTCGGCTATGCATTGAACGAAGGGCTGTTCACCAGAGGGCAGATTGTCTGTACTAAGACACTCTATAGCTATGCTGATCTCGGACTGGTTGGTATAAAGAATATCATTCTTCCCGAGAAGCTGCGTAGATCTCCAAAGAATGCAAAAACCGCGAAAACAAACGTATTCTTGGGCGTTGTATCGAAGAACGACCAGCAGAAGCAAATGACCGCAGCCAGTTCGGACACTGGGATGAGACCTTCAAGACAATTACGACAGACAACGACTCCGAGTTCTCGAGGTTGTCCGAGCTGGAAGACTTGAGCAAAACACTGGTCTACTTTACCCATCCCTATACCTCTTGTGAGAAGGGACCCGTAGAGCGTCATAATGGTCTGATCCGCAGATTCATCCCCAAGGGAAAACGAATTGATAGCTACTCCGACGAACAGATTGCTCAGATTGAGATCTGGTGCAATGGCCTTCCACGGAAGTCGCTCGGCTACCGCACCCCAGATGAACTCTTCGAGGACAAACTTGACAGAAATTACTCCTGTGTTGCCTGATGAACGATTCAACTGTCCATGTTCAACTTGTTATTGCAATTTACGATTTGGCAGAGAGCATTTGCACCCTCTGCTTTTTCAATCCCTTGACATACAAGGCTTTCAAGGCACAAAAAAACGATACGGCAACTGATAACTTGAATCAATTACCGTATCTGCTTTGTAAAACAGAGAGGCATTTATCGAATACGTCTCACTTTATATAAGTGCGATATGTGTCAAGCAGCCTCTCTGTGTGGTCTAATGAACTGTATACGCCCCTTGAGCACTGGTAGATTTAACTGAGCTGTAGATGCAACACACTATGCCTTATTGGTGGAGCCTAGGTTGTCCATATGAGCCATAACAACTGCTTTGATGTTTTCCATACCCAAAGCTGCAGGCTTTTTGGGATCAAAATTGGCAGGATTGCTCGCCATATAATCCATATAGCCTTTGGAATAAGCCTGGCGAAGTTCGGTAGCGTAGTTCACTTTGCAGACGCCGTTTCGAATTGCCTCAGCAACTTGATCATCAGGAACACCAGAAGTGCCATGGAGAACGAGGGGGATTTCCAAACGGCTACGAATGGCCTTGAGCACGCCCTGCTCAATATGAGGAGTGCCGTGATAAACGCCATGAGCAGTTCCCACCCCTACCGCAAGGCTCGTGCAATGGGTGCGCGCCACAAACTCCTCTGCCTCGTAGGGATCAGTATAAGGATTTTCGCCTGCAACCATAGGGCCATCGTCTTCCTTGCCGCCGACTTTGCCGAGCTCTGCTTCAACAGGCAGATTAATGGCCTGGGCAATCCTTGTAACCGATGCTGTGAGGGCGATATTGTCCTCAAAAGAAACGTGGCTGCCGTCGATCATAACCGAGGTATAGCCCGCGCGAATTGCCTGGACACAACGATCAAAGCCATCCCCATGATCCAAATGCAGCGCGACGGGAACACTTGCCGCTTCAGCAGCAGTGCGCACCATGGCAACAAAGTAATCCAAGCTCGCATATTTCACAGATCCAGGCGTGGTTTGCAAGATAACTGGCGAGTTCTTCTCCTGTGCCGCTGCGACAACTGCCATAACGAACTCGAGATTTTCGACATTAAACGCACCAACTGCATAATGACCAGCCTGTGCATCGAGCAACATGTGCTTGGTATCAACAAACATGAGGCACCCTTCTTTTTCGAAATGAGCTTGCTTTATACTTTCGTTACCACAAGACTTACTTGCTTATATGTAAAATAAGAAAGTAAGAAATCTTGCTTTTCTCTTAAGAGCTAAGCTCATTTTAAGTCGTTTGGATTTTAATTTTTGCCTTCATTTATGCAGGTATACAGCGTATTTTAGATATATTTGAAATGCTGTGATAGGCGTTTGCTTTCTTTTATATGCCGCAGAATGATATCTCTGAATTTTTTGTCTTAACGCAATAAAAGAAAAGCTATAAACTTGTTTTGAGAAAGAAAAGCGAAAGCACATCTTCTTCATATTCGTAAAGAGGAAAGCATATGACAAAGAAGCTCGCAAACAACACAGCACCTACTAATCTTTCTTTTGTCGAAGATCGTCGCGCCGAAATCATGAACACTATCGACCAAAAGGGGAAAGTTCGCGTTGATCAGCTTGCGGAGCTATTTGGTGTTTCGCGCGTAACTATTCGTGGGGATCTTGATGCGCTGAGCCGTGATGGGCGTCTCAGGCGCACACATGGAGGAGCGGTTGCCCTTTCAAAAACCGTAACCACATCCGTACAGGAGCAACGCATCAACGTTAATGCCGAAGCAAAACGTCGCATTGCTCTCCGAGCAGCACAGCTCGTAGCTAATGGGAGCTCGATTTTGCTGGATTCTGGTACCACTGCGATTGAGCTTGTGCGTGCGTTAAATAATCACAAGGATCTGACTGTGGTCACCAATGATCTGAGTGTTGCTGATTTAGTGGACCGCTCAATGCCCGCAGCTGATGTGATTTTTCTTGGCGGTCTGCTGCGCAAAGGGCACCGCTACGTCAGTGGTCCTCTTACTTTGCGCTCGCTCGATTCGCTGCGCCCTGATATTGCTTTTGTGTGCCCCACTGCCTTTGTTCCCCAGCGTGGATTTATGACAAACAACCAAGCAATGGCCGCTCTCAAAGAGGCGTTTTGCCACTGTGCAGACAAGACCTATATTTTGATGGACTCCAGCAAGCTCGGTGCAACAGGGCTGCTACGTTTTGGAGATGTCAATGACGTCGATGCTATTGTTACCGAAGCAGACCCTGCTGGCCTCATTGCTGCTGCGGCAGAAAATGGAGGCGCCCAACTTATCGTGGCATAGCGCTTTTGGTATGGCGCTCTCATAGGCACTCTGACATGGCAGCCCATGCTATCGACAAGGGCTCGAGGAGCAGCAGCGTCAACACTACGCGCGACCGAGAAGAGCATTAAGTTTGGCACGCGTCTTGGGGTCCAAGCGGTCTTCAACAGTCATGTGCGCATGCGTACGCTCATCGAGCTCACGTGCAACTTCATAATCAACGCGTTCCATTTCTTGCACAAGCAAAGCACTCGAAATCTTGGTAACTGATGATGCATAAGGACCTAGTCCAGCCGTCGAGCGAATTGTCCTGTCGGAAGTCACCAACGCAACATCTCTGCCCGCCCGACGTGCCTGTGAACAATAGCGCTCGATAACTGAATCGGCACTTTCGCCTTGCTCGGAAAATACAATTTTGATACCAGCGGCCTTCATTATGGGGCGTTCGGGTGAGAGATTTTGCGCAGCATCATACACAATCACAGCCTCGTAGCTACCCTGTGCATACGCAGCAACATCGGCAAGCAAAGCTTCACGTGCACGCTCAAAAGGGTCGACGTCAATCGAGCCGCCACCCGACGCACGCCCGCTACCGCCAGCAGACATGTGTACAGGATGGTCATCCTCATCTATCAAATCTTCGTAGCGGGGAGTTGCACGTAACACGTTGTAGCCATCAACAACAAGCAGGGCTTTTCTTGCCACGCTACTCAGCCTCCGAAACACGGCGAAGCCATTCATAGCACATCACAGTTGCTGCCTGCGCTACGTTAAGCGACTCAATATGTCCACGCTGAGGCAATTTGCAGCCAAAATCACAGTGCTCCATCACAAGACGGGATACACCGTCGCCCTCAGATCCCATAACTAACGCAAGACGTCCTCCCATAGGAGCCGACCACACACTATCCTCAGCATGTTCGGTCGCAGCACAGGCCCAAAAACCCACTTCTTTGAGTTTATCAAGCACTGCAGGCAGATTGGCTACCTGCACTACGGGGATATGCATAACAGCACCAGCAGAGGTTTTATATGCGCCAACACCTACACCAGCCGCGCGCACCTTTGGAATGATAACGCCAGCAGCTCCCACTACCTCGGCAGATCGAACGATAGCACCAAGATTGCCCTGGTCGGTGACATGATCAAGTACGACAACGAGAGCGTCCTTATCGCCAGCGCGTTCAATCACATCAGACAATGAAGCATAGCGATAGGGCGCCACCTGACAGGCAATGCCTTGATGCGCACCATGTGATGACAGCACATCAAGACGGTCGCGCGACACTTCCTCAACAGGAATGCCTGCAGCAGACAATTGCTTGACAAGACTTCCTAATGACGCGTCACCTGTAGCAACCAACGCCCGTTTCAGTGGAACTCCCGCTTTAAGGGCTTCAGCACAAGCGCGACGACCCTCGATATAGTCTGCACCTAAACGACGCTCGCTCGAACGGCGAGCAGCTGTATGACGATTGTCACCACGATGCTCATGGGAACGTCTACCACTCGCATTGCGCGTATTACCACGTCGTGAGTCGTTCTGCTTGTCCGAACGAGACGAGCTCTGACGAGCATCTTTTCTTGGCTGCTTGTTATTCAAAATCTACACCCCATCTCTAAGCGCATAGCGCCAGAGAGTCGATTACTTCTTTGCACGAAGACGAGCACCAGCTGATGTGTCTTCAACTACGAGCCCCAGCGCGGCAATGCCATCGCGAATAGCGTCGGCGATACCCCAGTTTTTCTGAACGCGCGCAACTTGGCGAGCAGCCAGTAGTGCTTCTGCTGCCTCAGTCGCAGAATCACCAGCATAGCCTGCCTGCTCACGCGCAAGATCAATGAGACCCGCAGGCAACTCTTCTTCATCGCGGGAAAGCTCGATACCCAACACCGCAGCAAGCTCGATAATGGCATCGGAAGCGCGCAGTGCCAGTGCAGTCGAAATCTCAGCACCTGCAACATCAAGATAGCTATTTGCAGCTGTAACCAGCGCAAAGATGGCCGCTAATCCACCGGCAGTGTTAAAGTCATCATCCATTTGGGTGACAAATTCGCTATGGGCCTCATCAATAGCAGCACCAAGGGCACGATCCTGCTGGGTCAAAATGCCATCCTGAGGAGCATTCTGTGCTGCCCAACGTAGATTTTTAACACAAGTCTGTAAGCGCTCAAGCGTACCCACAGCACCATCCAAGCGCTCAAAAGAAAAGTCCAATGGTGAACGGTAGTGGGTCTGCAACATCAAGAGGCGCACCGCTCCTGCAGGATACTTATCCAAAACTTCCTTGAGCGTGTAAAAATTGCCTAAGCTCTTAGACATTTTTTCACCCTCAACGCGCAACATGCCTGTATGCATCCAAGTATGTGCCAAGGGTTGACCCCACGCACAATAGGACTGAGCAGTCTCATTTTCGTGATGCGGAAACACCAGGTCTGCGCCGCCGCCATGAATATCAATGGGAGTACCTAAGTAATGATGAATCATTGCGCAACACTCGGTATGCCAACCTGGACGACCTTCACCCCAAGGCGATGGCCATGAGGGCTCGCCTGGCTTTGCAGCCTTCCATAACGCAAAATCTAAAGGATCGCGCTTGTCGGTATTTTCCTCGACACGAGCTCCTACCTGCAGCTGATCGATATTGCGACCAGACACCACGCCATAGCGATTGTCACTTCGTACAGAGAAATACACATCTCCCGACTTGACCACGTAGGCATGCTCACCTTCAATCAAGGTTGAAATCATATCCTGCATAGCAGCAATCTCACGCGTTGCACGGGGGCGAATATCTGGATCGAGCACGCCTAAACGATGCATCTGCTCGATAAAGGCGCAGGAATATTCCTCAGCAACCTCAGCGGCAGTGCGGCCCTGCTCATTTGCCCGATTGATAATCTTGTCATCCACATCAGTAAGGTTCTGCGCAAAGGTGACCTCATAGCCTTTGTAGGTGAGATAGCGACGAATCACGTCAAACGCAAGGAAGGTGCGACCGTTGCCAATGTGAATCTGATCATAAACCGTAGGGCCACAAACATACATGCGCAGCTTGCCAGGCTCGATGGTCTTGAGTTCTTCTTTACGGTGATTTTGGCTGTTGTAGACGAGCATAAACACTCCTCGATAGTAGTCGTGTGCTGATTTTAACGCGCCTGTGTGACAGGCGGATTCAAGACCTGTTTTTCTTCAAGCAAAACCACAGCCCACGCAGCAATTCCCTCACCTCGGCCCACAAAACCCAGATGTTCGGTTGTGGTGGCCTTGACACCCACCTGCTGCAAATCCAGCTGCATCGCAGTAGCGAGACGTTCGCGCATCATCTGACGATAAGGTGCCAAGCGCGGCGCTTGGGCAGCAACCGTACAGTCCGCATCCATAATCTGCCAGCCATTATCGAAAAGCAGAGTACACACGCGTTGGAGCAGCACAATCGAGTCTGCATCTTTATATGTAGGATCACTATCGGGAAACATCTGTCCGATATCGTTGGCGCCCTCAATGCGAGCAGCACCAAGCAGGGCATCCATCAGGGCATGCGTTAACACGTCGGCATCTGAATGTCCTGCAAGTCCACGCTCTGATTTCACGGTAGTACCACCCAAAATACAGGGACGTCCCGATGCGGCATCAGCAAACGCATGCACATCAAAGCCATGTCCAATACGCATATCCTGTCCTTTCAAAGCCGACGTCAAGCCAGCTTAATTTTCCTAAAAGCCACAACCTTCTTGTGACAAGCGCTGTTCAAGGAGTGCTTCTGCCAAAAGTGCATCTTCAGGAAGCGTCACTTTGAGGTTGTTGTTTCCGCAGTTTACACACGCAACACGCCCACCTTGTCGCTCAACAAGGGATGCATCATCGGTGCCTGCAAATCCCTCTTGCGCTGCCAGGCGATACGCCTCAAGCAGAGCTGCCCGATGAAAAATTTGAGGTGTCTGAGCACACCAATAAAAACTTCTGTCAGGAGTCGAGATAACCGTTGTTCCTTCCACAAGCTTGAGCGTATCAATTGAAGGTGAGGCGGCAATCGCACCAGCAAGCATGGCATCTTGCTGTAGCTGATCAATGCAGGCTTCAAACGCTTCAGGCCGTGCAAGTGGTCGTGCCCCATCATGCACGGCAATAAGTTTGCAATAAGAAGGAACACGGCTCAGGCCATGGGCCACCGACTCCTGCCGAGTCGCCCCGCCTTCGACATAGCAAATGGGGTGGATAAGCGTGAGCGTATCTTCGATGAGCTGTTGGGTCTGTGCAATATATCCTTCAGGCGTCACCACAACAAGCAAGCGTACCGAAGCAGCGCGGTCAGCCGCCAGGACCGACCAACACAAGATCGGCATACCAGCAAGCGATACATATTGCTTGCCTGCAGGGTCTCCAAAGCGCCGACCAAGACCTCCCGCAACTATGATTGCGCAGGTAGACCTATCAGCGCTGGCATTGCCTTGGCGCTGCTCCTGTGCAGCGTTTGCAACCCGTGCGCCCTGCTTGCAAAGCTCATCGCAGTAACTCATACACGGTTCCCCTGCATACGCTGCAGCGTATCAAGCAAAATATTGGGATTGCGCACGCCTAAATCACCAACATGTTCGGGATGCGCTGCAATAGCGTCAATCAAGCGACGCAGTGATCCATACTCATTGACGAGCTTGTCGGCCACACCATCGCGCACCACCGAGACATTACTCAGCGTGCGCAGACCCAAAGAGGTAAGAGGTGAATCTTCGCTACGGTCTTCAAAGCCCAAAGCCGCAGCGACTGTCTTTGCAGAACGCATTTCGCCATTGCGCATCTCGTGGAAAGCGCGACGTATTGCGCGGGCGTTTTCCTCGGTAGAATCGGCTGCATAGTCACGAATCATCAGGGTGTACGTCTCGTCCATGTCGCCCACAAACTCGTCACGCTGCATTGCAATGGTGCGTCCCTCCGACCCAAGCTCCGTAATCACACCGCTCAGCTCCTGCGACTCGGTCATCAGCACTTCAAAGAGGTAGAGCACATCAGTAACATCACGCATCGTAACGTAATCATCAAGCTCAAGCGTTGTCAAGCGAAGCAGCCCGTGATCAAGCCGCGTACGCGTATTTTGCATCGAGACCAGCAGTTGGTTGACCATGCCCATTAATTCGGGAACAGTGCGCATTTGAGTGCCGCGGCCATCAATAAAAAATGTGACAACCTGACGACGCTGCGACACAGAAATCACCAACGCTTTGGTCAACAAACTCATACGCGCGGCTGTGCGGTGGCGCATGCCCGTCTCGGATGTTGGCAACGATGGATCGGGATTGAGGTGATAATTAGCACGCAAAATCCTTGTGAGATCTTTGTCCACTACGATGGCGCCGTCCATCTTTGCGAGTTCAAAAAGGCGGTTTGCCGTAAACGAGATGTCAAGCTTAAAACCATCATCACCAGCAGCGATAACATTTTCTACGTCACCGATACAGATAAGTGCACCAAGATGAGCGGCAATAATCATGTCAAGCGCATGGCGAAGAGCCGTGCCAGGAGCAGCTTGGCGTATTGCTTCCTCAAAACGCTCTGCGGTAGTTTTTTCGTTGTCAGTTGGCGCGAGTATGTCCATGCACTACCTCCATATGCGAAGACGATCTGCGTCGATTCTGTTCATACCCTTACTAGTATAAGACGGTCTGAGGCTCCAAACAGCGGTCTCTTCCTCTTCCCCAGTCTTCTCATGATGGCATGTAGCCGCAACTGTCCTTACTTTTGTCTTGCCGAATCCCATGCGCCTTAATCCCCTGTGCCCTCATCCCCTGCGCCTTTAACGTTCTCGCATCAGAAGATACCACCGTCCTGCAAGAAAAGGATCATCATACTCAGCGACAAACTCAAGTGTCCTGGTTTTTAATGCAATGGATGAGTTAATTGCCAGCTTTATCCTAAGCTGAGATTGAGTTAGATAAAGACAGGACGTGCGGGAAATATACACATCCGCGCTAGAAGCCTGCTCTGTGGATGCTAGGTGCCAAAAGCCACGTTCTACTTCACTTTTTTGCCAAAAGCCACGTTGCGTTTCACTTTTTTAGCCAAACGCCACGTTTCATTTCATGCGAAAAAATCTACCTGGGCAAACGTTAAGCCCTTTGAAACAGAGTGTGGCTTTTGA
>NZ_CAMXYY010000056.1 GCF_947253395.1 uncultured Olegusella sp.
CTGATTTATGCTTCGATGCTTTGCAAATTGCTGGCACTAATGGCAAAACCAGCACGGCGCGTTATACCGCAGCCATTCTTACGGGCGAAGGTCTTGCCTGCGCTTTGTATACCTCACCAGGCCTTACGAGCTATACCGACCGTATGGAAATTGGCGGACATACCGTATCAAAGGAGAGCTTTGCACATGGTCTTTCGGCAGCAGCTCAGGCAGGCAAGCGTGTTAATGAGCGTCGCATGCAGGCAAAAGAGCGTCCTTATGACATTACAGAGTTTGATCTTATTACGGTAGCCGCAGCAGTTGTTTTTGCCGAAGCTGATGTTGATGTGGTGGTACTGGAATGTGGCATGGGTGGTAGATGGGATGCTACCTCTGCCTACGGGAACATCACTAACTGTGCAATTACGGGTATCGGCCTAGATCATATGGCAGTGCTCGGTGATACCCTTGAAGAGATTGCTGCAGAAAAGGCTGCCATTATTAAGACTAGTCGCAGCTGTGTACTTGGTGTGGGAACAGCGACTCCCTCGAGCGTCGAAGATGTTTTTCTTGCGCAGTGTCAGGCACAAAACGTCATACCCACCCTTGTGCGCCCTGAGCTGCTAATCGATGTGAGAGGCCTTTTGCATCCTGGAACTCCTGCGGCACATGAGATGCTGCCTCATGTACGCTATCGCATTTCTCGACATGCTGAGCGTGTAGGCGGGTCGATGGTGATGGATATCACGAGTACTCGAGCAAGCTATCAGGATATTTCTGCACTCAAACCTGACTATCAAGCGGCAAATATCTGCTGTGCCGTGCAGCTTGCCGAAGACTACCTTGGCCATGCGCTGGATGAAGATAAACTTTATGATTCGGTTGTACGTTGTCCCACGCCCGGACGCTTTGATGTCTACCGAACAGATCCGCTGGTACTGGTGGATGCAAGTCATAATCCCCAGTCCATCGCTGCGTTTATTGCAGCAATACAAGCTATCGAAGCTGATGTCTCCAAACGCCCTGCTCTACTTTGTGCGATTTTTGCTGACAAGAATTACCAAGAAGTTGTGCGCCTACTCGTCCCTGAATTTCCTGAGATTTATTGTACGCAGACAGATTCTTTACGTACGCTGCCAGCAGCTGAACTTGCCGCCTGTTTTGAGCAGGCAGGAAAAAAAGTGAGTGCTATCTATTCCACCACAGCAGAAGCGCTTAAGGCACTTGCTGATGCTCATCAAGACTGTGTATGCTGTGGCACTATCACACTGGCAGGCGAGATTGCGGCTCTGCTTGGTCATCCTGTGCCGCCAAAGCACTAGTTTCATATGCCTATCTTGTACAACTCGGCCAGCAATTGTTGTTGTGCCTATCTAAATGAGCGCCTTTTGCTATTATGATTCGAGCAACTAACGCCGTTGAAAGGCTACCGTAGTCATGTCTGAGCTTATGAATCAAATTATCACGCCCGAAGTTCGCATGGTTTTGTACCTCTTCGTCGCTTGCATCGTGATGCTTTACATCCTTTCGATTGTTTATGTTATTCGTGATGCACAACGTCGTGGAGCTGAGCCTTGGTGGCTGTGGGCCATTATTTCGGTCATTCCTATAGTCGGTCTTTTGGCCTACGTTATTCTTCGTCCATCCAGCTATCTGGTAGATCGAGAAGAGCAGGACTTGGATATTGCTCTGCGTGAGCATCAGTTGTCTCACTACGGTATTTGCCCTAAGTGCGGAGCTCCTATTGACCGTGACTTTGTTGTTTGCCCTATCTGCAACACACAGGTGCGCAATGTCTGTCCAACGTGTCACCGTCCTTTAAATGCTGACTGGAAAGTGTGTCCTTATTGCCGTACGCATATCCAGTAAATTTAAATTTCAGATACTTTTTGACACCCGCTTTCAAGCGGGTGTTTTTTTAGCTACGGCTTAGCCTTGGATCTACAGAAAGTCACGTTGTCTGCTACGGCTTTAAAAGGCCCACTCTGAGCGAAACACCGCTGCATATGTGCATCAGGAAAGTGGTATTACACCAGAAAATATGGCGGCGCTGTTGCATCTGTGTAGAGTGTTGTAAAGTAAGACAGTCTGTGTATGTCGTTTAGCTGGGAGGCAAGAAGTATGTGGCATCCTTGGGGATATTGCCCCACGATGAAAAACAACTCAATGAAGCCTCTTGAAGAAATCATGCGCACGCCAACTATCTAGGCGCCTGCCTCTTGATACGGCCTCATGGTCGCGGGCAAGCGCCTTGGTATTGCTGAATTTTATTTGCAAGGAGAGGTTTTCCATGAAGGTTCTTTTTAACGATGGTCATGTGGATGAGATTCCCGCTGAGGAGGAGCTTCACGTTATCCGTCATACGGCAGCACATATCCTGGCAGAAGCTGTAAAGTCGCTCTATCCCCAAGCCCACTTTGGCTATGGTCCTGCCAATGAGAATGGCTTTTATTACGACATTGACCTTGGTGATACCAAAATTTCCGAAGATGATTTGCCTGCCATTGAAGCGCAGATGCGTGCAATTACCAAGGCCAACGAAAAGATTTCGACCTTTGAGCTACCTCGTAGTGAGGCTATTGAGCTGATGCAGGAACGTGGTGAGAAGTACAAGGTCGAGCATATCGGTGATTTGCCTGAGGATGCACGCATTACCTTCTATCAGCAGGGCGACTATATTGATATGTGTGTTGGTCCTCACCTCATGTATACCAAAGGACTCAAGGCATTCAAGCTCACCGCTGTTTCCGGTGCTTATTGGAAAGCTGATGCCAACAACAAGATGCTTACGCGTATCAGTGGTATTGCTTTTCGTAATAAAGAAGAGCTTGCCGAGCATGAGCGTCTTATTGAAGAGGCCAAGAAGCGCGATCATCGTAAAATTGGTGCCGAGATGGAACTCTTTATGATGGCAGACGAGGGTCCAGGTTTTCCTTTCTGGCTCCCCAACCGTATGCTACTCAAGAATTCCCTCATGGATTATTGGCATGAGATGCAGATGAGTCATGGCTATGACGAGGTTCAAACGCCGATTATTTTGTCCCGCAAGCTGTGGGAGACCTCAGGTCACTGGGAGCATTACAAAGAAAATATGTATACCACCAAAATTGACGATGAGGATTTTGCCGTCAAGCCCATGAACTGCCCTGGTGCCTGCCTCATTTACAAGAACAAGCCTCGCAGCTATCGTGACTTGCCTCTTAAGCTTGCAGAAGCAGGACTTGACCACCGCCATGAGCTCCGTGGCGCACTCCATGGTCTTTTCCGTGTTCGTTCCTTCACGCAGGATGACGCTCACCTCTTCATTCGTCCTGATCAAATTACCGAGCAGGTTACCGATACGGCGCATCTGATTACTGCTTATTACGAGCAATTTGGCTTCCCCTATCGCGTTGAGCTTTCTACCCGTCCCGCTGACTCAATGGGATCTGATGAAGATTGGGAGCGTGCTGAGGCGGGTCTTAAGGATGCCCTTGAGAAGCTCGGTGTTGACTACAAGCTTAACCCCGGTGATGGTGCTTTCTATGGACCTAAGATTGATTTTCACCTAGAGGATTGTTTGGGTCGTGAGTGGCAGTGCGGTACCATCCAGCTTGACTTCCAACTTCCGCAAAACTTTGAGTTGGAATACACCACAGCTGATGGCAGCAAGCAGCGCCCCATCATGATTCATCGCGCAGGCTTTGGTAGTTTTGAGCGTTTTATTGGTATGTTGACCGAGCAGTATGCAGGCAAGTTCCCCACGTGGCTCTCTCCTTGCCAAGTCAAGATTTTGCCTGTCTCTCAAAAAACCCGCGACTATGCTCACCAGGTCGCCGATGTGCTTCGTGATGCGCGTATCCGTGTCAAGGTGGATGACCGTGACGAGAAGATAGGCTATAAGATTCGTGAAGCGCGTGGTATTGATCGTGTGCCTTATATGCTAATTTTGGGTGAACAGGAGCGTGATGGCGGATACATTTCTGTTCGTGATCGCAGCAATGAAACCCATCAGAGCCAGCTTGATGACTTTGTCAGCGCAATTACCGCCGAGATTTCTGAGCGCAACTAAAGAGTAGGTAAGGATTTATGCTCATTGCCAGAAGTTTTATTGCTTTTCTCTTTTTTAGTTTTTGTGGCTGGCTGTGGGAGACTCTTTTTTGCACGGTTCATTCAGGAAGCTTCCAAAGCCGAGGCTTCCTGTTTGGACCGATTTGTCCCATTTATGGTGTGAGTGTTCTCAGTGCTCAGCTTGTCTTTGCTGTTATTGAAAAATGGACGGGTGCCTTACCTCTACTGCATACGTTTCTTATCTGCGTAGCAGGAAGTATTGTCATTGAGTACTCTACTTCTTGGTATCTTGAGCAGCGCTTTAATGCGCGTTGGTGGGACTACAGCCATTTGCCATTGAATATCCATGGACGTATCTGCCTGCCAGCTTCTTTGATTTTTGGTGTGGTGGGCTCCTTTGCGCTGAGGGTTGCATTTCCTTGGTTTGCCTCCGTTGAGTCATCGCTTAACCCCTTAGTGCTAGAAGTGATTGCGCTTATTGCAGCAGCTATTTTTGGTGCAGATTTCGCGTTGACTGAGGCGGTATTGTCCGAGCTTCAGATGAAGGTCAAAGAACTAGATGACGAGCTTACAGAACGTGGCGAGCGTATGTATCAGGTGGTTGCAGGAGCACCATCTGGGCTCAAGGCCAAGGTTAGCGAAGTGGGTGCTGAGGCAAAAGCTGTCATGGAGGCCGGCGGCGATCAGCTAGTCACTCTTGCGAGCGATTCTAAACGTAGTGTGAGCAATCAGATGACAAAAGCTGTCTTTTCGCTGACGTACTGGCAGCAAAACCAGCTACAGAGAATGCGTAGTGTGCAACCAAGCTCTTGGGTTGGCAAACTCAAAAGCAGAATCTCCAAGAACTAAAGCAAGCAAAGACAATGATGTGTGCTGCTAAGGAATGGCTATGAGTCAAACTGAGCTAGAAGAGCTCATTTCACGCTTATTAGGCAAAGCTTATACCCGCGTTGTAGCAGGTAATGACGCAGAGCTAGTTGCGTATCTGCAGAGTCTGGCAAGCACCTGCGGAACCTTTAATAGCTTGGATGTGTTAGGCAGCCTCCCTTTAAGCTGCGCTGATATTCGCACAGAAGCACAACGGACTCACCAGCAAGGAAGGGTTCTGCTGGTCAATACGAGTAACTGTAGCGCCTTTGCTTGCCCAGCAATTCGCCTAGGTGCTGATGTGTGCTTTGAGCGTTTGGAAGATATCTGCGGAAGTAGCGCAAAGGGAATGGTAGCGATTTCACTGCCTCGCAGGGGCTCTGCTTGGTCTGTGCGGGTTCGGGAACTTATAGACCGTCTACCTCAGGTAGATGCAGGCAAGCAGGACGTACTGCTTTTATTCTATCGTGCTTACGAGAAGCTATGGCATGAGTCGAGCGATGTTGCTCTTGCTGTAGCAGCATATTTGGTGGCGCATCCTGTGGTAAAGCATGTCTATTATCCTGGGCTTTTGCGCAATCAAAACGACTCAAGCCAGCGCGATAGGCTGAATGCTTGTGCACCATCTACCCTACAGGGTGGTTTTGGTCCCTATATTGAGGTGGCTCTCGCACAAAAGCTTGCTGTAAAAAAACCAACCAATACAAATGAATTGCTTAGTTACTGTGGTCCTTTGGACGGGCTTGAAGTTTATCGTCTTGATTGTCGTCACAGGAGTGTGGATTTCCTTATTGGCCAACTTGAAATTTTGCTTGCCGCATAGTCAATGGGTCTTTGTTCATGGGTGTTTAAACTATCTGAGAAGTGCATGAACTTGTGCGGATAAGCAGACCGAAGTATCTGTGCTCGCATAGCCCGGCTTACTTGTATACAGAGTGCTGGCCAACCCATATTTTACGTAATTGAATACGCTTTTTGATGCAAAAATGTTGCTATGCCTAGTACCATAGAGGGTAAGGCAAACTCGCATCCGACATGGGAAGGGGAGCCATGGCAGACAAACAGGCCTATATCGTCGTGGATAGCGACGACGCGCTCGATGGAGCGCTTGCGCAAATGCGTGAGGCACAAGCCATCTTCGCGACATACACCCAAGAGCAAGTTGACAAGATTTTCTATGAAGCAGCAATGGCAGCCAACAAGGCTCGTATCCCGCTTGCTCAGATGGCTGTCGAGGAGACGGGCATGGGCATCATGGAAGACAAAGTTATCAAGAATCACTTTGCTTCCGAATACATTTACAACCAGTACAAAGATACCAAGACCTGCGGTGTTATCGAAGAAGATGCTGCGTTTGGCATGACCAAGATTGCAGAGCCCCTAGGTGTTGTAGCGGCAGTTATTCCTACTACCAATCCCACCTCTACGGCAATTTTTAAGTGCTTGCTGTGCCTTAAAACTCGCAATGCAATCATGATCTCTCCGCATCCTCGTGCAAAGAATTGTACGGCTGAGGCTGCTCGTATTATTGCTGAGGCAGCCGTTAGCGCAGGCGCACCTGCGGGTGTTGTTGGCTGGATTGCTTCTCCTTCGCTCGCTGCTACCAATGGTCTTATGCGCGCGGCTGATATCATTTTGGCTACGGGTGGCCCTGGCATGGTTAGCGCTGCCTATAGCTCAGGTACTCCTGCTCTCGGTGTTGGTCCTGGCAACACACCAGCCATTATTGATTCTACGGCTGACATCAAGCTTGCCGTAAGCTCCATCATCCATTCCAAGACTTTTGATAATGGCATGATCTGTGCTTCCGAGCAGTCTGTGACTGTTTTGACTGACATTTATGACGAAGTTAAATCTGAGTTTGAGCATCGTGGCTGTGTCTTTTTATACGGTGATGACCTCGAGAAGGTCAAAAAGACTGTCATCATCAATGGTGGCGTTAATGCCAAGATTGTTGGTCAGTCTGCCCATACCATTGCCCAAATGGCAGGCGTTGAGGTTCCCGAGGGCACCAAGATTCTTATCGGTGAGGTTAGCGATGTCTCTCCTGCAGAAGAGATGGCTCACGAGAAGCTCTCTCCTGTGCTTGGCATGTACAAGGCTGAGACCTTTGAGGAAGCTCTTGCCAAAGCAGAGCGTTTGGTTGCTGATGGTGGCTATGGTCATACCGCTTCGCTTTATGTCAACGTAAATGAGCGCGAAAAGATTTCCGCTCATGCTGCTGCTATGAAGACCAGCCGTGTTCTCATCAATACTCCTTCTTCGCAAGGTGGTATTGGTGACATCTACAACTTTGCTCTAACTCCATCACTAACGCTGGGTTGCGGCTCTTGGGGCGGCAACTCCTTCTCCGGCAACATTGACGTCCACCAGCTGCTCAATACCAAGTCGGTGGCAGAGAGGCGTGAGAACATGCTGTGGGTACGTACTCCCGAGAAGGTCTACTTCAAGAAGGGCTGCATGCCTGTGGCCCTGCGTGAACTGAGCGCCGTCTATGGCAAGAAGCGCGCTTTCATCGTGACCGACCAATTCCTCTTTAAGTCTGGCTTTACCAAAAAGATTGAGGAGAGTCTAGACGCTCAAGGCATTGCCCACTCCAGCTTCTGGAATGTAGCTCCCGATCCCACGCTCCAGTCTGCAGAAGAGGGTCTGACCCAGCTGCGCGCCTTCGAGCCCGATTGCATTATTGCTATCGGTGGCGGTTCTGCTATGGACTGTGGCAAGATCATGTGGTCAATGTATGAGAACCCCGAGGAGAAGTTTGCTGATATGGCCATGGACTTCATGGACATTCGCAAGCGTGTGTATGACTTCCCCAAGATGGGCAAGAAAGCCTTCTTTGTTGCGATTCCTACCAGCTCAGGCACTGGCTCTGAGGTAACACCATTCTCCATCATTACCGATGCCACTACAGGCATTAAGTACCCCATCACCGACTACGAACTTATGCCCAATATGGCCATCGTAGATACCAACAACATGATGACTCAGCCCAAGGGCTTGACTTCCGCATCGGGCGTTGACGTCTTAACTCACTGCCTTGAGGCCTATGTTTCGGTTATGTCGAGTGACTTTACCGACCCTTGGGCTCTGCGTGGCATGAAGAATGTCTTTGATTATCTGCCTCGTGCCTATGACAACCCCAACGATGTTGAGGCACGTGATCACATGGCTAATGCTTCTTGCTTGGGCGGTCTTGCCTTTGCAAATGCTTTCTTGGGTGTCAATCACTCTATGGCTCACAAGCTGGGCGCTTATCACCACATTCCTCATGGTTGGGCAAATGCAGTGTTGCTTCAGCGTGTTATGCGCTACAACTCCTCTGAGCGTCCCGTCAAGATGGGGACCTTCCCTCAGTATGACCATCCCAAGACCTTGGCCCGCTATGCTGAGTGTGGCCGTTACTGTGGGTGCAAGGGCAAGACGGATGAAGAAGTCTTTGAGAACTTCCTCAAAAAGATTGCTGAGCTCTTTGACCATGTAGGTGTCAAACACACCATTGCCGAATACGGTGTTGATGAGAAGTACTTCCTTGATACCCTCGACGAGATGAGTCTGAACGCCTTCAACGATCAGTGCACAGGCGCCAATCCTCGCTATCCGCTGGTCTCTGAGATCCGTGAGCTTTATCTCGACGCCTACTATGGTCGTCCCGCTAGTTCTTACGACGCATAAGCCAATCTGTACCGTTTCTTAAAAGAAGGGATGGACATGAAGCTCTCTGATAGTAAAACCGAACTTGCACGTCGTCTTAACAAGGTTGTTTACCAAGATGGTAACCGCGTGGTGAAGGTCTTTAATGACCAAAAGCCAGCCTCTGATGTTTTTAATGAGGCGCTCAACACTGCTCGTATTATGGGCACTGACATCAAGGTATCTGAGGTACTTGAGGTCTCGCGCATTGAGGGTGGTGAGTGGAATGGCAGCTGGGCTATTGCTAATAACTATATCCCTGGTCGCACTTTGCGTGAGATTGCAAGTGAGGTTGCCTACCCCGACAAAAACAATCCTGACCTAGACAAGCTTCAAGAGTTCACCGAAATAATGGTTGACTTGCAGATTTCTGTTCAAGACGTCAAGGCACCCTTGCTTAATCGTCAAAAGGACAAGCTTGCTCGTATGGTCCACTCGGTCAAGGCGATAGATCCTTCAACCCGTTATGACCTTGAGCTGCGTGTTGATAGCCTGCACAACATCGGTGCAGTTTGTCATGGTGACTTTGTTCCGAGCAATATCATCGTTGCCGATGATGGAGAGCTCTACATCTGCGACTGGGCACACGTTACCTCTGGTGATCCTGTGGTGGATGCTGCCCAGACGTATCTGCTCCTCAAGCTTCGTCATCCTATTTGGGCTGAGAGCTATCTTGAGCTCTACACGCGCAAGGCTGATGTTGCCAAGCAAAAGATCCACTATTGGGTACCTGTTGTTGCTGCAGCCGAGCTTGCTCGCGGTCGCAAGCGTGATGAGGACTTCCTCATGGCACAAGTTAATGCGGGTGACTTCCAGTAGGTCTTTATATGAGGAAAAAGATGGAG
>NZ_CAMXYY010000057.1 GCF_947253395.1 uncultured Olegusella sp.
CCATAAGGTTTCGTCGGCAGCGTCAGATGTGTATAAGAGACAGCTCCTGAGCCGAGGATAATTCAGTGTAAGTTCTCCGAAGTACAAGGCAATCTCACTTCCAATCAAGTTGATTTTATTGTTCCAACAGGAAAGTTTAAAGGTGTTGAAACGGGCGATATCCCCGTAATCAAAGGGACAGCCTTCGTAACTGGCGTCGGCGAGGAGAATGCAAAGGCAGAAATTGCTGACCTGCTAAAGGCAGAGTAAGTATTCATCGCAGCTAATGGAAGGAAAGAGCATGAAGATCGTTGTTACCGCACTTCAAGTCATTGCCTCTATGGGACCTATGGTAATGATGCCTCTCATTATCCTGGTTCTCGGCTTGATTTTTCGTGTCAAGCTAAATGTCCTTTTGAAATCTGCCCTTCTTGTAGGCATTGGCTTTGCCGGCGTAAATATGGTTATCAATTGGTTTGTATCCCAAGTCGCTAGTTCTGTTTCCAGTATGGTTACTAATTGGGGCATTCAAACTTCAATTATGGACGTAGGTTGGCCAGCGCGTGCAGCTGCAACGTGGGCGTTTCCCCTTGCTGCAGTTGTTGTATTTGTTGTCCTTGGTATTAATGCTCTAATGTTGCTTACTAAAACAACCAATACGGTTATGGTTGACTTCTGGTCATACAATCACTTTATTTTTACAGGTGCCTTGGTTTGGTATGCAAGTAATGGGAATCCTTGGCTTTCTATCATTGCTGCTGCAATTGACTTTATTGTAACAATAAAAATTGCAGATTGGACTACACCTGTTGTTGAAGACTATTTTGAACTTGAAGGTGTAAACTTCCCGACTTCGAATTCTGTCATTTGGGCTCCCGCTGCGTTTGCGTTAAATAAACTCTGGGATATCATTCCTGGTATCAACAAGATTGATATTAATCCTCAAGGCGTTCAACAGAAGTTCGGGTTTGTAGGCGAGCCAATGTTTATGGGATTCATTATCGGCGCTCTGATTGGCATTCTTGCTGGGAGGCCCATCGACGCCATTCTCATTGTTGCAATGAGCACTTCTGTGACTATGGTTCTTACTCCGAAAATGATGCAGATTTTGATGGAAGGCTTGCTGCCGTTTGCAAATGCTGTAAAGGAAATTCTTCAAAAAAGATTCCCAGGATCAAACTTTACTATGGGCGTCGATGCTGCTCTGACCATTGCTAATGAGTCTGCAATTTCTGTTGGTATTATCATGGTTCCTATTACTCTTATACTTGCTGCAGTTCTTCCTGGTAATAAACTCCTCCCAATTGCAGATATTGCTTATCAGGCAATGTGGCTTGCTGCTTGGCCGGTAGCATTTGGTAAGGGCAATATTTTCCGTGGTATCCTTTCCACTACTATCATCACTTGCATTGTTCTTTGGATTGCGACCATACTCGCGCCTGTTCATACCCAACTTGCTATTTCTGGAGGATTTGTGCTCCCGCAAGGCATGGAATTTATTTCCACTGAGGATGCTGGTGAGCATGTAATTGGCTTTATTCTTCAATGGCTTGCAAGTTTCGTTGGTTAGCAATGAATTTTTGAGTTACTGATCAGTAAGAAGCGGAGTCATTTTGGCTTCGCTTCTTTTTGAAGGAGGATGTTTCCGTTGAAGATAATAGGAATCCAGATATATGAGGTAAAGCCACGTTGGATTTTCTGCAAGGTATTAACCGATGATGGAGTCGAGGGCTGGGGGGAAATGATTTCCGGCACCAAGACTCGCACTGTTATTGAGGGCGCAAAAGAACTCTCTGAACGCCTTATTGGCCGTGATCCTTTTGAAATCGAACGTCTTTGGCAAGAGTTACATCGTTCGTTTTTCCGGGGTGGGCCAATTAACGGAACAATAATTTCTGGCTTTGAAATGGCTTTGTGGGATATTAAAGGCAAGGCACTTGGCGTACCTGTGTGGCAGCTTCTTGGAGGACAAGCTCGCGATAGAATACGCATTTATTCTTGGATTGGAGGGGATCGACCCTCTGACGTAGCTAATGAAGCAAAGAATCGCCTCGAATGTGGTTTTCGCGCGGTAAAAATGAATGCTTCGGAAGAGCTTCATTATGTTGATACCTACGATAAAGTCCAAGCTGTGATTGACAGGGTGTCCTCCATTAGAGACGTCTGTGGAGACGCTATTGAAATTGGAATTGATTTCCATGGTCGCGTCCATAAGCCTATGGCAAAAGTTCTTGCCAATGCACTAGTTCCGTTTCATCCCATGTTTATTGAGGAGCCTGTTCTTCCTGAAAACTGGGAATCTTTTGCAGCCATTGCAGCAGAGGTGCCAATTCCAATAGCTACTGGAGAGCGTTTATATACTCGTTGGGAATACAAGCACCTATTTTCTCAGGGAGCGGTAGATATTGTTCAACCTGACGTTTCTATGTGTGGAGGCATTCTCGAAGCCAGAAAGATTATTGCAATGGCTGAGGCATTTGATATGGCTGCTGCTCCACATGCCCCATATGGTCCCATTGCGTTAGCCGCGACGCTTCAGGTTGATGTGTGTTCACCCAATGTATTCATTCAGGAGCAGAGTTTTGGGATTCATTACAACCAAGGATTCGATTTGCTTGATTTTGTCCAAAACAAAGAGATTTTCGAATTTAAAGATGGATATATTCAAGTACCAACGGAACCTGGTCTCGGCCTTATAATGGACGAAGAAAAAATTAAGGAAATTTCTGCAGAAGGTTTAGTTTGGAGAAATCCAAGCTGGAAAAATTATGATGGAACCATTGCGGAGTGGTAGAAGTGGCAATCGTCAACACTGTTCTTGGTCCAGTCAGCATTAATCAACTTGGCGTCACCTATATTCATGAACATCTTTATGTGATTCCTGATGAATTGCAACGTTACTATGCATATACGCTCGATATTCCTGAGAAAAGCATCGAGGAAACAAAGTATTTTCAGCAGGCAGGCGGCAACACAATCGTTGATCTTACGCCATTAGCTTATGGGCGCAATGTTGAAGCTTTGCGAGAAATATCGTTAAAAGCAGGGATAAATGTTGTGTGCGTCACAGGTTTTCATAAAGACTTATGGTTGCCACGATGGTTCAATGAATTATCTGAAAGTGAGATTGAAACTGAACTTTGCCACGAAATTGAAGAGGGTATTGGCTATTACAAGGTGAAGCCAGGAGCAGCTAAGCTCGGGACTTCCCTTAATGAGGTAACTAGCCGTGAACGTAGGTCGTTCGCGATGGTTGTACCTCTAATGCGTGATTATAAGATTCCAATTATTACTCATTGTGACAAAGGAACTATGGGGCATGAGCAGCTTGATTTATTTGAGAAATATGGTTTTAGTCTTGAACATGTCTGCTTATCGCATACTGATCTAACTATGGATTTTGAATATATGCGGACCCTTTGTGAGCGTGGCGCGTTTCTTTCAATCGATCACATTGGAAGAGATCTTGCTAATCGTGACCAAAAACACGTGGAATTAATTGCAAAGCTTATCCAAGCAGGATGTAGTGACAGGCTGTGTTTATCGGGGGATATGGGAAAGAAAGACTATTTTGTATCGTACGGTGGTAAACCAGGTCTTGCTTATATTCTGTCAGATTTAAGAGATTATCTACTTAAATATATTTCTGAGGAGGAGTATTTCAAGATGCTAGTAGATAATCCCAGACGCATCTTCGACTGGAACTAGTTTTGAGATTTATTAATAAGTGTATAGCGTTAACTTGTGAATATAATTAATTTACTTTTTTAATTTTTATCGGAATTAATTGGTAGTTAAGAAAATATCGTTTGAGGAATCACTGCAATCTGAGATTGCAGTGATTCCTGCCTCTAGGAATAGAGGCAGAGAGCATGTTTGCTAAGTATGTCTATTTTAGAAATATGCATATAAATTTGATGCGCTACCTATTACGGGGCGACCTGTAATACTCAAGAAAAGCTTACAATTGATTAGCTTCATCGAAGTTCCTTGGCGCATGGCTTGATTGACTTAATCTTTTTTTGATTCCTTCTACTTACGTCGTTAGCACGCGAGAATTCGTGATGGGACCCTCAATCAATTCGTCTGGCACGTTACTATCAAGCAGAACCGAGATCCGGCGACAATGGTTCATATGGAAGCCAGGAAATATTTCTTCGCCGAGTGTAAGTGCTGCTGTGTTGGCAGAGTCTACTTTGAGATTGACGATACCTATGAGTTTATATTCTGCAAGTCCTAAGTGGCTACGTTTGATGCGAAGCAACGTTGCAAAATCACCTGCGATTATGTGAATTGTGGAAGATTGCATTATTAGGCATCGACATCCAAGGATATTTAGCCCGATGCCTATTTATTTTTGACGTATGCAAGCAGTTCGCCGCGATTCATAGAAAGCTTTAGTGAGATGGGATGCGCTTGGGGGTATTGTGGCGTAGGTCAACTGATTTGTAGAGTAAATTTCTTGTCATAGGAAGAAATAAAGCTGCTACGTAGATAAAACTACTCAAGCTGTCCTAAAAATAACCCATCTGAGTACATATGTTCAGATAATCTAATTTTAATTACGTTTCAAACAATACTATTCCAAGTGTTTATGCGAACGAGTAAGAACTTGAAATAAAGGTACTCTTTGGATATTGAATGTGAAAAGGATAGGTTTTAGTGTCCGCATAAGTTGTTAGAGTTGAGAAATAGAGAGTTCAGGTGTTTCAAGTTAGCCAATTGCTGCTACAAAGGAGCTGAAACAAGCAATGTTGTATGCACACTCAAATATGGCAGCAACCAAGAAACAGGAGAAGGTGCTTAGTGCGCTAGGCATTCCAAGCGACCTATCGTCCCTTACAGATGACCAATGGTTTGATGCCGAATCAAAGCTGAGCAGCGAACTACAGATGCGCGGTATTTCTGACGGTGGGCTGAACGAGTACGGCAAAATTTGTGATGCGCTTCTATTCGAGTTATCCCAAGTCTAAACATTGACCGCGTGAGCTACCTTTTAACCTCCCTTCTAGTTGCTGAGATAGGCTCAGCACAAAAGAGGGAGGTTTATTTATGCTGGATGACCCCACCAAGGGTGAGGACACACAATCCAAAAACCCCGAGAGCGGCGAGGTTAGTGCAGACTTTAAAGCTTACAAAACCTCTACCGAGCGTAAGAAAGTTGAACTCAAGCTTTGAGTTGTCAGTAATGCTCCTCGCACACGCGGGGATGATCCTGACACTTGCAGGACGTGTCAAGCTCAAGTTCGAAGGTTGTGATACGGTAAACAAGAGCCTATTGCCACGCCGTATGCGAGACGATAGGCCTATTTTTATTTGCGCTCAACAACTGCGAACCTTTAACAACGCGCAGTCGTGCGTTAGAACAAACGCTACTCCCCGCGCACGCGGGGATAATCCCTCAGCTGGTGTGTGGTATAAAGGAAGTGAGGCGGAACCCGGACTACAACTGGTCCTTTTGGTTCCGCTTTCTTTTTCTACTCCGCGCACGCGGGGATAATCCCACCCGTCTACGGTTTTGGAGACCGTCACTCTGTCGTTTAACTAAGCGGGTGTTTGGGTCTTGGCTGATTAACTGGGTAAAAAGGTGCTATAAGACTTGCAATTTGGTAAAAGGTGCTTATTGAACCCGCTGTAAGTAAAAGAGTTTTTATCGAACCTTCAGCAAGCAATAAGGTATATATCGCATCACCTGTGGGGTGCAGGAGGATACAGAAGGGGAGTGCTGAAGGAAGGTGCATGCGCCTTCCTTCCACACGCCTTACTTGCTCAACCTCGATTTTGTTTCGGGGCGAATATGCTCAAAAATCGCAGGAGCACCTTCACGCTCAGATTCGGCGAGGTCGGCTTCGCTGCGTACGGTCCATGTCATCATACGTGCGCCCATTAGACGCGTCGCCAACCACACAAAGGGATTGTGTCTGTCGGCAAACTTGTATGCAATGTAGTCTGGTCTACCCATTACATTGCACAAAAGCCAAGACTGTCCTACACGTAAAGGCAAACCGTACTTCTCGGTACCAAGATCGAGCAAAAAATCCTCGCTTAGCTGTCCGCGCAACACGCCAGGACGGTGGCGACGTAACCACCACAGCACACGAGTGTCAAAACTTTGGATGCAGTAATCTACATCGTATCGGTCAAGCGTGAGCATTACCAAACGTACAAGGTCAGCGTAATTGGTAACGGTAGTCTTGAGCTCGATTAGCACTGGTGCACAACGGTGCTTAGTCTGAGGATCGGTATCAAAGAGTGCAATGGCCTGCGAAAAAGTGGGAATCTGTTCATCGGTGTCAAGCAGGCGATATTCGCAGAGCTCCTCGTGGGTGAGTTGCTCGACAAAACCCGCACGACCACATACGCGCTCAAGGTCAGAGTCATGTACAACGACAGGTACATTGTCTTTAGTGAGACGAACATCCATCTCGACACCATAGCCAGCCTCAGCTGCGGCACGAAATGCGGGCAGGGAGTTTTCGGGCACAAGATTTGCCCAATCGCTGACATCGTCTTTCCACAGCGGTGGAGCTACTACGGCATCGGGGCTCTTGGTGATTACCTTGTCGGTGAACTGTACAATCTTATCGGGGAACTGCATGATGCCGTCACCTTTGCCGACACCCTTAAAGGGGTCTCCTGCCATACCTTTGGGGTAAGCCTGCGCTGAGGGCGGCACATCAAAAAGCCCGCGATGTGCGTAGCGGTGCTTCTCGATTTCCTTCCACTTGGCGGCTGTTTGCCAGTCGCGTCTACGTGGGGCAACAAAAAACGCCGCAGTTCCTATGACACCTATCGCAGCAGCGCCAGCCTTTAGCAGAGCGCGACGCCCCTCCGATGTGAGGTAGGGCTTGTGATGCTTCAAAAATGATGAGATAGCATTCTTTGACATGAGCTCTCCTTCCAGGCTGTATTCTTAGCATCTTAGTGCGTTTTTGCCGAGCGCGTGCGGTACAGAGATTGACGGTTAGAATAGGGGACACAATGGTAGGTTGTTTGAAAGGATTTTATGGCTGCCAAGCATCTGAAATCTGCTCAATCTAATAAGGAATCTCTTAGAGTATGCAAGATGGATAGCAAGCAAAGCTTCCCGCATCTGAAGACATCTGATTCTGAGAGTGGCGCTACATCCCTTTCTGTGGGTCGTTCAGCTGCAATGATGGGTGTGCTAGTTATTATCAGTAGAATTACGGGATTTTTGAGAGTGTGGGCGCAAGCCTATGCCTTGGGCACTTCGCTTCTTGCGAGCTGCTATACCTTGGCAAACAATATGCCCAATCAGCTCTATGAACTTGTCCTAGGTGGTATGATCATTACCGCTTTTTTGCCCGTATATGTGTCAGTTAAGGAACACAAGGGCGCAGATGGAGCAAATTCATATCTCTCAAATTTGCTATCACTTGTTGCTATTTTAATGACAGTATTAACCGTTCTATGCATTGTATTTGCCGCCCAGCTGGTTTATATCCAATCTGCAGGAACCGATCAATCAGATATGGCAAACGCAGTTTGGCTATTGCGGTTCTTTGCTATAGAAGTTTTGCTCTACGCACTGTCCTCATTGATTTCGGGCGTAATAAATGCTGAGCGCGACTACTTCTGGTCAAATGCTGCGCCTATATTCAACAATATAGTAACGATTGCTTCGTTTGTGTTGTTCATCGTTTTTAAGGAAATCAATTTCCCCCTTGCACTGTTACTGTTGGCACTGGGTAATCCTCTCGGAGTACTCGTGCAAGTAGTACTGCAGATTCCAAGTTTACGCCGCCATGGAATAAAAATTTCTTTTCATGTCGACCTGCTTGATCCAGCACTTAAAGATACGTTTGCTATAGGCATTCCAACTCTTATCGTGACTGCCTGCTCATTTGTGACTGTAGCTATTATGAATACCTTTGCACTTATTGCAATTCCTGAGCAGGGCGGCTCTGTCCAGTACTATGCACGCCTGTGGTATACGCTTCCGTACTCGGTATTCTCTATCCCTATTACCACAGCGATGTTCACCGAACTTGCGCAGCTCTATGCGAAAAAAGATAAAAAAGGTTTTATCCAATGCTTCTCAAAAGGGGCATCTGACATCGTCTTTTTCCTCATCCCTTGCGCGATGTTTCTCATTGTGTTTGCTGAGCCATTGATGTTGCTGCTTAGGATGGGCGCATTTAGTAAGGAAAGCGCACAGCTTACTGCCCAATATTTAGCTGTTTTATCATTTGGCTTGCCTGCATATGGTTTGGTTACCTATTTTCAAAAGACGTTTTCGTCCATTCGAAAAATGATCTCATATGCATTTACCCACATAGTAGCCTCTGTTTTTCAGATTGTATTTACCGCAGTGGCAACTGAGTACCTAGGCATAGCTGCTGTTGCCTTAGGTAGTGTTCTTTACTATGTAGTCGTCGATGTGATTTCGGTGCATTTGCTGAAGTCATATATAAAATCGATTCGAATGCGTTCGGTATATCTTTCGGGTTTGTGGAGCTTGGGTCTAGGTGCGATTGGGTCTGCCTGCGGCTATGGTGTGTTTACTCTGCTTCAAATGGTTTCTCCGCTTACTGGCTCATTAATTCAAATATTTGTTTATTTGATTATTGTTGGATTTAGTTCATTTGCGACAGCGTTTATACCAGCAATATTGCTAAACCTGCCACAAATGAACTACTTCACCAAATTGTTAAAAAGAAATCATTGATAATTGCATCATCTTTGCCAAGTATGAAGATATAAGCAATTGAAGCGATTGAATATGTGCTGCAATGGGTACTCTGCTAGTCTATTTAGGACTATTTGCTTTAGCAAAAGTGCTCAGCTGAAATCATTTTCCTGAGCTGTTATGAGTGGAAAGCAGGTGATAACAGATATGCATTTCTTCCATAGTGGTGTAAAACAAACTCTTAAACGATCTCTTGCATTCACACTTTGTGCAGCTTTGCTTTCGGCAAACTTTACTGCGC
>NZ_CAMXYY010000058.1 GCF_947253395.1 uncultured Olegusella sp.
CGCGAGTCTTATTGACAACAAGCAAATCTCCCGCTTCGAGATAGTCAAGTATGTCAAAGAAGTGACGGTCATCAACACTGCCCGCAGGACGCCCGTCTGAGGTCGCATCGCGATGCAATACCAGCAAGCGACACGAATCACGTGGCTCGACAGGGGTTTGCGCAATCAACTCTTGCGGCAATTCATAATCAAAATCATCAGTGCGCATAGGCATGTGTATAGCTCCTCGCAAACGAAACAAAAGGCCGCGACAACAATAGCACGAGCCTACTTGCGACGACGCCAAGGAGCGAAATTGGCAGGTACAGGATGAGCACCCTTGAGCGAGGCGGGTGCAATTGAAGGTGCGGTCTCGGCACGACGCAGGATACGATTATGCTTGAGTGCCTTTGCAGATTTGGCCTCAAGGTAAACGCTACCCGAACCAGGAGCAACGCTAAAGTCACCGTAACCTTCTTCATCAATTACTACCTTATCTTCCTGACCCACGACACAGACAAAATCTTTGCCCGCATGCTGGGTACCCACATACATGTGCTTGGTGCCACCCTCCCCGTCAGTAATTACCACCGCAATACCACTGCCTGGATGTTCGTCATCGCCTTCACGCGTCCAGCCAATGGTGTCTTTATCGTCAAAATAGTCATGTTGTACGCCATATGCATAACGCTGACGAATTTCCATAAGCAAGGGAAGTTTACGCACCACGGGCAACGCGGGCGTATCTTCTCCCTCTTCGCCAGCCTTCGCCTCGGCTCCAGCACCAAAGAGATCGCCATAAAAGACACAAGGATAGCCTGCTTCACGCAGCAATATCAGCATGTAAGCGCTCGGTTTGAACCATGATGCAACTGTAGATGCCAATGCTTGGCCTGGCTGGGTATCGTGATTATCTACAAAAGTCACTGCATGTACAGGCTTGCTTGCTACCAAAGTACCATCAAAAAGCTGTGCTAAATCCATGCTGCCCATACTATTTGACACACCAAAAAGCTTGTAATGTAGCGGTACATCAAAAAGACTCATGGGCGCGTCTTCGCCCAGATATGCTTCGAGTTCGCTCAGCTCAGGCGACCAATACTCACCTACGGTAAAAAGTTCACAGCCACATTTTTCACGTAAATGAGCAATCCAGCGACGAAAGAAAGACTTTGACACGTGCTTGAGCGCATCAAGACGCAAACCATCAAGACCCGTTGTCTTTATATACCACTCACCCCAGCGCATCAGCTCTGCTTCAACGGCAGGGTTGTTGACATCAACATCGTTGCCCATGAGGTAGTCGTAGTTGCCATTTTCAGTATGGTCAACATCCTCGTCCCACTCCTTGCCAGCAAAGCGAAAGATACCTGTCTGATGCGTGTCCTCGTCCCAATCAGTACCGTGAAAACAGGTCCAATCCCACTGAAAATCAGAGTATTGAGCGTTACGTCCAGGAAAACGATAGCGGGTCCACGCAGAAATGGTCTTTTCGTCTGTCACGTCAGATTCACGTGCGGCTGGATCAACCTCGAATGCACGCACATGCTCAGTCTCCTCACCACCCATACGATGATTGAGTACGATGTCACCCAGCACCTGAATACCTGCCTTTTGCAGGGCAGCAATCGCCGCAAGATATTCTTTTTTGGTGCCATATTTGGTACGTACCGAACCACACTGGTCAAACTCACCCAAATCCCAGATGTCATACACGCTATAACCAACGCTCTCGCCGCCCTCAGCTGCTTTGTACGCAGGCGGCAGCCAGACCGCCGTGATTCCCATCTGTGCCAACGTCGGCGCAAGCCGTGCCATACGCTTCCAATGTTGACCATCTGCAGGAAGATACCAAGAAAAACCTTGGAGCATCATGCCATTATTCATACGTTCCTCCAATGTAGGAATTCGTGAGGAGTTTGGAGCACATCGTAGGGATAGATAGAACAAAGTAAGACGTCAGGCTGGATACGGTTATCCCTCGCCAAATCAATCCCCCTAGCCAAGCTGTTTTTGACGCGCAGCCTTGCGAACATCACGTGCCTGTTGGCGGTCACGTGCGGCCTCTGCTGCTGAAAAACGACAACCACAATAGTTTTGGCGATACATATTGAGCTCACGCGACTCTATAGTCGCTTCAGGATAATACGGGCGAAAATCACGCCAGACCGGCGTAAGGCCGTAACGATGTGCCAACGCAAAAAGCACCTCATGGCAGACCTCAAAAAGCTGATACGGCGAGACTACCAGCGTTGTGCTGATATATTCAAAGCCCTGCTCAACAGCTACACGACAACTTTCCTCAAGACGCTGTGCATAACAAGCACGACAGCGACGCTCGCGCTTGAGTCCGGCAGGCGCCACCTTGCGCTCCCAGCTCTCACGGTCATCACCAGCTACGATAACATCTACGTGAGCACTATCATGTGCCCAAGCCTGCAGGGTACGCAGACGTAAGTCGTGCTCGGCTACAGGTGCAATATTGGGATTAGTCCAACAGATTAGGGGATCCCAACCCTCCTGCCGCAAAAGTTTGAGCGGTTCAAGCGAGCAAGGACCACAGCAAGCATGCAAAAGCAAGGGTGTGCCAGGATGAGGAGCTGTCCTCTGCAGTGGAGGCATTATCGTGGCGTTTTGCTTTTCCATGCCACCTCCTCAAGATGGAGCGTTCGAGCGGCAAGTGAGCTTTGCAGCAAGGCAAGCATAGCAGACTCATTTGTGAGGACTATGAATACGCACTGAAAAAGACTCGACAGCCTTTTGAGCTGCCGAGTTTCAAATTGTTTGCATTTATGCAGGTAGACGCTTAGTTTTTCCCATCATCACTGGAGGCACGGGGAGTTTCTAAAGCAGAGACAAACTGCTCAAACTGAGACGTGCTCTCACGGAAATCATTGGGTAACACTACCGTCGATGCGCCCTTTTCGGCAAAGCCGCGCATCATATCAATCCACTGGGTAAACTCAAACAAACGATTGGCATCGGCCTCAGTGAGCTCAGATCCCTTAATGGTATCGATGGACTCTTTGATGCCACGAGCAATAGCAACGCGTTGGTCAGCGATACCTTGACCCTCGGCTGCCATAGCTTCGGCGCGAGCCTTTGCTGCGATAACCGTCTTTGCACGCTCGGCATTTGCATCATTGGTAGCAGACTCAAGGTTATTCTTGGATGCGATGATATGGTTCATCGATTCCTGAACCTCTTGAGGCAGACGGATTGAAGTAATCAGCGTAGTTACCAGCACAATGCCATAGTTCAGCATCTTTGCCGCAACTGCTTCGTCAATTGCCTGAGCAATGGCATCCTTCTCAGAGAAGACTTCATCAAGACTACGATTAGGAATTTGGCTACGCAGAGCATCTGCCAGATAATCCTGCATCTGAGTCACAGGGTTAGTCAGGGTGTAACGGCTCTTCCAAATACCACTCTCAGAACCCAAGTGAATATCAGATGCGTCAACGTGATACTGGATAGACACATCCAACTCAATGGTGACATTGTCAGAAGTTTTGGCATCAAAGGTCATATGCTGATCTTCGGTCATCAAGTCCACATCAAAGGTGCGATCAGCGTAAGGTACCTTCACATGAAAGCCAGGCAACATAATGCCATGAAATTTACCGAGTCGCTCGACGATTGCAACGTGCTGTTGACGCACAACATACGCCGTCGAAAGCACTGCGCTACCACCAAGGAGCAGCAAAATTATCAATGGAAAAAACATCGCATTTGGAAAAAACATCGCATTTCCTTTCTCAGACGCAGCCCTCTTGGCTGCATCCAAAAGACGAAGTGGATAGTACCCTTCTCCACCTGCTCTTAATCTGAGCTTGGCGGACGATATTTCTGATATAAGTCTGTCATCACAATACCATCACAATCTATTGCGCCCAACTTCCCTGCCCGCTGTCTGCTGCGTTGTGGGATAATCGCGAAGCACAGCCATCAACTCTAGGAGCAGTACGCATGTCTTCTGTAAATCGCCCAAACTTCCCTCATCGCGCCGTTATCACAGGCGGAATGCCTTATGGCAACAAAAACCTGCACTTTGGCCACATTGGTGGCGTATTTGTGCCAGCGGATTTCTTTGCCCGCTTTCTGCGCGACCGCATTGGTGCCAAAAACGTGTTGTTTGTTTCGGGCACCGACTGCTATGGTTCACCCATCATGGAGGGCTATCGCAAGAAGGTCGAGGACGAAGGCTATGCGGGCACCATCGAAGACTACGTACGCGACAATCACGAAGCGCAAAAGACCTCACTTGATGCCTATGGCATTTCTCTCGATATCTTTGCAGGTTCTGGACTGGAGCCAGCAGCTCATTTTCATGAAGAACTTTCCGATACCTTGATTTATCGTTTGTATGAAAAGGGCGTTCTCATCAAGCGTGAGACTTTGCAGTTTTATGACACCAAAGCCAAGCAGTTCCTCAATGGTCGCCAGGTTATCGGTCGCTGCCCCATCCGTGGTTGCAAGTCCGAAAAAGCCTACGCAGATGAATGCGATTTGGGTCACCAATTTGATCCCGAAGAGCTTATTGCACCTGTGTCACAGCTCACTGGTACCACACCCGAGCTGCGCCCCGTTGCAAACTGGTACTTTGATTTACCGAAATACCAGCACGTGCTCGAGGAACTCATGGACGAGTGGGACGCCGATCCTCAAGTGCGCGCTATTGTCACCAAGACGGTGCGTGAGTCGCTTGTGGCACCAGTAATGTATATCCAGACCAAGTTTCGCGAGGCCTACCATGCCGTTGAAGCACAGCTGCCTCAGCACACAACCATTGAGGCCGAGAAAAACCAGTCGTCCTTCTCGGTCGAATTCAACAACTGGCAAGATCGTGACAAAGCACGCAGTGTTTTGGAGGGCGCCGAGATTCGCTTCCGCACAGGCAAAACCCTGCTGCCATTCCGCATTACGGGCAATATTTCTTGGGGTGTACCGGCACCAGATATCGATGGCTCTGCTGCTGCTACAAACCAAGATTTAACTGTATGGTGCTGGCCCGAAAGTCTGTGGGCACCTATCTCCTTTGTGCAAACCGCACTCGCACTTGATGCTAACCGTAGTAGCGAAGGCCAGACGCCACGCTACGCCAATCACGATTGGCGCGCATGGTGGTGCGATCCCGAAGCAAAGGTTTATCAGTTCATCGGCCAAGATAACATCTATTTCTACTGCGTTGCTCAGCCCGCAATGTGGACAGCACTTGATTGGAAGCTCACGCAGGACACACCAATTGCCAACTATCACGTGCTCTTTATGAATAAGAAGGCCTCCAGCTCGGGTGCTATTAAACCTCCAATGGCAGCCGAACTGCTTGATTACTACACGCCCGAACAGCTGCGCTGTCACTGGTTGTCGCTGGCCCTCGATCAAAAAGCGGTATCCTTCTCCCCTAAGGCTTTTGACACTTCTGTCTCACACAAGGACAAAAGAACCGGTGAAGAAGTGCTGGTAAAGGATGATCCGCGTGTGGCTGACCCCGCTCTTAAAGAAAGCGCATTTTTGACGAATATCTTTAATCGTTTAGCACGTTCCTGCTTTTATGGTGCGGCAAATATCTGTAAGGGCCACCTGCCCACAGTAGCTGCCAATGCCGAAGTTGTTGATGAATGCCGTGAAGCTGTGCTTGCCTTTGAACGTGCAGCTCACGTATTTGATGCACACAGTGCTCTAGGCATCGTAGATGATTTTGCTCGCGCTGCCAACAAACGTTGGGGCAATGCAAGCAGGGCCGCCAAGGGCGATGATGCTGCCTACGAGCAAGCGCTTGCTGATGCCTTTGCAGCATTACGCACAACGACGCTGCTCATGCATCCCGCCGTACCTGCTGGCTGCGAAAAGATTTGCGAGTACTTGGGCTTTGAGTCAGAATTCTTCTTCTCTTGGAAACATTGCTTTGAGGATCCAGCAGGATTGGTCGCACTGCTTGGCCAGACTCCGGCTGAGCATGCTATCGTAACTTTACCTCCACGTTTTGATTTCTTTGAGAAGCATCCGAGTCAAGGTAGATAAACATGCTTGAATTATCCCCAGACCAACTCACGCCCGAGTTGCCACCCCTGCATATTCCACGCCCCTATGCGCGCCCGCATACACAGCTCACGCATGAGTTTGATGTGCTCACCAAGGATGGGGCCCATATTCACGCATTTCTCTATGCGCCAGCGGACGGGGCACCTGCGGTAGTGAATGCCGCTGTTCCTTTTTGCTACCCCATATTGATGTTACACGGCAACGGTGAGGAACATGGAATTTTTGGTGCAGTGATTGATGCGTTGGTTGGCTGTGGGCGCACAGTACTTGCGGTGGATTCTCGAGCTCAAGGCGTAAGCACAAGAGGCACTGCTCCGCTCACGTATGAGCTCATGTGCGCTGATGCTATTGCTGCACTTGATGCTGCAGGCCTCGCAAAAGTACACGTACTAGGTTTTTCTGATGGCGCTATCGAAGGTTTGTTGATGGCACGCGATTATGCGGAACGTGTGGCTTCGCTCTGCTCGATTGGCGCAAACCTTTCGCCTGACACTATGGGCAGCAATGATTTTTTTGAAGAAACCGCTGAGGCATATCGCGCTTGGTCTGTTGCTGGTGATGAGTCTGCCTATTACGAAGACGGTACGCCAGCCCCCAGCCGTGCAGAGGCCTCTGATATAGCAGAGTTGCTTCATATGATGGTAGTCGAGCCACATATTGATCCTGCGAGCTTGGAAGATATTGCTTGTCCTGTCTGCGTTATGGCAGGTGAGCTCGACGAAATTCCGCAAAGCGAAACCCATCGCATCGCCACAGCAATTCCTGGCGCACGCGAAGTCATCATCGCAGATGCTGATCATACGTTGCCCAAAGTCGCCCCCGAGGCCGTTCTCCGCGAACTGCTCGTTACCATCGCCGCTGCCGAGTAACAGTCAATCTGCTTTTCTGTTGTCCTATCGTCCTTATGTCCTTTCCGCTATCAGCGCAGCTCCCAAGCGCCAACAAAGGCCACGTTTCATTTCATACCAGGCGTCAAACGCCACGTTCTATTTCATACCAGGCGTCAAATGCCACGTTCTATTTCATGCCAGGCGTCAAACGCCACGTTTCATTTCACACCAGATGTCAAACGCCACGTTCTACTTCACTTTTTTTACCAAAAGCCACGTTTCATTTCACGCGAAAAAAATCTACCTGCGGAAACGTCAAGCTCTTTGAAACAGAGTGTGGCTTTTGACATTTTTTCTGAAACAGAACGTGGCGTTTGGCAAGCAGGGCCACTCTGCTTGAAATGATCCGTGGCTTTTAATAAGCGAAGCAATGTTGTTTGAAACACTTCGTCGCACCTGACAAGCTGAGCACCACTCGCTACGGGAAAGTGTGGAGATAAGCTCCAACCATCCAATTGTTGAAAACTTCCCTATCACAAGTCCCCTTACTATTAAATAACCTCGAATTCGCTCTTACTTGACATAACTTTGCACAAGCTGGCAACTGGCTTGCAGCACCCTGCACTCAGCTTGCCGTCAGCTGATTTGGCCAGACTGACGTATGTCAAATACCTCAGAGTTCCTTCATACAATTAATCTACCAGCAGCGATACGCTTATGTAGTCAGCTTTTACAGAGCTACTTTTAACATCAGACTAAAAGCCTCCGACGAGATCAGGTGATTACATGGGCGCATCTGCATCACAAAAAGCTTCGATACTGCTTGACCAAGCAGAGCTACAAACACGCTGTTTAGGGCCAGTAAATAAAGCACAAAGCTTAGCTTTCTTCCGTCTAAAACAGCGAGGCGAGGTTGTCTCTCCTCTGGAGGGGCTTTTTATACGCACTGAAGTTTGGAACCAACTCAATCCTGTAGAGAGACATCTGCACATTGCACGCGCTCTGCATGAAAGACACCCTCATTGGATCTTTTGCGGACCAACGGCAGCGGCGGCACATGGCCTTGCAATCAACTATAAATTTTTACACCACATACATCTCTGCCATCCAACGGATACCAATCGTAAAGCGGGATTGCTAACTCATCACCGCTTTAACTCTCAAATGATAAATCCGCGACATCCCCTAGAGTTTCATGCGGGAATTCCTATAGTGAGTTTGGAAGCAGCCGCAGTGCAATGCCTTTGTGTGATGGATTTTACCAACGGGCTCAGCATTGCAGATTCAACGCTTCGTGCAACGAGAAAGTCAGCAGGCTGGCTCGGTGCGCAAATTGACGAGTTGGGGCATGGCTTCCGGGGCATCAAACAGGCACGTTTAACTGCTCGCTTTGCGAATGCATTATCCGAAAATGGAGGCGAGTCAACTGCACGAGCAAAAATGATTGAATTGGGATTTTGTGTTCCAGAGCTACAAGTAAATGTAACGGACTCTCTTTCTGGATCACACTACCGGGTTGATTACTACTGGACATGCGATGACGGAAGTGCCATCGCAGGCGAGCTAGATGGACGCCAAAAGTATAGTGACCCTGCAATGACACACAGTCATACCTCCATAGAGGTACTTGCCGAAGAACGTCTGCGCGAATCCCGCATCACCCGTGAGATGCGCGTCATACGGTTTTCGTATGCTAATGTCTGTGACAGCAATTATTTCCAGGCATTGTTGGATTCCTATCGCGTGCCTCGTGTCTCTTGTCCACCCGTTACGAAGGCTGCGCGACGGAAAAGATGAGGATAGAAGGATACTGCAGGAGCCTTGTGCTGTTTCGCGCCCGGTGCCAAAAGCCACGTACTATTTCATGCCAGGCGCCAAAGGCCACGTTTCATTTCACACCAGGTGTCAAACGCCACGTTCTACTTCACTTTTTTAGCCAAAAGCCACGTTTCATTTCACGCAAGAAAAATTTACCTGGGCAAACGTCAAGGCCTTTTGAAACAGAACGTGGCTTTTGACATTTTTTCTGAAACAGAACGTGGCGTTTGGCAAGCAGGGCCGC
>NZ_CAMXYY010000059.1 GCF_947253395.1 uncultured Olegusella sp.
GTACCACTACGTAGATTGCCGATACACATGGTGGTGGCAAAAGCATGTCCATGCAGCTTGCGAAAAGCTTGTACTTGCATGCCGCAAGCGAGGGAAGTCAGGCTGTTGGCAATAAGGTTATAGTCGGATCCTAAGCAAGTAACTATAGCAAGCAAAACGATTTCTCCCAGCACAACATGCTGGCGCCAGTGGATGCCTGGCTCCTTTGGATTTTCGTGTTTGTGACGGTGGCGAATGAGCTCGGAGGCGATACAGCCCAGCGCAAATGCGATGATGGGGGAGAGGTAGCGGCCAATGACATCCCAGTTGCCGGTGGAAAGATTGACACCCAAAAGAAGCAGATTGCCTGTTTGAGCATTTGCAAATACCTTGCCACGTGCGAGATAGGAATAGGCATCCATCAAGCCACCAGATAGTGCCAATACCAGCGCAAGCTCAAGTGATTCGGATGTTTGAATGGCCTTGGATCGCACAAATAAACCTTTCGCAGAACAAGCTTGCTCTCAACAATGGCACAATCTTTGCTGAGTACAAGACTCAAGCCAAAGTTTTGACAAGAATCAAACCTTACAGGTTTTGCAAGCCTAAATCATGTGCATAAAGCCAATCATCTGAACGGCGCCATTGCTTCGCCTATCTGTGATATGCGCTAAAGCATACGCATAAAACCAATCATCTGAATGGCTGACCCCAACAGTACAAAGATATGCCAGACACAGTGCATAGATGGATATTTGCTGCCCGCCAAATAAAAGATGATGCCTATCGTATAGGCTAGTCCACCCGCAAAAATCCAAACGAGCCAGCTGTGTCCCACCTCAAACAGGGTGGGCAGGGGAATGAGCATGATTGCCCAACCCATCAAAAGGTAGCTAATTTGGCTGAGTACCTTGATAGGTTTTGCTGTCATATCATAGGCATTAGCGGCAATTCCCAGCGCTGCAATACCCCATTCCACCGCAAGCAGTAATTTTCCAGCAGCTGTATTCCAAAACACAATGAGTGCAATGGGCGTATAACAACCAGCAATCAACAAATATATAGAGCAGTGATCAAGAATGCGGAGCACTTTCTTTGCTCGTCCTACAGGTAGTGCATGGTAAGCGGTACTCACGCCATAGAGCAACATCAGGGAGAGTGCATAGACAACAATGCCGACAATCGTTGGGATAGTAGGCGCCTCAAGGGCAGAGCGCAACATCCAGCCCAATGCAAAAAGACCAAGTCCAACGCCGGCAAGATGCGAGATAGCATTAACAGCTTCTTCGCTGGGGCTATATTTTGGTAAAGGAATGCGATCGAGCATGGTAACCTCCCTTGTTCCTTTTGCTTAATTGTATCAATATAAATATGAGATTATAGGTTTACTAAAAACCACACACACAAATTAACAAACTCATCTTTGACGAAGCAGAACCTAAACAATAAAATTTGTAAAGGTGTGCTTACGTGCATAGTTGCTAAGGAGCAAACAAAGTGAGTAAAACAGAAAAAGAAATGCAAGAGTCTTGTCAAGTATTGCTGACGGACTTTTATTTGCCTGCGCTACGAGACATTCCCGATGTAGGTCTTTTGCTTGAACAAACATGCCGATTGATTAATGGTTATCTAGAGCCCTTGGGGAGTGTGTATCTGACACCTTCGATGGTTTCCAACTATGTCAAGCAAGACATTATCGATCGCCCTATAAAAAAGCTCTACTACCGTAATCATGTGTGCGATCTTATTTTTGTAGCAATTGCAAAGACGATACTGCAACTCGATGATATTCGCAGTTTACTCGAGCTTCAGCGCGCGCAATACACGCGTGAAGTGGCCTACCAGAGTTTTATTGAACTCTTTTCTGCTGCGATTAAAGGTACAGAGAGTATCCCTACAGATGAGGACAGTGAGCTTAAGCAGCTGTTATGTGAACTGGTGAGCTGCTGTGCTAACCAGATTCATTTAGAACAACGAATTCGTTTTATTCTTGATAAGCAATGCCAAGGAGAATCTGCATGAAGCGCATATTGCTTATAGCCACAGGCGGTACTATCGCCTCGGTTGCTGGTGAAGCAGGGCTTTCACCGGCCATGACAGGCAAAGAATTAGCATTGCAAGTACCGCTCATCGAGGGTTTATGCAAGCTCGATGTTGTTCAACCGATGAATATCGATTCAACAAATATGCGCCCTTGTGACTGGCTCTGTATTGCTCAAGAAATTCGTGATAAGTACGATAGCTACGATGGCTTTGTTATATTACATGGCACCGATACGATGGCCTATACGGCGGCGGCGCTCTCTTATCTCATCCAAAACAATGACAAGCCAATTGTGCTCACGGGATCACAGCAGCCTATGGGCAATCCCTTTACCGATGCCAAACTTAATGTGTACCAGAGTCTGCTGTATGTACTCGATGATGAGAGCAGTGATGTGAGCGTGGTTTTTGGGGGTGAGGTGATTGCGGGAACGCGGGCTCGCAAACAGCGTACGATGAGTTTTAACGCATTCTCAAGCGTTAACTATCCAGCCCTCGCGCTCATACGTAATGATCAAATTGTTCGCGTTAGTTCTGCTCATAAACTCGACAGACAAGCGCGAACGCCTTGCTTTTATGACAAGTTGAACGAGCGTGTGATTGTTATCAAGCTTACGCCCAAGCTTCAACCTTCAATTTTTGCTCTGCTTCAGGCGGACTATGATGCCATCATACTTGAAACCTTTGGTATAGGCGGTGTTCCAGAGTATCCCGATGCATCGTATGAGCATGCGATAGACGAGTGGATAGCCTCGGAACGCAGTTTGGTTATGACGACACAGGTACCTGAGGAAGGCCTCGATTTAGGCGTATATGAAGTTGGACGTGCCTACGCCAACAAACCTGGTATTTTGCAGGGTGGCGACATGACTTCTGAATCGCTTGTGGCCAAGACTATGTGGGTGCTTGGACAAACGCGCGATACGGCAAAAATTAGTGAGTTGTTTTACCGCCCAGTTAACCACGACCGTAGCTAGTTCAAATCAATCAGGTTGCAGCTGAACTTGCGTGCCACTTGGCTCTTAGAGGTTGCGATGCGTAAACTGACGCTTGCCTGAGGCATAGTCACTCACAATATGGTTTTGCCCCTGCAACAAATACTTATAGGTTACGAGTCCTTCCAGTCCTACAGGACCGCGCGCATGAATCTTGCCCGTAGAAATACCCACCTCAGCGCCAAAGCCATAACGGTAGCCATCAGCAAAGCGTGTCGATGCATTGACATAGACACCTGCGGAGTCAACCATCTGCAGGAACTTGTTGGCCTCGCTCTCATTGCGGGTAAGAATTGCATCGGTATGATGAGAACCGTAGCGATTGATATGTTCGATTGCTTCTTCGGTATCCTTTACAAGCTTGACACTGAGCTCAAGGGCGAGATATTCGTGCGCATAGCCGTCTGCGCCTAGGGGCTTTACCTGAAGGTAGCGGGCTACCTCGTCATCGCCGTGCAGACTCACGCCAGCTGCCTCGCAAGCTGCAGCCAATTGGGGTAGAAAGTCCTGAGCGATACTGCGCTGTACCAAGACAGTCTCCATCGTATTGCAGGCAACTACATACTGTGTTTTGGCATCAATAAGTACACGCAGAGCTTGGTCAAAGTCTGCACTCTGTTCTACAAAGCTGTGGCAGATTCCATCGGCATGACCCATTACAGGGATTTTGCTATTGTCCATAATGTGGCGGACAAAGGCATTAGAACCGCGCGGGATGAGCAGATCAACATCACCATCACAACCCAGTAGTTCATCAATATCAGCATGAGATTCTGCCTGCATGAGGCAGGCTGGAGGAAGTCCTGCCTTAAGAATAGCATCGTGGATGAGGACAAAAAGGCAGCGATTTGTTTTGGCGGTTTCACGTCCTCCCTTAAGAATTGCACAATTGCCCGACTTGATGCAGAGGGTTGAAATCTGCACAAGCGCATCGGGGCGTGCCTCAAAGATGACACCGATAACGCCTATGGGGCAGCTTATACGACGAAGTTCTAGACCCTCATCAAGCTCGCGATCAAGTGTGATGACTCCAAGCGGATCGGGCAGGCCAATGAGCTGGTCGATGCCCAAACATACGTCGTTTAGTTTGTGCTCATCAAAGCAGAGACGTTTAATGAGCTGACTTGCAATTCCTGCTTCCTTGGCGGCTTGTACATCTGCAGCGTTTGCTGCAAAAATTGTGTCTTTCGCCTCAAGCAGAGCCTGCTTTACCAGCTCAAGCGCATGATTGCGAAGGGCAATATCGCTGGCAGCAAGTATCGGTGCACTAAGTTTCATCTGGCGAGCATCATCACGAATACTCATTATGCTTCTCCTTTTGAGCAATAAGGCAACGACGCTCTTTAGAGATTTTCAAAATCAAAATGATAGGGAAGCCCTAGTTCGTCTCGGATGGCAATAAGGTCTGCTTGTACCCCAGAACCTACCGGCACACCTTTGTCCTTACGCTCTTGTGTCGCTAACCATTCTTTCTCACCGGCGGTATAAATGCGGTCTTGACCAGGAGCTTTTTTGGAAGCGCGCAGCGCACGGCAGATATCACCAGCAATTTTTTCAAAGGTCTTACGGCCGCAAAATGCCTCAGGATCAATCACAAAAAAGAAGTGTCCCAAGCCATACATCTGTGGCTTTCCCTCAGCAGATACGCCCATAAGCGCCTTCATAAACTTGCCGCCGGCCAGTGCCGCCGAGAGAATTTCGACAACCGCCGCATAACCATAGCCCTTGTATCCTGCAGTGGCATCCCCTACACCACCCAGAGGCGCAAGGGCGGCCGTGCCTTCCACAAGATCTTTGAGTATCTGCTGGCTATCGGTTTCGGTGCCGCCATCAGCGGTAACCACACAACCTGCGGGGGTCTTTTTGCCCTCACGTGCGTAGTATTCGATACGACCACGCTGAACAATGGAAGTGGCGCAGTCTATACAGAAGGGAAACTCCTCATCTGTTGGTAGGGCAAAGGTCAAAGGGTTAGTACCCATCATATTGTCTACACCAAATGTTGGTGCGATAGAGGGACGAGCATTGGTGCCCGTAAGACCAATTAAACCCTCATCGCTTGCCATCGTGGCCCAATAACCAGCGATGCCATAGTGAGTAGAGTTTTTGATTGCACCACCTGCCATACCTTGGGTCTTTGCTTTTTTAATAAGCATGTGCATCATTTTGTGGCTCGCAACCATACCCATGCCGTCATGCGCATCCATAACCAGGGTGGTTGGAGTTTCACGCACAATCTCGACATGAGTAACGGGTAGCAAAGTCCCGCGCTTGATGCGGTCGAGATAGATTGGCTTTAAGCGGTTGCAGCCGTGACTCTCGATACCACGACGGTCGGATTCCATTAAGACATCGGCGCAAATCTCAGCATCAGCCCGCGGTACACCGTAGGCTGCAAAGGCGTCAACCATAAAATCGCCGATTTGCTTCCAAGGAACATAAGGACGCGTTTCTGTACTCATGGTCTGCCTTTCGTTGTCGTGAACCTATTTTTGTCTTATAAAGCTTAGTGTAGCGAAGCAAAACGATAAATACTGCCCTCTAGGCGCGAGCAATACCTTCAACGTGCGCTTGGTGGGCGACAGCGGTTGCTACAGCTTTGGCCACACGATCATCAAATGCGCTGGGGATGATGTAGTCTTCGCATAATTCATCGGTGCTTACGATATCTGCGATTGCTTGCGCTGCTGCCAGTTTCATGCCTTCAGTGATGTCTGTTGCACGTGCATCAAGAGCTCCGCGGAAAATTCCTGGGAAGACAAGCACATTGTTTATCTGATTGGGATAATCTGAACGCCCCGTTGCAACCACGCGAGCTCCAGCGTCCTTTGCCTCGTCAGGCATGATTTCGGGTGTGGGGTTTGCCATTGCAAAGACAATAGCATCATCTGCCATGGCTGAGACGAGCTTTGCATCGAGCACCCGAGGAGCAGAAACGCCGATAAAGATATCGCGGCCAGGAAGCACCTCTGTGAGATGACCATGAATGCGCTCGGGGTTCGTGCGCAGAGCCATGGCTGCTTGTGCGGGATTCATCCAGTTTTCACCGGGAGCCAGTGCTCCTCTTCGAGCCAATAAAACAATATTTGTCGCACCAAGCTCAGCCAGCAGCTTGGCAATAGAAATGCCAGCAGATCCTGCGCCATTGATAACGATACGCGTGTTTTCGAGCTTTTTTCCCACCAGGCGCAATGCGTTCATAAGACCTGCTGAGCAGACAATCGCTGTGCCATGTTGATCATCGTGAAAGACAGGAATATCAAGCTCTTGACGCAAACGTGTTTCTATTTCAAAGCAGCGCGGAGCAGAAATATCCTCAAGGTTAATACCACCAAAGCCAGGCGCCAATCGCTTAACTGTTTGGACAATCTCATCAGGGTCTTTTGTGTCGAGACAGATGGGGAAGGCATCGATGCCGCCAAACTGTTTGAATAAGATGGACTTGCCCTCCATGACAGGCATAGCTGCTAGAGGTCCAATATCGCCGAGCCCTAGTACGGCAGTACCATCCGAGATAACGGCAACAAGATTGCGCTTTGCAGTGTAGTCCCATACCGCATCAGGGTTGCTCGCAATTTGGCGACAAGGTTCGGCAACACCGGGAGTATAGGCAACAGAGAGATCATCACGATTATTGAGCGCAACCTTGCTGATGACCTCGATTTTGCCGTGATGTTGACGGTGCATCTCGAGTGCCAATGCGGCGAAATCCTTATGCTCATTCGCGGTCATAATCCCTCCAAATACTTAGTTCAAGCTCGTCATAACAAAAAGCGGCACCATAAAGATGCCGCTTGTACTCGGTGATTTAGGCCAAAGCAGCAAATGCTTGTTCAAGGTCACTCAGGATATCTTTGGGGTCTTCCAAACCACAGGAGAGACGAATCATACCAGGGTAGATGCCTGCAGCTAGCAGCTGCTCATCGGTGAGCTGGCGGTGGGTCGAGGTGGCAGGATGCAAGGCGCAGGTTTGCGAATCGGCGACGTGCACCTCCTGAGAAACAAGCTTCAGATGATCAAGTACTGCCGCCGCACGGTCACGACTGCCGCCCTTGGAGCCCTTGCCATCTCCTACCACAAAGGAAATGACTCCGCAGGGGCCATCAGGTAGATACTTATTTGCAAGCTCATGATAGGAATTGGATTTTAGGCCAGGGAAGTTGACCGAATCTACCTCGGGACGAGCCTCCAGATATTCGGCAACCTTTTGAGCGGTACTTGTATGACGCCTCATACGCAGTGCAAGGGTCTCGAGTGTCTCATTGAGAATAAAGGCATTGGTCGCAGGGGGATTTACGCCAAAATCACGCATGAGCTGCATACGAGCCTTCATAATAAAGGCAATCTTGCCATAATCACGCGTATAGATGGTGCCATGGTATGACTCGTCAGGTTCGGTAAAGTCAGGGAAACGACCAGAAGCAGCCCAATCAAATTTGCCTGAGTCAACAATGACGCCGCCGACAATTATGGCATGACCATCCATGTACTTGGTAGTGGAGTGTACAACAATGTCAGCACCCCACTCAATAGGACGGCAGAGCACGGGCGTGGGGAAGGTATTATCCACAACCAAGGGTAGTCCAGCTTCGTGAGCTGCAGAAGCAAAGGTTTCTAGGTCAAGTACGGCGAGGGCGGGGTTAGCAACAACTTCGCCAAAAACAAGCTTAGTCTCGGGGCGAATAGCTGCAGCGATTTCCTCTTTTGTTGCACGAGGAGAGACGAAAGTGGTAGTAATGCCAAACTTAGGCAGGGTAGTAGTAAAGAGGTTTATCGTACCACCGTAAATCGCGGAGGAAACCACGCAGTGATCACCCGCTTTGCAGAGGTTAGCAACGGTCAGGAAACTTGCCATCTGACCAGAGCTTGTCAGCATAGCTGCAGCGCCGCCTTCAAGAGCTGCAATTTTTTCTTCTACGGCAGCGCAGGTGGGGTTGGTAATGCGGGAATACATATGACCCTGCTCGGGATGATCAAAAAGATTTGCCACTGCATCAGTTGTGTCATAGTGAAAAGTGGTGCTGAGGTAGATTGGCAAGCAGCGCGGCTCGCCGTTTCCTGCCTGATATCCTCCATGGATGCAGGTAGTATCGATGCCCATAGTAAGTCCTTTCCTTTGGGTGCATACTAGTTAAGCCTAACGCTTAGAGGGCGCCTATGTCGATATAATTTTTGTTGACAGTTTGAGTAAAAAAGTGAGGATGCAAATATGCTTGACCGCATACAAAAGCTTTGTGCAAGTGATGAAAACTTGCAGGAGCGTTTCCTACAAACCCAAACTGTGTGGACAGGCAAGATTTTTTCGGTTGAGACTTCTCAGGTAAGCTGTCCTGATGGGAGTCTTGCTTATAGAGAGCTGGCGCGTCACCATGGGGGCGCTGCCGTGGCAGTCATACGCGAGGGCAAACTGTGTTTAGTGCGCCAGTGGCGTGTATCGGTGGATCACCTGACCCTTGAAATTCCCGCAGGCAAACTCGAGCTCGGAGAAGATCCTACGGTTTGCGCTGCTCGTGAACTCAAAGAAGAAACGGGCCTTGTGGCCAGCTCACTTGAGTTGTTGGCAACCTCGTACGGTTCGATTGGTTTTACTGATGAACATACGATGATTTACCTCGCGCATGGCGTGTATCAAAGTGATGCGACTCCCGATAAAGGTGAGTTTGTTGATGTCGTGTGGCTTGATATCCTCGAAGTTTTAGATGCGGTAAAAGCAGGACTTATTTGTGATTCCAAAACTATCATTGCCGCCAGCATGGCTTCCCAGGCATTGCGACGTCGTGCCCAACTAAAGTCAGCAATCTATGGGCTTGCGATAGGGGATGCCTTGGGCGTGCCGTATGAGTTTTGTGAGCGTGGAAGTTTTTGTTGCACAGA
>NZ_CAMXYY010000060.1 GCF_947253395.1 uncultured Olegusella sp.
CAGCAAGAAATTGCTGAAAGGAAGGCTTCTCGTGGTGAGAGCCAGGTCGTGCCTGCCACAGAAGCGAGCGACCCTCTTGAAGCAATGAGCACAGCAGAGCGCGCCTATAATGCCCAGACCGAGACAGAGTTACGCAAACGCCTGCAGGAATCCTCTCCTACCTTCTTCGAAAAAGCCGTCGTGGATTTGCTGTGGGCGATGGGCTATGGCGGGGATAAGGGTGAGAAACAGCACGTTGGCCGCAGCGGTGATGGCGGTATCGATGGCATAATTCGCCAAGACGCCCTGGGTCTGTCCAACGTCTATATCCAGGCCAAACGCAATGCCGATACGAACAAGGTGGGCGACCCTGAGATTCGCAATTTCATGGGTTCTCTGGATGCACACGGCGCTACCTTGGGCGTGTTCGTCACTACCTCAGATTTTCAGCCAGCCGCTGTGAAAAGCGCGAAAGGTTATCGTCACGGCAAAATCGTGCTCATCGATGGCATCAAACTCACCGAGCTGATGCTCACCTACGGCGTGGCTGTTCACACCAAACGCGAATTCACCCTCTATGACATTGACGACGATTTCTTTGACGAAACCATCAACTAGCTCCACTCCGCAAAGCTGGCAAGATCGATAGTCCAGCGGCGGTAGCCGGCATCGTCCTCATGGCAGATGTAAATTCGGCTTGTGAAGGCGCAGGTCAGCAGCAGTGCGGCGGCGGTTGTCGTCTTGCCGCCACTCCCGATAGGCGTCCTCTACATAAGCGCGAGCTCAGGCAGGGCAATTATCAAGATTCGTGGTAGCAGCACGCGGAGTTTCGTCCGCCGGGAATCCCAGCAGCGGCACCTGCACAATCTTTCCTTTGGTCGTGCGATACGGCGCGGCAATACGCTCTGTTGTTTGGCTTGAGCCATGTTAGGTTCCCCTCTTTTTGCCGCGGCAGACCCACGAAGCAGATATTGAGTTGTGCAGACCTGCACCGACATCTAACCAGCTCGGCACCCATTACAGGTACCGAGCGGCTGATGCTTCGCAGACCTCCCAGTGTTTGGCTGGAATATGGCGTCGGGTAGCTAATCCGTCACCTGTAGGAGTTGTGTGAGAAGTGAGCGTTTCTGCGGTTTTGTGAAGAACTACTCACTTCCCGCACAGCGTTCAGGTAAAATCAGCTTTGAATCACAGCCGCGTAATTTCGCCTCTGCGCTTCCTGAATCTTCATCATCTAGAAGGGTGTGCGGAATTGCGGTGCAGGAGCGATACACAGCGATACAGCATGATACAAAGAGGGAGACCGTATGGGTAAGAACACTCCGTTCAAATGCGCTTTTGATGGTCTCAGCCCGCTGCTGAAAGACAAAGCAAAATCAGGCGAGTTTGTGGCGAGCATTATCAACATGGGTCTCAAGCCTGAAGTCAAATTCAAAGATGGCAACTTTGTTGAACACAGCGCTTTGAAAATAGTGGCCGTGTCAACTTGGAAGTCCTACGCGAACGGAAACCGCGAAATTTCTCAGGCTGTTGCCAGCGAGCTTGCTGGCAGATGGAAATCAAACAGATTCGAGCAAAACCTCCAGGACACCTACGAAGAGCCAGCTTTGAACGACTGCTCCGTATTGCTGCAGCGGATTGATCCGCAAATCAATAGGGGAAATATCGGCTACCAACTGGGCGAGTTGTTCTACAACATTTTCAAAACTGCTGGAGGGGATCCGAATGCAGTGCTACCACCCGAGATTGAAAACATTGTGCGGCTCGAGCGTGAAGGCGAACCTTTTATTCACACCGTAACACACGACCTTCATTTAGATGAGCAGCGCATCAAGCTAAAATCCCAACAAGAGACCCGAGAAGCCATCGTGCGTATCTGTGAAGCCCTCGACTGCCAGCCCGGAGATGTCGTAGAAGCAATAGCATTAAGTGATGCCCGCGAGAAGGAGAAAGCATGAATAAGATACCAAATAATCCTGATATCTGGGAGCAGCTCACTCCGGAGCAGCAGGCACGTTACTTTATTGATCAACGTCTGAAAGAAGCCGGCTGGATCTTGCAAAACATGAAAGACTTTAATCCTCGTGCTGGGCGTGGAGTTGCTGTTAGGGAGTTACAGACCAGTACTGGACCAGTGGATTATGGATTGTTCGTTGACGGCGCCCTTTGCGGTGTTGTTGAAGCGAAGAAAGACGAAGAAGGACACAATATTACCTCGGTAGAGCATCAATCCTGGCGCTACGCTGATAGCACGGTTATTTATGGAGATAAAAGCGCGCCTATAAGGTTTGTCTATGAAGCTACTGGCATCTTGACTCGTTTTACTGATTACAACGACATTCATTACCGCTCTAGGGATGTATTCTCTTTTCATCGCCCAGAAACGCTTGCAGATTTGCTCGCTGATGAAAGCACTCTTCGCAACAGGCTCATGCAGTTTCCTCCGTTGAATCCATCTGGGTTTCGTGAATGCCAAACCACAGCCATCGTCAACCTAGAGGAATCGTTTGCCCACAATCACCCACGCGCTCTTATTCAGATGGCCACAGGGGCGGGAAAAACCTTCACCGCAATTACCTCAAGTTATCGGTTACTGAAATATGTTCGTGCACAAAGAATCTTGTTTCTTGTAGATACGGTGAGTCTTGGTAAGCAGGCGGAAGACGAATTTCGGGCTTATAAGCCTGTTGGTGAGACGCGAACTTTTTCCGAGATTTACGGAGTTACCCGATTGAAGAGCGGTTCATTCCCCAAGGATTCACAAGTCTATATTTCCACGATTCAACGGATGTATTCGATCTTACGAGGGAAAGACCTCCCTGAAAATCTGGAAGAAGAAGCCGAAGATAGCTCCGTCGTCCTCAATTCCGCATCGCACGAAGTGGCTTACAATCCAGATGTTCCTCTAGAGATGTTTGATGTAATCATCATTGACGAGTGTCATCGCTCCATATACAACGTATGGAAGCAGGTGCTTGAATATTTCGATTCATATCTCGTGGGTCTCACTGCAACGCCCGATAAACGAACCCTCGGTTTCTTTAACCAAAACGTTGTCTCTGAGTACACGCATGATAATGCAGTGGTTGACGGTGTGAACGTACCAGGCGATATTTTCACTATTGAAACAAAAGTAGGAACCGAAGGAGCAGTGATTACTCCCCAGAAAATAGAGTTCCGCGACCGCCTAACTCGTGAAAAGCGCTGGGAACAGCTAGATGAGGATGTTGAATACAACAAGCAACGTCTAGATGACGATATTGTTAACCCATCTCAAATTCGCACCGTGATACGCGCATTCAAGGACGCACTGCCCCGCATTTTCCCTGAACGCGCAGAAGTCCCGAAGACGCTTATTTTTGCGAAAACCGATTCTCACGCAGACGACATCATCCAAATCGTGCGTGAAGAGTTTGGCGAGGGGAACGAGTTTAGCCAGAAAATTACCTACTCGGCGCAAAACGCGGAAGAAGCCCTCAGCTCGTTTCGGAACGAGTATTACCCACGTATAGCTGTAACCGTCAATATGATTGCCACCGGCACCGATGTAAAACCACTTGAATGTTTGCTTTTCATGCGCGACATCAAGAGCAGGAACTATTTTGAGCAGATGAAAGGTCGTGGTACCCGCACGCTCGGATATGAACAGTTGCGCGCTGTTACACCCTCTGCTACGCACGCGAAAGACCACTATGTGCTTATTGATGCAATCGGGGTATCGAAATCGTTGAAAACGGAATCCCGCCAGTGGGAGCGCAAGCCATCAGTGAGTCTCAAGAAGCTCATGCTTGATATTGCTTCTGGAAACCATAGTGAAGAGAATTTTAGCTCACTTGCATCACGGTTGAATCGACTCGAAAAGCAGCTCTCAGAGGAGGAACTCATTGAGTTCGTAGAGATAACTGGTGCTCCGGTGAAAGAAGTCGTGCGAATGCTTGTTGATGCGCACGAGCCCGATAAGATTCGTGAGACGGCCGAAGCCATGCTTGGTTCAGACCATGAACTAACTGAGACCGAGCTGGCTGAAGCTGCAAAGCATATGCGAAGCGATGCTGCAGGGCCGTTTTGCAAGCCTGAAGTACGCGAGTTTGTGGAAAACGTGCGGCGCAACCACGACCAGCTTATCGACGCTGTGAATATCGATGGGGTGACTTTTTCCGACTGGGATTCGAATCATGTAGTTGAGCTAGATAAAGCAATTGCTTCTTTCAGCCAGTTCATTGACGAGAATCGTGACGAAATCACTGCGCTAGGAATCTTCTACGATATTCCTTACCAGCAACGGCAACAGAATCTGGAAGCATTGAAGACCCTTCATCAGAAATTTACCCAAGCCCTTGGGGGAGTCACTATTCAACGCCTATGGGAAGCCTACGCAATTCGAAGGCCAGAAAATGTGAAAGCCAGAGGTTCAGCGCGCACCCTCACTGACCTTGTTTCCCTCATCCGCTTCCAAGAAGGATACCAAGATGAGCTAATACCTTTCGCGGATCGTGTGAACTACAACTTCATGCGCTGGACTATGCAGAAAAACCAAGGCAACATAAAACTCACCGACGAACAGATGAAATGGCTGCGCCTCATCCGCGACCATATAGCAGTTTCACTTTCGGTGACACCAGAAGATCTTGAGCTCACCCCATTTGACGAGCATGGAGGCTTAGGTCGTTTCTACCAAGTATTCGGAGGAAACTACATGGCGGTACTTGACGAACTAAACATGGCATTGGCGGCGTAAGGACGGGTTTTGACTTCTCAAAAGAAAACGCGATTAGTCCCCCTAAGTGAAATCGCACGAATTTATAACGGCAACTCGATTAACACCAAAGTAAAGAAGGAAAAATACCTTGGTCTAAACGACGGACTTCCCTATATTGGCACAAAAGACGTCGGTTTCGACGGTGCAGTCGATTACGAGACTGGTGTTCGCATCCCCACTGGTGAACCAAAATTCAAGACAGCACCAGCTGGCACTGTTTTCGTCTGCGCAGAAGGCGGGAGTGCAGGAAAAAAGACTGCGCTCATCGACAGAGAAGTTTGTTTCGGTAACAAGCTCTTCGCCATTGTCGCCGACTCATCTGTCTGCGATCCTGAGTACCTGTATTTATTCACCAGCTCTCCGCAATTTAAGGAGCAGTTCAAAGCACTGATGGGAGGACTAATCGGTGGAGTAACTGCCGCCAAATTTGGCTCAATTGAGATTCCGCTGATTCCACTCGAAGAACAACAGATGACTGCAAAGGAAGTTTCGACTCAGTTGACAGCACTTTCACTGCATGAGAAGTCGGTGGCGTCGCTTTTTACCAAGACTAACCATCTTTACCAGCATTTTATTGACAGCACTCTTGATGATTTGGCGGAGAAAACTTTTTCTACGCTCGGAGAGCATCTCAACGAAAAACCCCGTAATGGTAAATCCGTGAGACCAAATCCAGATGGTCGCGGAGTTCGTTCACTGAGTTTGAGTGCAACAACTTCAGGATATTTTGACCCGCAGTATTTCAAATACGTAGATATAGAGGTTCCCGAGGATTCTTATCTTTGGCTAGAGCCAAACGATATCTTGGTTCAGAGAGCCAATACTATTGACTATGTTGGGACGGCGGCAATCTATACTGGCGGTAGTCATGAATTTATATATCCAGATTTAATGATGAAATTAACACCAACACGAGATGTAACGCCTCAGTTTATGCTTCTCCAGTTGCAGTCAACGGTAATAAAAAACTACTTCAAGTCACACGCAACTGGTACCGCAGGAAATATGCCAAAGATAAATCAAAAGACAGTGATTAATGCACCCTTTATTATGGTCGAAAGTGCCGTGCAGAAGATGCTAATGGATCGTGTATCATCAGTTCAATTGAGTATTGAACAGATGAAAGATCAACTGGAAAATGTCGCAAAGAAGCTAGAACTACTCCGTTTGTGCATTCTGCAGAATACTTTTGCTGGAAATACGGTTAGTGAGGAGAAGTAGTAAAGTGTCAACCAATTCGTCCACCATTATTTCCAAAGTTTGGGCTATGTGCGGGGTGCTATACGATGACGGCGTCTCGTACGGTGACTATCTCGAACAGCTCACCTATATGATTTTCCTGAAGCTGGCAGACGAGTATACGAATCCTCCGTACAACAAATCCCTGGGCATCCCAGAGGGCTATTCTTGGAAGGATTTACGCGCGTTCAAAGGAACTGAGTTGGAGAGCCAGTACCGAGAAACTCTCGATATCCTCGGGGAACAGCCCGGTATTCTCGGGCAGGTGTTCCAACGTGCGCAAGACAAAATTTCCGAGCCCGCCAAACTCGCCAAGATCGTAGCCATGATTGACGCCGAAAACTGGGCGGCAATGTCTACCGACGTAAAGGGTGAAATCTACGAGGGATTACTCCAAAAGAACGCTGAAGATACAAAATCAGGAGCTGGCCAGTACTTTACCCCGCGCGTACTCATTGAAGCAATGGTCGAGTGCCTGCAGCCAAAACCAATAAAAACCATCGTGGATCCCGCTTGCGGCAGTGGTGGCTTCTTCCTCGCAGCTCAACGCTACATTTCCTCCAACTACAGGCTGGATCGGGAACAGAAAGAGTTCCTGAAAAACTCCACCTTCCGGGGCTGGGAAATCGTACCAAACACCTATCGTCTGAGCTTAATGAATCTTTTCCTGCACAATATCGGCGATTTGCAGGGGAACATACCAATTACTCGTAACGATGCGTTGCTTTCAGATCCGGGTGAGCGTTTCGACTATGTACTTTCAAATCCGCCTTTTGGCCGGAAATCCTCCATGACATTCACCAACGAGGAGGGCGAACAAGAGCGCGAGGATCTAGTGTATTCCCGCCAAGACTTCTGGGCGACCACATCGAACAAACAGCTCAACTTTTTACAGCATATTCATACTCTGATGAAAGTAGGCGGGCAGGCGGCGGTGGTACTGCCAGATAATGTGCTCTTTGAAGGAGGCGCGGGTGAGACCGTACGCCGGAAGCTTATGCAATCGTGCGATGTGCACACAATCTTGCGCTTGCCGACTGGTATTTTTTATCGCCCCGGTGTGAAAGCTAACGTGGTGTTCTTTGAACGTAAACCTGCATCAAGCGAGCATAGTACCAAAGATATTTGGTATTACGATTTGCGTACAAACAAGCATTTCACGCTGAAACAGCACCCTCTCACCCTTGCAGACTTGCAGGATTTCATCACCTGCTATAACCCCGAGAATCGGTATCAACGTACGGAAACTTGGTCGGAAGAGAACCCCGATGGTAGGTGGCGTAAGTACTCTGCGGATGAGATTTTTGGCAGGGATACTGCATCGCTAGATATCTTCTGGATAAAAGACCAGGCCTTGGCTGACATGGAAAACCTGCCTGAGCCGGAGGAGATTGCTGCCGAGATTATCGACAGCCTCGAATCCCTACTAGCTTCGTTCAAAGAGCTGCAAGCCGAGGTGTCGAGGACAGAACAAGGTTCGAGAGCCTACTAACTCGCGGAGAAGGAATCAACATGGCCGTGTATTACAGTTTTCACTACGATCGCGATGTGAATCGTGTGCAGATGGTACGAAATATCGGATCGGTTGAAGGGCAGCAATTGCTAAATTCCCAAGCATGGGAAAATGTGCGGAGGCGCGGTTTTGATGCGATTGCAGATTGGATTGAGGAGCAGATGAAGTATAAAAGTGCTGTCATTGTTCTCATCGGCCAAGAAACAGCTAATCGCCCGTGGGTACAATATGAAATTCAACGTGCTTGGGATATAAAGAAGCCAATGCTCGGAATCCGTATTCATGGATTGTCGTCATTCGGAGAAACAGACTCGCCAGGCCCAGATCCCTTTACTCAAATCGACGGATGTGGTGGTATAAATCCTGGATTCGACATTTTTGATCCTACGGTAAAGGATTTATGGGGATACATCGATTCAAAAGCTACGTTCAACAAGCTAAGAGATAACTTGAGCTACTGGGCTAAGCAAGGAAAAACTCGTAAGTAGCAGAACAGAGGGCAACGATGGACGATAACGCCAAAGCTGAAGATAGGCGCAAGCACCTAGAGTTTATCCAAGCTGCAATTTTGCGTATGTCCCAGGCTTCCTCTCAGGTGAAAACTTGGATGCTGCCTGTTGTCACGGCAGCGTACGCCTACGCAGTAATCAATCATTCGTGGGAGATTGCTTTGTTGGGTGTTCTAGTAACATTCCCTGCTCTCTTTATGGACTGTCGATATCTGCGCACCGAGAGGAACTATCGGGAGCTATACAAAAAAGTAGCGCAGCCGGAAAGCGATATCCCTGTGTTTTCTATGGACTGTGGCGCGGCGATACTCGCATCTGGTTGCGGATGTCGAGGGTTGAGCGTCTTGAAGTCTTGGTCTATCTGGCCTTTCTATTTGAGCATCATTCTCATTGGTTTGCTTGCGTTGTTTTTTGCCGTTATTGGTAATTGAAACTCAACTAATCCAGTCGCGACATAATTTGCGTCCAACTGAACATCGGCGGCATTCTCATTTTGGTTGGCGTAACC
>NZ_CAMXYY010000061.1 GCF_947253395.1 uncultured Olegusella sp.
TTTTGTATTGAATTTCTTGTGGTTATAACAAGCACATTCCACTACATATAGTGGTTTAAAAAAATGAACGCACTTTCTTTTTAAGAAAATGCAGGATGTGACTGACAATCATTCTCATTTTCTCGACGGCTTTTTTGCCGTTCGGGTCGCTTTATCAGCTTTCGGCATAAAAATGTCGAATTGTGTCAAAAAGTGTCGGTAATTCCCTCTATAGTATTGCCACAGCCCTTTTTGGGGCGAGTGTTTGTTGTTGAGAAGAACAGCGACGTATGAGAAGGGAGGCTCAGATGTATCTCACTGGTTCCAAGCGCGCAAACCTTGATTCCAAGTGCCGTCTGACTCTCCAGGCTGACTATCGTCGTGATTTTCCCGATGGCAAAATCAAACTCGTTCCCGTTCAGGGCGCATTGTACGGATTCACTCCTGAGGGCTATGTCAACTGGGTTACCGGTGTCTGCCCCAATGCGAGCGACCCCAAAAGCGCTGACGCCCGTCGTGCCCGTGCGCTCAATTCCCATGCTGTTGAGGTTGACATTGATGCTGCTGGCCGCATTAGCGTGGGTAAGTCGAGTGAGCAGGACCGCGAACGTCTTGGTCTAAAGCGCGAGGTTGTGATTGCTGGCAACGGCGATCACTTCGAGATTTGGGATGCCACGCGTTGGGATCAGCTGCAGGCGGATGCAGAGGACGAGGAATTTGAAGCATATCTCTTTGGCTAATCCAAGGTGTTATGTTTTGCCGCTGAAGGAGTGAAGGTTTTGACAGAAGAATATCGACACGTACCCGTGATGCTAAACGAAGTCCTCAGTGTTCTTGATCCCAAAGCAGGGGATGTGGTTTGTGATTGTACGCTTGGGGGAGCAGGGCATAGCGTCAAGCTTGCCGAGCGTATTGCACCTGATGGACTTTCAATTGGCATCGACCAGGATGATGCAGCACTTGCTGCAGCAACTGAGCGCTTTGATACTGAGGTGCCAGACGCTGAGCATATCTTTCTCAAGGGTAACTTTGACGAGATGGATAGCTTGCTGCTTAAAGCTGGAGTTCCCGGAGTAGACTGCTTCCTTTTTGATTTGGGAGTTTCTTCTCCGCAACTTGACGTTCCCGAGCGTGGCTTTAGCTACCACGAGGACGCACCACTTGATATGCGCATGGATCCGGAAAACAATCCAAGAAACGCAGCAGAGGTCATCAACACGACAAACGAATCCGACCTCACCCGGATCCTCCGCGTATATGGGGACGAACGCTTTGCCAAACGCATTACTCGCGAGATTTGCAAACGGAGGAAGCAAGCGCCCATTGAGACGACGCTTCAACTGGTAGATGTTATCAAGTCAGCAATTCCCGCAGCAGCGCGCCGCAGTGGCAAACATCCTGCGCGCAAGACCTTCCAAGCGCTACGCATCGAGGTGAATCATGAACTGGATGCACTCGAGCAGGGCCTGCGCGCGGCAGTTCGTTGGGCTAATCCTGGTGGCCGCATTTGTGTGATTTCATATCACTCACTTGAGGATCGTATCGTCAAGCATGTGTTTGCTGAGTACTCACACGACAACACGCCGCCTGATATTCCGATTTCGACTTACGTGCCGATACTCAAAGTCACAACCCGCAAGCCCCTCATCGCCACTGACGAGGAGGTTGCCCACAACGCGCGAGCAAGAAGCGCGCTTCTCAGAGCCGCTCTCAAGCTCGACGAGAAGGGCAAGATATAGCAACTCCGACCCTCGGGTCGTCTTGCAAGGTGTTATTTGCACTACCGCAGCATATATGAAGTACGACGCAACACAACGATGCAAAACGGAGCTTAAACGCACTACCAACGCAGCACCAATGAAGTACTACCGCAACACAAACGAGAGAGCTGAAGCTCTCAGATAGGAAGCAGAACAATGGTTTATGAGGGGGCCGAGGCACTTCGTCTCGAAGGCGCACAAGTACGTAGCGTGCGCCCGTACAGCACACCAGTTGCTGCCCCCTCCTTCGAGGTTTACGAAGGTGGTGGTCTCGACGCTCGTGCTCGTCAGGGAGTCGATTCTACCTTCATCTCTCGTGTACGCATGGTCGCCCTTGTAGTGCTTGCTGTCGTTATCGTTGGAGCATTTCGTGTCGCTCTATCTGTGGCAACGGTACATGAACTTCAAGCTAGTTTAGGCTTGCGAAGCCAGGTTGAGAGTTTGCAAAACATAAACGCTGAACTTGAGATTGAACGTTCAGTAGAGTCTTCTTCGCAACGTATTATTGCGATTGCAACTCAGAATTACGGCATGGTATACGCCAGCGATGTGGATACCATCAAGCTTGATCACAAGAGCGCAGATACAAGCAGCGCAATCTCTGAAGCCTCGAGTAAAGTCGAGTCCTAAGATGACCCGCTCAAGGGGTCGGGGCTTCGGGGATGTACCCGGAGCCTCTTATGATGAGGCTCGTCGTCATCGTGAAGAAATGCGCCGCCAGCGCTTTGGAGCGCAAGGTCAAGGTGCGAGCGATTATGGCTTTGCTATTATCTTTCGCTGGTTTTTAGCAGTGGCCATTGTGGTTGCGGCGCGGCTACTTATTTTGCAAGTGATTGATGCTCCCAAGCTTGCAGCCACAGGCAAAGCGCAGCGCACCAATGTCGTTGCACTACATGCCAAGCGCGGCACTATCTACGATCGCAATGGTAATGTGCTTGCGGTGAGTGAAGACTGCAAAACCATCTACGCTAACCCTAAAGAAATATCTGATGTACGCAAAGCCGCTCGTGCTCTTGCAAAGGTCTTTGGCGGCATGTCTTCGGACTATATTCCCAAACTGCGCCAAGATGCGAGCTTTGTCTATGTGCGTCGTCAGGTTGATACCAAGCTTGCAAAAGAGCTTCAGAGTGAACTTGAAAAAAACAAGATCACGGGCATTTACTTTCTCGATGACACCAAACGCGTTTATCCCTACAAAGGGGTGGCTGGTCAGGTGCTTGGCATGGTCGGTGTAGATGGGGAAGGCCTTTCAGGTCTTGAACTTTACTATGAAGACATTCTGCACGGCAGCGATGGTGAGATGATTATGGAGCGCGGCCTGCATGGCGAGCCCATTGCGGGCGCTACTGCCGAGATTGCGCCTGCCAAAAACGGAGCTGACATCATGCTTAGTCTTGATGTCAACATCCAGCGGGTTGCCGAAGAACAAATTAGCGAGGCAGTAAAGACCTATACCGCAGATTCTGGCTCGGTTATGGTGACTGATCCGACAACAGGGGAAATCCTTGCTGCGTGCTCGACGCCTCTTCTTGATTTGACGGACCTTTCTGAGGCAGAAGCTGCAGCCTATACCTTGCGTCCCGTCACGAGCTCATACGAGCCAGGTTCGATTTTTAAAGTTCTTACCGCTGCTATCGGCGTTGATAACAAGTTAATGGAAGACACCAGTACGTGGGCGGTGCCTGCTGAGGTCAAAGTAGGCGACAATTATGTTACCGATGTCGACAACCGTGACTACACCATGACCATGAGTCTTCGCGAGATAATGCGCCGCTCATCCAATACGGGCATGGCTCTCATAGGTCAGCAAGTCATCGGTTCCAAGCGTTTCTCGCAAGGCGTTGATGATTTCCATATCGGTCATAAAACGGGTATTGACTATCCTGGTGAAACCGAAGGCATTGTTAAAACAATGAAGCAATACGATGGCTCTACTTTAGGCAATATGGCCTTTGGCCAAGGTCTTGCCATTCCGATGGTACAAATGGTGGAGGCGGTGGGCTCTGTTGCCAACGGTGGCACGCTCTATACTCCTCATTTTCTCAAGACTAAAGATGGCAAAGAGGTGGCGTGGAAGGGTCATGGCAAATCTGTCTCATCCAAGACTTGTGCCATGGTGAGCGATATTATGCGTACCGTTGTCGATGAAGGTACGGCAATGAATGGTGATGTTGAGGGTTATGATGTTGCAGCAAAAACGGGTACAGGTCAGCAGGTAACCGAAGACGGATCTGGCTACAAGCCTGATAGCTTTGTGTCTTCTCTTATCGGCTTTGCTAATGCGAGTGACCCTCGAGTTTTGGTCTATGTAGGTCTGAACGGAACGGGATATCATGGCTCCGCAGCAGGACCTGCATTCTCGGCTATCATGAGTGAAGCACTTTCTGACATGGGAGTCAGACCGGCGAGTGATACATAGCGCAAGGAGTGTCGATGCTATATTTACCTGTTGCAGATATTGCGACTGCAACTGCTGCAACTATAGTGTGCGGAGATACAGACAAGCAAGTCACAGCAGTAGAAACTGATTCTCGCCGCGTAGCGGCGGGGACGCTTTTTGTTTGCTTTCCGGGCGAGCATGTCGATGGCAATGATTTTGCTGCGTCTGCCGTAAAAGCAGGAGCCGCTGCTATCGCTTTGACCCGCGAACCGAGCTGTGAGCTTGTGTCTGTCGCTCAGAAGAGCTCCTGTGCACTACTGCGCGTTGCAGATGATGATCCAACTGAATTTATGCTGCGTCTCGCTGAGGCGTGGCGCCTTCGCAACCCCCAATGGACGGTCGTAGGCGTAACGGGCTCGGTAGGTAAAACCACTACCAAAGACTTACTTGCGGCTGGTCTTGGTGCTTGTTGGAAGACGCATGCTACTGCAGGTAACTTTAATAATCTGATTGGCCTGCCCCTCACCTTGCTTTCAGCTGATCCCAGCGATGAAGTTGTGATCTGTGAGATGGGCATGAATCACAAAGGTGAGCTTTCGCGTCTCACCAAAGCAGCGCGTCCAAGCGTTGCATTGATTACCAATGTCGGTACGAGCCACATTGGCCTGTTGGGTAGCCGCGAAAATATTGCGCGCGCCAAAGCTGAAATTATCGAAGGCCTTCAGCCCAGCGCAGTGCCGCAGCAGCTGTCAATTGGTGAGGTTCACTCCTGCTTGGTTATGACCAGTGACAATGATTTTGCTCCTTTCATCGAAAAAGAGTTTTGTCGTCCTGCAGCAGTTGAGACGAGTTATGTTGGCGAAGACGAAAAGACCAGCTTGAGCTGTGGCTCCATCGCCCTTGATGAGCTCGGGCGCCCTGAGTTTGATGTGAGCTTTTCTGATGGCACTATGCGCCACAGCAAGTTAGAACTTCCTGGCACTGCGGTTGTTTCTGATTATCTACTCGCCTTGGCCATTGCCGAGCGCTTAGGTGCCAAAAGAGATATAGTCTGCTCTGCCATGGAGCATATGCCTGCCTCCCATATGCGTCTTGAGGTGGTTGGCGGTGGCGAGCAGCCCCGTCTTATTGATGACTCCTACAATGCGAGTCCAACATCAATGGCAGCCGCCCTCGATGTGCTTGCATCTCTTCCTTGCACAGGCAGGCGTATCGCAGTATTAGGTGAGATGGGGGAGATGGGCGACGATTCTGCCCGTCTTCATGAATACGTGGGCTGCTATGCAGCGGCAAAAAAACCTGACCTGATTGTGTGGGTTGGTACAAAAGATGCAGCCCTTATGCGCGCAGCGGCTCTTGTTATGGGGTTTTCTGATGACCATATGGAGTCTTTTGCTGATGTAGCATCCGCGCTTGCTACTATCAAGCCTATCCTTAATGCCAAAGACCTTGTCTTGGTGAAAGCCTCGCGTTCGGCAGGCCTTGATGCGTTTGTGAAAGGAGTACTTGCCTAATGTTTGGCAGTCCTGCATATCCTAGCTATCGAATCTTTTTAGCAACTGCTATTGCTGCAGCAGTTTCTATAGTGCTCATGCCGTTCTTTATCAAGCTGATGCATCACGAACAACTAGGACAGCAAATTCGTGCTGACGGTCCGGGCACCCATCTTGTCAAGCAGGGCACCCCAACGATGGGCGGCATTATTATTTTGCTTGCTGCCTTAGTTGCGACAGCTATTCAGGCACAGTGGACGCCTGGTCTTAGGCTTGCGGTAATTGCAACGTTGCTTACAGGCTCTTTGGGCCTGCTTGATGATATTGAGTCTGTGGCTCATAAACGCTCCCTCGGTTTGACTCCGGGTCAAAAGATGCTGGGGTTAGCGCTGATTTCGCTGAGTTTTTGTACCATTGCGACGAATTTTTGTTATGTGCGTCCTACCGTGGAATTTCCGGGTGGTTTTACCGTTGATTTAGGGGTAGTGACGTCTCATTTTTTGATTTTCGGGAAATGGATTCATTTCCCTTGGCTCTACCTTATCTTTGTATTTTTGCTTATGGCTGGTCTATCCAATGCGGTTAACCTTACCGATGGGCTGGATGGTCTGGCTGGCGGCTGTTCGATGGTTGTCTTTTTGATTATGGCGATGGTTGCTTTTTCATATAACGAAGCAAATCTAGCCGTCTTTGCGGGGTCTCTTGCTGGCGCTATCGTTGGTTTTCTTTGGTATAACTGTTATCCTGCTCAGATTTTTATGGGTGATACCGGTTCGTTAGGTCTCGGCGCTGCTTTTGCAGCTCTTGCGGTACTTACCAAGACTGAGTTGAGCTCGCTGGTCATGGGAGGCCTCTTTATCGTTGAGGCACTTTCAGTCATGATCCAGGTTGTGTCCTTTAAGCTGACGGGAAAGCGTGTCTTTTTGATGGCTCCTATTCATCACCATTTTGAAAAGAAGGGCTGGTCGGAGACTAAGGTAGTCATTCGTTTTTGGATTGTGTCTGCTGCTTTTGCAGCTCTTGGTTTTGCTCTGTACTTCCAGCTTCGCTAGGGCAGAGTAGAGACAACATGAACTAATAAGAGACGCGCTTATAAGCGTCTGCTAATTGCTGGGGGAGTCTTACAAGATGACAGAAAGCCAAACTGTTCTGGGTCATGTGCTCGTCCTCGGAATGGGGATGACTGGCGAGTATGTCGCGCGTTATTGTGCGGCTTTGTTGGGCAGTCGTGTCTTGTCCGTCACGCTCTATGGTGGGACAAGCTCCACTCAAGGTGATACAAGTGAGGCTTTGACGGCGCAAGGTGTTCATTGTGTGTTAGGTTCTGAAGCTGTGGAGGGCAGCTATGATCTCTGCATTGCTTCTCCTGGTATTTCTGAATTTTCACCCTTCTTTGTGGCAGCAAAAAACTGCAGCAAGGAGATAATTTCTGAGCCCGAGTTTGCCTGGCGTGAATCGCCACGCAATTGGATTGCTATTACAGGTACCAATGGTAAGACCACCACAACGAGCTTGACGACTGCGATTTTGCACGAAGGTCAGCGTAAGGCAACGTCGGTTGGCAATATTGGCTTTCTTGCGACCAAAGCACTTACGGGGCGCGCCGATGATGAATGGTTTGTGGCAGAGCTTTCGAGTTTTCAGTTGGCCTGCTGCAAGACGTTGCATCCGCGTGTTGCAATGCTGCTGAATGTGACGCCTGATCATATCGCTTGGCATAAGTCAATCGAAAACTACGCCGCTGCCAAAGAGCGTATCTTTGCCAACCTTGAGGTAGGAGATCTCGCTCTTATCTCTGATGCTGATGCGTGGTGCTGTGCTATTGCAGAGCGTCTCCAGGCGCGCAATTTGCGGGTTTGTCTGCTTAATCCTGCGCGTGATGCAGGTAGTCCCTGTGCTGCTTTTGTGCGAGCAGGGCAGTTGGTGGTACGCCTAGACGGTACGGAGCACCTCTTGGTACATGCCGACGAATTGCAGATAAAAGGTGAACACAACCTTGCTGATGCACTTGCGGCTGCGGCTGCAGCCCTTGAGTTGGGTATTGATGTTGAAGCGGTAAATCGTTGCTTAAAAAGCTTCCATCCGCTTGAGCATCGTATTGAACCCTGTGGTGAACTTAAGGGCATTCACTTTGTGAATGATTCCAAGGCCACCAATGTTGATGCTACCGAAAAAGCGCTGGCAGCGTTTGCGCCGGGCTCATTGGTGTTGTTACTTGGTGGCCATGACAAGGGCACTGATCTTGATGAGCTGAGCCATCTTGTAGTCAAAACCTGTGCGGGTGTTGTTTGTTTTGGCGAAGCAGGGCCTCGTTTTGCAAAGGCGCTCGGTGCGCAGCTGCGCAATAACTCTGCGCTAAGCCTGAGGACTGTGGCACACCTTGCTGATGCTGTGGATGCCGCTTGGGAACTTGCTCATAACGGTCAGTACATCTTGCTCTCTCCTGCCTGCTCTAGTTTTGATGAATTTTCTGGTTTTGAAGAGCGTGGGCGCGCCTTTAAGGACCTTGTAGCCCGTCTCATTGCCGCAGGAGGTCTGCAGCATGAATAGAAGCACCGCGCGTGAGGTGTCTTCGCG
>NZ_CAMXYY010000062.1 GCF_947253395.1 uncultured Olegusella sp.
GAGTAGTGCTGGCAATGAGGCGGCGGCTCGAGTAGAGCTCGCTCAGTATCGTCTTGATGAGCGCAATCATGAGCTTGAGAAATATCAGTCTCTGCTTGAACAAAAGGGCATTTTTGTTGGGGATCTTGATGGTCAGCGTCGTCGTACGCAAGATTTGTTAGGGCGGATGGATTCGGATATACGTCTTTTGGAAGAGAAGGGCAAAAACATGGTTGCCCGCCTTTCTGAAATGCGTATGAGTTTATCGACTGCAGAGACGCAGCGCGCAGATGCTGAGCATTCGCTTTCTGCAGTTTCATCTGAGCTTGCCGAAGCACGAGGTGCCGAAACTGAACTGCGTAGTTCTATAAAGGAGCTCAAGCAGAGCTTTGAGGAAGCTACGCTGCACCGTCGTGAATTGGGAGCTCAAGTCAACAAACTCAACAATGAGCAGCGTCAAGCACAACACGACTCTGATACCGAAACGCTTGCGTATGCACGTCTGCGTGATCAGATTGAGTCTGCTGAGACAACAGATGAACTCTATGAGCAGCGTTTGTCTCGCATTTCCGAGCAACTCACCCAAAATGATGCCGCCACAGAAAAGGCTGAAGCACGCAAAAAGCAGCTTGAGGCATCGCTTGCTCAGGCGCATGCTGACCAAGATATTGCCGAGCAACATATTGCCGACTGCCACAAAGCGGTGTCTTTGGCACGTGAGCATGAAGTATCCGCACGTAAGTGCCTATCCACTGCAGAAGCAGATCTTGCTGCGACAGAGGCTCTCGATCGTGCAGGAGAAAACCAAAGTGACTTAATGGTAGCCCTGGCTCAGGGTCCTCAAAAAGATTTGATTCGCTATCGCTTAGCTGATGTGATGGAGGCAGCCCCCGAGTATGAGGCAGCGTTTGAAGCATTTTTTGGCGGTGATCTAGCGGCCCTGGTAGTCGATAGTGTTAAGGAAGCAGGTCTGCTTACACAAACTGCTCTCGAGATGAATAGCAAGGGAACAGCAACACTGCTTTTTCTTGAGAACAGCTCGCTTGCGCATGAGGACGCAGACAATCTACCTGGTATTGCTTTGGCAAGCAAAGCTGTGGCACAAGCAGGTTATGAGGCTTTAGTTGCGCGCCTGTTAGATGGTGTGCGCTATGTAGAAAGCGCCAAGCAGGCTTTGCAAGCGCATGAGAGCTATCCAGGACTGAGCTTTGTTTCTGCTGATGGCGCAGTGGTTCATGGTGATGGTCGCACATCAGTAGGTAGGCTTGCCTCTGCCTCGGCAGGTGCTCTTGAGCGCAAGCGTCGCCTGCGTACCCTCCGCGTAGCTATACCGCAGCTTCAGGCTAAGTTGGAAACAGCGATTACAAGTCTTGCCGATGCTGAGGCTGCTTTAGCCACAGCACGGGAAGAAAGCTCTGCTGCTCGTGGTGAACTTGCACGAATGAAGGGTGAGCTAAGTTCAACTATCTCTGAATTGGGTCGCCTTGCAGCTCAACATGACTCGGCATTGTCCGAAAAAAAGCAAGTAGAACTCACTCGTCAGGCTGCTGCTGATAAGGTTTCTGAGGCTCGCGAACAGGTGCAGCGCCATAAGCAAGCAGCCAATGAAGCACAGATGCGTGCAAAAGAAATTGCTGTTCAGCTTGAAGATATCAACGCTGAGCGTAGTCGTGCAAGTCGCGCAGAGCGCGAAGCCCAAGACAGGTATTCGGAAACCAAGCTCCGTCTTGCGACAACCTCTGAGCGTCGCACTCATCTCGAGTCTCGCGAGCATGAACTTTTGTGCTCGGTCAAACAACTTACCGAGCGTCTTGAGGCAACGCGTCGAGCTGCGGCATCACTGGATGTAGTACGTCTACGTGTAGAGCCGCTCCATGAACGTTATGATGCCGTACGAAAATATGCTTTTAAGTGGGCAGAACGTCTTCGCGACCGCGCTTCTCTTGAAGAAGCAAGCTCTGATTCATTGAAAAAGACCATCTCGGAGGCACGTTCAGCGGCTAGTGCTGCAGCAAAAGAGCTGGATGCTGCTAAAGCTGAAGAAGCTTCAGTCAAAATTGAGATTGGTAAAGTTCAAGTCGAAGTTAAGCATGCTGTTGAGGCTATTGCGGCGATGGGTATACCTCTTGAGGAGGCGCTTGAGCTGCCTGCTCCTGACAATCGTGAGGAGAGTGAACGTCGCGCTGAGCGTATTACTCATCAGCTGGAATCCTTAGGCCCTGTTAATGAAGCCGCGATGGATCAGTATGGCAAGCTCAAAGAACGCGCTGACTACATTGCCTCTCAGGTTGAGGATTTGGAGCGCGCGCGTGCTTCTTTGCGCAAAATTACCTCGGCTATTGAGCGCAAAATGCGCAAGCGATTCCTTAGTGTGTTTGACCAGGTTAACGCCAATTTTTCTGAGGTTTTTTCTCTGCTCTTTCCCGGCGGCAAAGCACATCTTGAGATGGATGATCCCGATCATCCCGATGAGACGGGTATTGAGATTTCAGCGCAGCCACGCGGTAAGCGCATTGCAAAAATGACTCTGATGAGTGGTGGAGAAAAATCTCTTACGGCTTTGGCGTTGCTTTTTGCCGTATACAAGACGCGTACCGTACCCTTCTATATCTTTGATGAGGTTGAAGCCGCGCTAGACGATGCCAACCTCACCAAGTTTTTGGATGCTCTTGAACGTCTCAAGGAAACGACGCAGCTCATTGTTATCAGCCACCAAAGGCGCACGATGGAACAAGCGGATGTCTTGTATGGTGTATCCATGCGTGCTGATGGTGTCAGTCGTGTGGTCAGTCAGCGACTTGATCGCGCAACAGGAAAGGTAGTTGATGCCTAATGGGTTTTATGGAACGCCTGCAGAAAGGTCTTTCTCGTTCTCGTGAGGCGCTTTCTGAGATTTTTTATATGGGTGGTGAGGTTGATGAGGACTTTTGGGAGGACCTCACAGATCGTCTGGTAATGGGCGATATCGGTGGCGAAGTAGCAATGCAGGTTAGCGATGATTTACGCGAGCAGGCCGCTCGTGAAAATCTTGTTCGTCCTGATCAGTTGCGTTCTGCTTTGGCAAAGCGTCTCGCACAAGCATTTACGCCTGCTGCACGTGACCCATTTTCTGACTTACCAAGCTGTGTGCTCTTTGTTGGTATCAATGGTGCGGGCAAGACTACCACGGTAGGAAAGCTAGCTGGTGCAGCAAAATCTGCTGGTCAAGCTGTTGTGATTGGCGGTGCGGATACGTTTCGCGCTGCCGCTATCGAGCAGCTGCAGATTTGGGGTGATCGGGCCGATGTGCCTGTCATTACGCGCGAGCGTGGAGGAGACCCTGCGAGCGTTTGCTATGACGTACTGGATGCTGCTGAGAAAAACAACAGTCAGCTCGTGCTTATCGATACGGCAGGTCGTCTGCATACCTCGCCTGAACTTATGCGTGAGCTTGAAAAGGTTGTGCGTGTTACGCGCAAGCGTGCCGATAGTGTATTTCCCGTCTCGGTAGTGTTGGTGATTGATGCTACAACTGGACAAAATGGTCTTGCTCAGGCGCGTGAGTTTAATGATGCACTTGATATTGATGGTCTGATTGTTACCAAACTTGACGGTACAGCCAAAGGCGGTATTGCTATTGCCATCTCACATGAGCTAAAACTGCCGATTTATCGTATAGGCGTCGGTGAGGGTATTGAGGATTTGCAGTCCTTTGATGCGCTTTCTTATACGACAGCATTGGTGGGAGATGTCACGGCATAGCTTAGCTGTGACTTTGCGTAGGTCTTTTAGCGTATGACCCTGGAAGGGATATATATGTTCAACAGTCTCTCTGATCGCTTGCAAGATACTTTTTCCAAGTTGCGTGGCAAGGGTCGCCTGACCGAGGACGACATTAATGCAGCCATGCGTGAGATTCGTATGGCTCTGCTTGAAGCTGATGTAAATTATCGTGTCGTCAAGGATTTTGTGGCAGCTTGCAAGGAACGCTGCATGACTGCTGAGGTTTTAGGTTCGCTGAGTCCTGCTCAAAATGTTGTGCGTATTGTACTTGATCGTTTGACTGAGCTTTTGGGCACCACTGATTCTAAGCTTGCACTTGCCCAGAATCGCACACCTAATGTCATTATGCTGGTGGGTCTGCAGGGTTCTGGTAAGACCACTGCGGCTTCCAAGCTTGCCTATTTACTCAAGAAGCAGGGCCACAGTCCTTTGCTTGCTGCCTGTGATACTCACCGTCCCGCCGCAGCTGATCAGCTTGAGACCCTTGGTGGAGAGATTGGTGTGCCAGTTTGGCGCGGAGAAGGTAAAGATGCAGTTGAAGTCGCACGTGGCTCCGTTCAAAACGCTGTTGATCGCATGTGTGACATCGTTATTGTCGATACTGCAGGTCGCCTGCAAATCGATGAGCTTATGATGCAAGAAGCAATTGCAATCAAGCAGGCTGTCAAGCCCGATCAGATCCTCATGGTAGTTGACGCTATGGGTGGTCAGGATATCGTCAACGTTGTGTCTACCTTTGCCGAGCGTACAGACTTTGATGGTGTCATCATGTCCAAGCTTGATGGTGATGCTCGTGGCGGTGGTGCTCTTTCGGTACGTGCTGTGACGGGTAAGCCTATTAAGTTTGTTTCTATGGGCGAGAAACCCGACTCGCTCGAGGTTTTTCATCCCGACCGCATGGCCAAGCGTATTCTTGGTATGGGCGATGTTATTGGCATTATCGAACAGGCTGAAAAGCTTGCTTCTGAGCAGGATATTGCTGATGCTGAGCGCATGCTCAAGTCTGGCTTTACGATGGATGACATGCTCTCGCAGATGCAACAGATTCGCAAAATGGGCGGTCTGGGCAAGCTGATTAGCATGATTCCTGGTGGCGAACGCATGATGGCTCAGGCAGGTGGAAATCTTGATGATACGCAGATTACGCGCATTGAGGCCATGATTCACTCAATGACAGCGGCGGAGCGCACCAACCCCAAGCAGATCAATGGGCAGCGGCGTCGCCGTATTGCGGCGGGTTCTGGTCGTAGTGTTCAGGAAGTCAACCAGCTGCTCAAGCAGTGGGGCGAAATGAACAAGATGATGGGCAAGATGCGTCAGATGACGGGCACTATGGGTGGTAATTCTAAGCAAGCAAAGCGTCAGATGCAACAGATGATGCGCGGTATGGGCGGCATGCCTGGTATGGGTGGTATGCCCGGCTTTGGTGGTAAGCGTGGAAGACGCTTCTAGAGTCTCTTTACTCTTTTTGGCAGAGCTGCCAAAAGGCAACAGCACTCGCAGCAGCAACGTTGAGAGAATCGACCCCATGACTCATGGGGATGATAACGCTGGTATCGCAACCAGCTAATACCTCAGGCGCAAGTCCGCTGCCTTCAGTGCCCAAGAAAAGTGCAAGCTTTTCATGTTGAACTAGTGCGGGATCATCAAGGCGTAGTGCGTGCTCATCTAAAGCAAGCGCAGCACAGAAAAACCCTTCCTTATGTAGGAGCCCCAGGCACTGCTGTGGCCAAGGCGCGGGAAGATATGCCCAGGGCACCTGCAGTACGGTTCCCATAGAAACGCGCAATGAGCGACGATTGAGCGGGTCAGCGCAGGTGGGAGCAAGGAGCACTGCATCGGCACCAAGCGCTGCTGCTGAGCGAAAAATCGCACCTACATTGCTCACGTCAACAATATCTTCAAGTACGGCAATCCTTTTTGCACCCGCCAAAACCTCTTGCGTATCGCGTGGCTTTGGGCGAGAAAAGCAGCCCAGAATACCACGGGTTACGGTATAGCCCACCACCTTGCTCATGAGCTCAGTTGGAGCGACAAAAACAGGTATATCATTGTCAAGCTGGGCAAAGATATCCGCACAGCTCTCAAAGCGTCGCTCATCAATAAAAAGCGAACGAGGAGAAAATCCCTCCTTAAGGGCAACCTCAATTACTAAACGTGATTCTGCAATCATGACTGCAGCTTTGGGATTGAGCACATGTTTGAGCTGCCTGCCGCTTAAAGATAGGTAGGCCGCAAGACGAGGGTCGTCCAGATGAGAAATATCTATGCGCTGCATAAAAACCTCTTGCTTCCGTAAAATCTTCTTAGAGAGCGTTACCATTATCTAACAGTAGGAACAATCTCTTGTGTCTAAGAGTTCAGATATAATTTTTCAACGCAGCATATAAGCTGCGTAGCTGGGGGAGTGTTGATATGGCTCAAAATAATTACCCGCGTCACAGTGCGGCATATGCACATTTGGGTGTTGAACAGACAGGCGTGAGTCCATCTCCTGTACCCGCTATGGATGACAAACCAAAAAAGAAAAGCTCTATGGTTCCCCTTTTGGTGGTACTTGGAGTTTTGCTTGTGGTGTATTTTGGCGGAGTTTTTTTCTTTAGTAATGCGTTTTATCCTTCGACCACTCTAGACGGCAAAGATGTGTCGCTGAAATTTGCTAAGGAAATCGCCCAAGCTCAAGTTGAAACAGGTGAGCGTTCGCATCTGACGGTCAGCATCCCTGATGGTCAGACGCTTGAGCTTAACGGTTCTGATGTGTCACTAAAAATTGATGGCGATGCCTACGCTCGCAGTGCCATGACCACTCAGCAACCCTGGTTTTGGCCAGTGCGTGCTTGGGGTTCTCATGTGGTCAAACTTCCCATTTCAGCAAATTTTGATAAAAATAAGTTAAAAGAGGTCGTAGCTAAGCTTGTAGAAGAGCATAACTCTGGAGCAAAGCAGCCCAAAAATGCTAGTGCTCACTTTGATGATAAATTGAAAAACTACCAGATTACTCCGGCTGAGGAAGGCACCACGCTCAACGCAGAGTATGTTGAGACTGAGATTGCAAAAGCCCTTACCGATCTCAAAGAAACTCTTGAACTTACCAAAGACGCTTATATCCAACCTGCCGTCAAAGACGATGATGCAGAGCTCAAAAAAGCGGTTGAAAAGGCAAATTCTATGCTTAAGGCAACCCAGTCTTTGACGATTGAAGGTAAAGAAGTAGCAAAAGTCGATGTAGATAAACTCGGTAGTTGGATTTCTATTTCTGATAAAAATGAAGCCACTATTAATGCTGATGCAGTCACTCAATGGGCTCAAGGGGATCTATCAAAGCAACTCGATACCGTGGGATCTACACGTACGTATTCGTTGCCGGATGGTGGCAGTGTCACTGTGAGTGGTGGTCGCTACGGCTGGATTATTGATGGTGCTGATGTAGCTGACAGTATTGTGAGTAATGTTAAAGCAGGAAAATCCGCAAGCATTGAAGTGTCGATGAAACAAAAAGCTGCCAAGCACGCTAATGGGGGAGCAGACTGGGGGGAGCGTTGGGTTGATGTCAATCTCAGCACGCAACATGCTGTGTTATATGACCATGGAAAAACGCTTTGGGAGTCTAGTTTTGTTTCTGGCAATAGCAACAAGGGTTACAGCACCCCGACCGGAGTTTACTCCGTCAACTCTAATATGACTTCAAAGGAATCTTCAGGTTCGCAGGTAAAACTTGTCTCGCCCTTTAAAGATTCTAAGGGTAAACCCACCTATACGAGCTATGTTGACTGGTGGGTTCCTTTTATTGACAACCAATATGCTTTCCACGATGCCTCTTGGCGCAAGTCGAGCGAATTTGGCGGTGACACCTACAAGTCCAATGGCAGTCACGGCTGCATTAATCTTCCTCCTGATAAGGCAAAGGCTCTCTATAAATTAGTCTCAGTGGGCGATGTTGTTGTGGTTCACGACTAATTCTTATCCGCTATGGGTATCAATGGGAAGAATATAGAAACTCTCGCACGAGTTGTCTTTGCTGATGGGAGCTTTAGATGGAAATGAACAATAAGCGCCGACGCCAAACAATGATTATGTATTTCATTGCTGGTCTTGTGCTTGCTTTTGCGTTGCAAAGGGCGCTCTTTACCAATATCTCTGCTGCCAAGGTAGAGCAGGTGACTTATAGCAAGTTTGTTTCAATGGTTGAAGATGGTAAGGTAAAATCTGTTAACCTCAATCAATCAAATAACGAAATTAGCTTTAAGACTGATAACAAAGACATTAGCTATGTCACCACGGCATGGCCTAATGACATTGCCTTAACTTCGTTGCTCAAGCAGCACAAAGTTACCTTTGCCTCCACGGTAGATGACAAGTCTTCTGGGATGTGGATGTACCTCGTAGCAAGCTATCTTATTCCTATTGCCTTGGTT
>NZ_CAMXYY010000063.1 GCF_947253395.1 uncultured Olegusella sp.
ATCGTGCTTGTACGCGATGATGAAGCTGGAGAAGAACCTGTGCTCCTTATTGCTTGCTGCGTCCATCGCTTTCTTTACATGAAAAGCGTACATACCGTCAGCGGCTTTTCCGCAGCACGGGCATTTCGTTTCATAGTATGACTTGATTCTTTGCCCCACCTTCTCTTCCAGACGCTTTACCTCATTGTTTACGGCCTTTTCGTTGACCGGCTCGACTAGCGCCTTGGTTACGAACAGGGAAAGCGGTTGCAAATCGTTGCCTATCACCTTGCAGCCGAATCTTAATGCTTCGAAGATAGTTGTCCCCCCGCCCATGAATGGGTCGAGTACGGTGATGTCCTCTCGTTGCTCTGACGGGGAATAGTATTTATCGAGTATGTCATCGCCTGGTTCGGACATATACCCCAGCAATGCCATTCGAAAGTTTGCAGTAATGCGACGCGCAAAATACTTATGGATGAAGAACACGGGCTTCTTCCTGCTCGCTTCTTTTCGCGAGGCTTGGTAGAGCCTGTCATATGGCATGACGGCGCTAAATTCTCGGTTGGACGGTTCGCCCATATACACTTTCCCTTTCATTAATTGCGATGTGTATCGCATTGCCAGCTCATCAACCCGAGCTCGCAGTGCGGAATTATACCACGGTGGTCTCTGCGTTCAGCATCTGCTATTAGCAAGCAGACTAGGAGGATGCCTGCGACTTCAGCCTATCAACCAGCGAATTGATTTCCGATATGCGCTGACTGCCTGCAGCAGACGTAGGTGCTTTTTCCAGCAGAGCTTCCCTACGATTGACAAACGCTGCGAGGAACTCTTTATAGCGATTGAGCTTCTCGATGGCCTCTGATGGGCAGCTCGGATCAACCTCAAGCATCGCCTCGTCTATGGCCACAGCAGGATCAGGCGCGGTTATCCACATCAAGAAATCGGTGTATTGGTCGGTCTTCGATAAGTTGTATGAAGTGTCATTTACTTTTACAACGACAGCTCCGTTCTCATCACATGTAATCATCGCTTATCCCTTGCTTGAAAGTTGTACTTATTCAGCCTCATCTTCAAATAGCGCTCACCGCCATCGAGTACGTCTGCAATAGACTGCTTGATCGGCGATTCGTTCATCGCGCCCTGTTTGTACGTAATGTCGCCATCGACATTCTCGCAAACGATAATGGTGCGAGCATCCCCATTGACAATCACGGGTGCCGAATGACTCACCACAAAGAACTGCACGCCAAGCTTAAGCTCTTTCAGACGATCAATGAGAAACCTCTTTATCGTCACAGCGTCTAGGTTGTCTTCCGGCTGATCGAGTATGACATACGTGTATTGTTCCTCGGCGATGCCGTCATGCAAGAACAGCTTTAGTAATGCTTCCGCCCGCATTCCCGGAGACATGTCCTCTATCGAAAGCCCGTTGAGCTCAATTCGTTGTTGAGGCTGCTGCGAACTCTTGAATGAAGACTGTAACATGGAGAAGTATTTGTCGAGATAGCCGCTAAAGCTGTTTGGCTGCACGTTCTTTATTTTCGTACCGTTAAACACTTGCTTTACCTTTTGAACTTCTGCCTGCAACAGACACGCCTTGACGAGTGGTTGGCCCACGTCCTTGCATCTTGTGCTGATGAGTTCTCCGACGTGGTCGGAGTAGCTCGACTCGTCTTCGTAGTAAAGACTGAGCGTTATACAGTCATCTCCGTTCGTCAGCTTCTCTGGGGCGATTGGTCCGAGCATCTTCTGGAATAAGCTGGCCGCCATATCATCAAGCTGAGAGAGTACGATACGCAGCGAGAGCAGATCATCAAGGAACCCAGCCGCGATCTCGGCCTTGCTGTTGTAATCGCTCTGCGCCGACGCGCCTACGCCACTGTTGAACTCATCGACGGTTCTCGAAAACAGCTTGAGAAGGTCCGTCCTGCATTCGAACCACTGCATGTCAACGTCATCAAGCACAGAGCTTAGCTTGGTAGCTCGTTCGCGCAGGGTATTCGCATCCTGCTTGATGCTATCCAGCTCGGTCTCAAGAGCCGCGAAAAGGTTTTCGTTCTCTGGGTATACGGCCTTGAGATGCGTGTTTTCTATTGCCCTTCGTGCCTCATCTATCCGCACTTCAAATGAGCCTAGCGCTTTCTTCGCAGCATCGATTTGAGGGTCATCGTTTGACGGTATGCCCCGATGTGTTTCTATTGCTACCCCCGAAGGTTTCTCCAAGTCTAGGAAGTCAATGTGTGCGATTCCTTGAGCGTACTTAGCCGAAAACGCGAGGAGGAGGTCCTGCTCCATTTCCAGCAGATCACTGAGGTCGCTATACGCTTTATCTGAAGCGGTTTTCACTCTTTCCGTCATGGGCGAGATGCGGTCGTCTAGGAAAGGTATCTGGTGATAATCGCCTTCGGAGAATACAGTTTCCAACGCCCCTTGGTTCAGATATAGATACTTGGGATGATCAGACGTAGCGACTCCACCATGCCTCTTGAAGCGTATGCTATTCGGATCTACAAATTGTCTGTAGTCTTCGATGTCACGACGCGCAAGAATTCTTGCAAGCATGGTCTTGCCGCTACCACGGGACCCGACTATGCCGTTATAGCCAGGAGAGAACACGATAGTCTGCTGACGCTGTTCTATTGGATTTGCGGGTTGGAATGTCTTGAACGAGACGGACTCCAGAAAGTTGGCTGTGTTTGTCTGCGGAAGCGACGGGTACTTGTCAGATGTGTAGATCCGACTCTCGGGATCGCTAATTGCCAGCAGCAATGAATCAAGGTCGCCGTCAAAGTCAATCCAGGTGAACTTAGCGCCGATATCCCCCAACGTCAAAGCATCACTAAAAAGTAGAGAAGCAACGGTCGTATTCAAAGCTTTCGCCATGTTTGCGGAGATGCGATTGCGACTTCTCTCTCCGCCCTCAACAGCTAGTGCGTGACTGTAATAGAAGAGGCTGTCTTTGTATGTGTCATTGGCTGCGATGAAATTGCCATCTTTGTCTCTTATGGGCAAATAATCGGATAGGTTGCGGTCGCCCTTATTCTCATGAGGCACAAAGAAGTGCGGGATGTGTTCGAGCGCCTCCTGCACATCTTCCAGAAAGACAGCCTGGTCCGCAATCCTCTTGCTGTATTCGCTACGCGTTATCCTGCCCTCTGTGACTTCATCTTTCAAACTTTCCTGAGTGTTTGGCAGGTTGGCAAACAAATCATCAATACGTTCTGAAAGAGCATCTGCATCGGTTAACGAGCACCACAGGACCGCATGGAAATACTTTCCATCATGGCCCTCAGCTACTGTGAGGTGGTATTCCCTTATCGTTTCAGGCTTTAGTTTTATGTTCAACTCGACGCCGGCCATCAATACCTTTGCGGTGCTGCTCAATCTAGTCGAGACAGCATTTAGCAGCTTCACGTCGACGCTGTTGTGGTCGGTGATAGCTATAACGTCCAAATCGCTGCTTGCGACCTGGTCCATGAAGTCTGTTTCTGTATACGACCTGCTATAGCAGGAGCTTGAATGTATATGGAGGTCGCACTTCTTGAACGTGCGTTCTCTTAACCGATCTCCCGTAGTCACACGCCTTCCTTTCGGATTTGCTGGCATCACAACAGAACAAAACACATTATCTCATGTAGGTGGAACACTGATGGGAAGCGCCAATTCCTGTGATTAGCGAACGCATCCCGATCCCTTTAGATGCTGAAAAGATCGGGATAGCCCTACGCGTCGTGTCTAAACTCGAAACCCCTATAGGAATGCTGGGGAACGAGCCTCCGACCCTGAAGCCTCCTGGCGTGCATATCGCAGACGGTGTTGACGTCCTCATGACGCATGCCCAGCTCCTCGCACTTAGCCCGTATTTCATCGGTCGTGACTTTACGCCAGCGATCCATGCGGCGCATCATGTCGGACTTAAGTTTGGCCTCTTCGTTCCACTTCATGTGGTTGTCATAACCCTTGGCCATCAAAGCGGTGTATTCCAGAATGCCTTCAATATCCTCAACCACGCGAGCGCTCCTCTTCTAGTAGCCCGAGTTGTACGAACTTGCGGCGACGACTTTCTTGATCTCCTCGAGCTTGAGTGATGTAGCGGCCAGCAGATGCGGACGCCAGACCTCCTTGAAGCAGCGCAACATGCGCCGATACACATCGATGATAGGAATGTGCGAATTCCCCCCGTCCGAAAAGCGCATCAGAGGTTCCTCCAGCTCCTTATACCGGTTATCGGAGAAGAGGTACTCAACATAGCCCGGGAGAGCTGTTTCCTCGGTGCTGCTGTAGTCAAAGCCACGGAACGAGATGTCCCGCTCGTCTACGCTTTCCTTCTCCTCATCGCTCAGGCGTTCATACGAACCCCTGAGCACACGGAACATGTCAAGTATGTCGAAGAGCTCAACCGTGCGGCTATACGGGATTTCGGGGCGGAGCGATGCGAATACCCCTGGATACTCTCCCGTGAATCCAAATTCGAGGATTATTGCGTTCTTGCGGTGTTGCTCGCGCTCGTCGTCGTCGAGGTCATCGGCTAACGACAACAGCACCTCCTGGTTGCGAAGGATGAGCCGGTTCGTGTTGTTGATGGTGTACGGCGCCGTTTCCTCAGGATAATCGGTGCGCCCAATACCCGTAATGGAGTTGAGCGCCTCTGTGATTACTGAAGACATTGTGCTCTCGCTTTCTTGGGCAAGGCTGTCGAGGCGCGCCTTGAGATCGTCGGTGACCCGGATTGAAATAGTTGGCATAAGCTACTGCCTTTCAAGATGTATTACTGTCACGTCTTACTGTATTACACTTAATTTACTAGGTCAAGTTCTTTGCCAAATCGAGAGCAAAGCAGGTGGCAATTTCTCACTTTGTGACGCACTCCGACAATGCCCGTACCGGTAAAGGTGCGGGCATTGTTCGTCTCTGCCCGCCTTACGAGACGAAAGGCAGGCAAGGACATGGACGGTGAGGCCAATGGCAGCCAGGAAGGCACGCAGGGCGCGGAGGAGCAGGCGCAGGGCCAGCAGGCGGCGTCGGCGCAGGTAGACGGAGGCAACGAGAGCATGAGCACACCGGCTCCCGACTACGAGAAGCAGATCGCAGAGCGCGACGAGAAGATTGCCTCTCTCGAAGCACAGATCGCCGAGGCGGCGAAGAGCGCGGAGGCGACCGAGGCGCTCAAGGGCGAGATCGCCGAGCTCAAGGCGGCGTCCGAGTCCGAGCGCGTGGACTTCGCGCTTCAGCTGGCGGGGTGCCGCAACGTAAAGGCAGCCCGCGCCGTGCTCGGCGACTACGAGGGTGACGTATCCAAGCTCAAGGAGGGCGAGCCCTGGCTCTTCTCCAAGCATGCTACCGACGGCGGAGCCTCCGGCAGCACCGGACTGCTCAACGCGGGCGCCGCGTCCGACGAGGGCAAGACCTTGAAGCGCTGGAAGAAGCTTGCCGGACTCGACGAAACCGATGAAGAGTAAGGGGGCTGTTTATGCCTAACAGCATCGAGTACATCAAGAACTACACCACAATCCTGGACGCCGTCTACAAGAAGGCGGCGTAGAGGTGTAAACGGGATCGGGGTAGATTCAGATTCAGGGTGAAGGCCGCGCGGAAGGCGGGCAAGCCCTTCGGTTTCTACCACTTCTTCCGCGGGCGCGGCATCGCCGAGGCGGACTTCTTCATCGAGACCTGCGAGAGATACTTCGGGCACGGCGTGCCCATCCTGGACGTCGAGACCGAGGAGTGCACCAAGTCCGAGGTGCAGGCGTTCGTGGACAGGGTACACGCCAAGACCGGCGTGTGGTGCTGGATCTACACCTCCGCGAGCTTCATTGACCGGTTCATGAATGCTTACGTGAAGGCGCACTGCGGGCTGTGGTGCGCGGGCTACCCGACGCAGCCCACGACCTGGACCAAGCGCGAGTTCCCCTACGAGAGATACACGGGCGGCTGCACCGTGGTGGGCTGGCAGTTCACCGACCGGCTGAAGATCGGCGGCAAGTCCTGCGACGGAGACGCCATCTACATCACGCCCGAGCAGTGGGCTGAATACGCAAACCCAAAGAAGAAGGAGGGCAAACCTATGGCATTGCCGCTCTACGAGAAGTTCGTGCAGGTGATGGAGCACCTGTGCCGCCACGACGGCAACGGCGGGCACGGCTACACCCAGGGCAACCGCTGGGGCGACGGGACGTGGGAGACGCTCACGCTCTCCGACGGAAGCAAGGTGAAGGTGGCCAGGGGCGACCGCGACTGCAGCTCCGGCATCATCAGCGCGCTTGAGACGGTCGGCGTGGACTGCCGCGGCGCTTCTGCCGCGGCGCTTCCTACACCGGCAACATGCGCGAGTGCCTGCTGGCGACGGGGCTCTTCAAGTGGGTGCCCATCGACCAGAAACCCTACGCGCGTCGTGAAGACATCTACCTGAACGAGGGATGCCACACCGCGATGTGCACCGACGACGACCCCGACGAGCTCTGCCAATTCTCCATCAGCGAGAACGGCACGATCTACGGAGACAAGGGCGACCAGACCGGCAGCGAGTCCAACTTCCGCGCCTACTACAGCTACCCCTGGGACAGGCGGCTTGAGTGGATCGACCGCGAGGACACCGGCGGTGCAGCGCCCGTCGTGACCGACGACATCGACAAGCTGGCGAACGACGTGATCAACGGGGTCTTCGGCAACGGTGACCAGCGCCGGCTGCCTTGGGCGACAAGTACGACGCGGTGCAAGCGAGGGTGAATGAGATTCTTGGTGGCGGTGCTTCTTCTGGCGGTGGTGGCGTGGACGTTGACAACCTTGCCAGGCGTGTGATTGCAGGCGAGTTCGGCAACGGAGACGAGCGCAGGGATAGGCTGGGCTCCAACTATGCCAAGGTCCAGAAGCGCGTGAACGAGATCTTAGGCAGTGGCTCCGACGTCGACATCGACGATCTGGCGCGCCGTGTTATCAACTGCGAGTTCGGAAACGGTCAGGAGCGCAAGGACCGTCTCGGACCCAACTATGCAGCGGTCCAGCGCCGTGTGAACGAGTTGCTGGGCTGATATGAACTGAGAGCGGTTCAAGGAGGAGTTGAGCTGGGGCATCGGCATCGTGCTCAGCGTGGCGATTGTGATCGTCTTCTTGCCGCTCGCCCTTCTTATACGGACTTACTACGACACGGTCGAGAGGCTGCGTAGGCATTGATGAGGAGGCCGCCCGTCTTCGTTCGTGACGAGCGGCCTTCCCGGCTTCTCTTCCTGATGTTTCGATCTTATTTGCGTCCTCATTGCATGAGATAATGCATAGCGATCGACAGTGGAAAGGACGCATGTATGAAGCCTGAATGCGTATCAGAGCAAATGCTATTCAACACAGTCCGGCTTACAGCGAGCAACGGTAGCTGTGGCACTGGATCGTACTTCAATTTTCAAGCCAACGGAAAGACCTTCCCAACCATCATCACGAACAAGCACGTCATCAACAACAATCCTGACGAGGAAATGACCTTCTTCGTTCATCTGGCTGAAAAAGATGGCTCTACCGAGGAGAGCTACAGAGTTACGTATAAGGCAAAATGGATCTTTCATCCCACGCACGACCTCGCATTTTGCTTCGCCGCACCTCTTTTCAATGCTGTCAAGCAAATCACCGGTAAAGATGTCTTCTATATCAGAAACGATATGAGCATTCTTGCAACGGATGAAAAACTAAAGGATGTTCGTGCGGTCGAGGAGGTGACCATGGTCGGTTATCCTGTCGGATTATGGGACGAGGTCAACAACCTCCCGATATTTCGACATGGTTACACCGCATCGCATCCAGCCTATGACTTCAATAATCCTGGCGTCGGGCTTGTTGACATGGCTTGTTTTCCGAGGTCTTCGGGTTCACCCATCTACATTCTCAATGAAGGAAGTTATCAGGACAAACACGGCAGCATGAGTGTTGGCGTGTCGCGAGTAATCTTCCTAGGCATACTCTTTGCTGGTCCCGAGTACACTGCAACCGGAAAGCTGCAGATACGAGACGTTCCGACGCAGATGATGGTTGAGCCCCGAACCAATATCATGACCAACCTTGGCTACTACATTCGTGCACACGAATTAAGTGCCTTCCAGGAAATAATTAATGGCATAAATCATGAACCACCCTTCAAAAGGGTGGTTTGCTCTAGGCCTATAAGGCCAAGG
>NZ_CAMXYY010000064.1 GCF_947253395.1 uncultured Olegusella sp.
AGATGGAAACGCATCTTGGTGAGCGTAGTATTTTGCCTTTAGGTGCTCAGAGTTGTGGGGCGCTTTTTGTAGAACCACGTGCTGCGTCGGTGAATGAATTGGTGAGACGTTGTGGTTTGCGCGGAGCTCGTGAAGGTGGCGCACAATTGCATCCTAGCCAAGCAAATTATGTGGTCAATCGTGGCGGAGCCTGCGCAGCCGATGTACTTGCCTTGATGAATCGTGTACATAGTGAAGTCCTGGCATATAGTTCCGTTGATTTACATTCCGAGCTTAAGCTCCTCGGTTTTGAGATATAGGAAAGTCACGTATGGCTCAAGACAACGCACCCAAAAAGCCAACTCCTCGTAAGCCTACCCCACGGAGCAAAGCTTCTGTGACTGGGGGTAGCAAGAAGAGCACGCCTAAGCTTTCAGCAGCTGCGAGCAGTGCAGGTTCACGTTTACCTAAAATAGGCAAACGTTCTGTTCAAACAGGACGTCTGCAAACCCCCGTCCCAGCAGCTTCGGCGACTCCTAAAAAGAAGCAAATCTTTGCTGCGCCATCTCCCGCTGCACGCCGCAGCCAGCGTCAGTCAACAACACCGTCTGATGAGGGTGCGCGGCATACCCCAACTCTCAAGAGCATCGCAATTGCGGTCATTGTATTGGCTACACTTGCTGTTATTGGAGTTATTGCGCTTACTGCTCTTTCATATACAAGCGTCTTTACTATTAACAATGTGGTGGCGACCTCTAGTGAGCATGTCTCGGATAGCAGTATTGTGCGTCTTGCTCAAGTAGAAGAGGGAGCAACGCTGCTCAATTTTGACGCTGACAAAATTGAGGAAAACATCAAGCGTAATCCCTGGGTTGCTGAGGTACATCTATCACGTGTCTTTCCTTCAACCCTCAAAATTACGGTGACCGAGCATAAGGTAAGGGCTTTGGTCATTATGAATGGCAGTGAGGTTGTGTGGTGTTTGGGTGATGGCGGCGTATGGTTAGAACCTATCTCGGTCAAAGCCGAAAGCGGCGAAAGTTTCAAAGCTGCCGTACTTAAAAAAGCTCAGAGTATGGGGGCCCTGCTTATTGCAGACTCACCGGCAAAACTCAATCCGCATGCTGGCTCTCAGGCCACAGCCGAGAGTTTGCAAGCTGCTATCAAGTTTGATGAAGGCTTTACCGAAGAGCTTACAAAGCAGATCTTGAGTTATTCTGCACCGTCTGCCGCGAGTGTGAGCTGTACGCTCAAGTCAGGTGTTACCGTTTCTTTGGGTAAAGCAACAGATATTACTGCCAAAGAATCAGTTATCTTGGCTTTGCTCAAAAAGTATCCAGGCAAGATTACCTATATCAACGTTCGTGTAGCAAGCAATCCGTCATACCGCATGATTGACTCGGATAATGTCCAAGAGGGAACGGGAGCCCTAGGTGAAGGTGCCAGCGCGGATGATTCTGTCATTGCAGCAAATGCCAGCGAATCAAAGACCCAGGGTGATGCGGGCTCTGATGGTGGTAGTAGTGCTGTGTCTGATGAGAGTGGCCAGAGCCCTGAAGACGACAATGAAAACCCTCAAGTAGATTCAAGTTCTCCAGATGAGTCAAACTCTGAAGCCTAAAGTATCTACCTTGAGACTTTTAGCACAGTTGCAACTAAAGGATTAAAAAAACGCAGGAAAACGCAGGGTAAGACTAGATAAATGAGCAAGTAAGCTGCTTTTTCCTGCAATTTCCACAATTCAAAAAATTTTGCTTGACGTGCCACCGCACATGTGCAAATATAACGCGCTTTAGAACAAACATAGAGGTCAACTTGAGGTTTAGTGTTTCTCGAGGTTTTCTAAAGCGCGTTCTGCCGCGTAAGCGGCGATGCACGGAGGCGCGGCAGAAAGAAGTGTTACATGGCAAAAAACAGGAATGTACGTAAACGCAACACACACGCACTACAGGCGCAGACGCACCAAAGAGTCGTACAACAAGCAACAGGAGGTCCTACCATGACGAACGACGATAACCTCAACAATTACCTTGCAGTCATCAAGGTGGTTGGCGTCGGCGGCGGCGGCACGAACGCTGTCAACCGTATGATCGAAGAGGGAATTCGTGGTGTCGAGTTCGTGGCCATCAACACGGACGCACAGCAGCTTGCTATTTCCGATGCTGACATTAAAGTGCACATTGGAGCTGATTTGACCAAGGGCCTGGGTGCTGGTGCTCGCCCTGAGGTGGGTTCTGAGGCTGCTGAGGATTCTCATGATGAGATCAAGGCTGCACTTGCTGGCTCCGATATGGTCTTTATTACCGCTGGCGAGGGTGGCGGCACAGGCACGGGAGCCGCACCTGTTGTTGCCGATATTGCAAAAAATGATCTTGGCGCGCTGACCGTTGGCGTTGTAACGCGTCCCTTTACCTTTGAGGGTCGTAAGCGTTCTGCTAATGCCGTTGAGGGCATTGAGCGTCTCTCTGAGAATGTCGATACCCTCATCGTTATCCCCAACGATCGTCTCCTTGATCTTTCTGAGAAAAAGACCACGATGCTCGAGGCCTTCCACATGGCAGATGATGTCCTCTGCCAGGGCACCCAAGGTATTACCGACCTTATTACTGTTCCTGGTTTGATTAACCTCGACTTTGCAGATGTCACCACCATCATGAAGGGTGCTGGCACCGCAATGATGGGTATCGGTACTGCTTCTGGTGACAATCGTGCAGTCGATGCTGCCGAAGAAGCCATTTCCAGCCGCCTGCTTGAGAGCTCTATTGATGGCGCAACGCGTGTTCTGCTTTCCATTGCTGGCAACAAGGACTTGGGTATCCAAGAGATTAACGATGCTGCAGACGTTGTCGCTAAAAATGTTGACCCTGAGGCCAACATCATCTTTGGCACCGTCGTTGATGAGAGTCTTGGCGATCAGGTTCGCGTGACCGTTATCGCTACCGGTTTTGATGGCGGTAATGTCCAAGAAAAGCTGCCCGAGATAAATGTTGACCGTAGGCCTTCTCGCCCCAGCCGTCCTGCTGTTTCTAGCTCTCGCAGCACTCAGACCACTACCCGCACCTCCACTCCTCAGCCGTCGGGCAATGACAAGGCTTTTGACATTCCCGACTTCCTCAGGAATAGCCGCATCTAGTATGCAAGCGCCGACTCTTTCCCGTCACGAGTCGTATGGTGTGACCCTGCTTGGCGATTTTGCTCGTCCTGGCGGGGTCACACTTACCTTTACGGAACGCACGGGTGGCCGCTCGCAGTCTCCCTTTGCTTCTCTTAACTTGGGAGATGCCTGTGGCGATGAGCCAAAGGTGGTAGACGCTAATCGCAAGCTTGCTCTTGAGGCATTGGGCTGTGAAGACTATGCAGATAAACTCATCAATCCTCATCAGGTTCATGGTGACCATTTAGTTGTTTTGAGTGAGCAGAGTAACGAAGCTTGGTCAGCAGCTTGTGCCGAAGCGCGAGCTGGTGCTGATGGTGTCATCTGTACCGTCCCCAATGTGCCCGTTTTGCTTTGCTTTGCGGACTGTGTACCTGTCATTCTTGCGTGCTCAGGTGGCTTTGCCGTCGTGCATTCTGGATGGCGAGGAAGTATCGCGCGCATCTCCCAAAAAGCGGTGTCGCTGCTGTGTGCACAGGCGGGCGTGTACCCCAGCGAAATCAATGCGTACGTGGGCCCACATATTGGGCGGATGGACTATGAGGTGTCTGCTGATTTGGCTCATCGATTTATAGCTGAGTTTGGTGAGGCAGCAGCAGCTGACGGCTGCCATGTGGATTTGGGCTTTGCTGTTCGTGCGGCGTTGCTTGATGGGGGAGTTATCCCTGAACGCATCGTGAGTGTTGAGGAATCAACGGCGAGTACGACAGATCGTTTCTTTTCGTATCGCGCTGAGCACGGTCACTGTGGTCGTCATGGTGCCTTAGCGTTTATGGCGGCAAAATAGTTTTCGTAGAGGAGGGAAGTGTTATGAATCCGCTTATCGATCAGAGCTACCGTGCGTCTGAGGATTACGAAACCTTCCTCGCTGCACGTCGTGCTGAAATCTTAGAGCGTATCGAGGCAGCTGCTCGACGCGCTACGAGAGATGTTGCCGAGATTTCTGCTATTGCTGTCTCAAAAACGGTTGATGTACCTCAGCTTGTTTCGGCATATATGGCGGGCTATGAATGTTTTGGTGAAAACCGTCCACAAGAGCTGAGACGCAAAGTGGGCTTGCTCGCAGAGGTGCCAGGTTTGCCGCGTCAGCGTTTTCACATGATTGGCAACCTGCAAAAAAACAAAATCAATCAGGTGCTTGACTGTGATGTTGAGCTGGTGCATTCAATATCGTCTCTTGAGCTGGCACGTGCGATTTCTAAGCGTGCACAGGTTCGAGACAAGCAGCTTGCGGTTTTGCTTGAAGTGAACGTATCTGGAGAGCAATCCAAGTCGGGGGTGACAATGGTCGAGGCGCTGACTTGCGCCAATGAAATCGCAGCTCTGCCCAAGCTTTCACTTGAAGGCTTGATGACCATGGCACCGGCAGGAAATAGAGATGAGGCGCGGCGGACTTTCTCAGGCTTACGTGAGCTTCGCGATCAGCTACATAAGGTGACAGGACTGCCTTTAGAGATACTTTCTTGTGGTATGAGCGGTGATTTTGAGATTGCCGTAGAAGAAGGGGCGACCCTGTTGCGATTGGGTCGTGTGGTGTTTAGTCCCGAATTTCATTTGGAATAGCGGGGCAGAGTACGTACGACCGTCTTGTTTAAGACGTGCTATATGAGTGAAATTTGCGGCTTGCCGCGTGGAAGAAGGAGTAGGCGATGGGTTTTCTAGACAATTTGAGGGATAGATTCCAGCAGAACCGTGGTGACGAATATTACGATGATCAGGATTACGATGATGGTTACTACGACGATGAGCCCGAAGAGAATAGCTCTGAGCACGTAGGTTTGCTTGGGAACTCCCGTCGTCCTGAGCCCGAGAGCGTCTCGGTTTATACGCGCTCTGGTCGTCCTGTTGCAGGAGGAGCCCCCGCTCAGACTGCACCAGGCTATGGCGACTATCGCAGCGAAGAGCGTAGCGCCGTGACACCTCGTCCCCGTCGTTCCTACGATGAGGACAGCTATGCTGCTCCTGCTAGCCGTGACTATGGCACGGATGCTAGTGCTGCCACGAGCAATGTGACTCCTGGCGATTTGGGTGGTAGGACTATTGCTCGTCCAAGCTCTAGCGTGCTTCCTCCCTATGTTCTCAAACCTGCAGCGTATGACGATGTTCAGATGGTTGTGCGTCGTGTCCGCACCAACCAGCCTGTTGTGCTGGTTTTCCGCAATACCAACATTGAAGCTGCCAAGCGTATCTTGGACTTCTGCTTTGGTTTGGCCTGCGGTTTGGGTGGTGCCGTTCAGGAATTGGGCGACCGCATTTTTGTTGTCCTGCCTGCTGGTATTGAACTCTCTGATTCTGATATCGAGAAACTTGTCAACGATGGTGACTTGGTGAAGTAGTATGTCTCAGTTCGATTTTTCACTTGGGGTAATAGGCGCTGGCTCTATGGGTGGCGCTATTGTGCATGGCCTGCTGGAAGCGGGGGTGCTACCTGCTGAGCGCATTTGCGTCTGCAACCCTGGTGAAGCAAAGCGTGCAGCGTTTGCCCAGCTTGGATGCCCTGTGTATGCTGATGCCACAGATCTTATGGCGGCTGATACTGATGTGGTTATTCTTGCAGTTAAGCCACAAGTGCTACCCGCCGTTATGGCAGATATTGCTGATAGTGTGGCAGGGCGCGTGTTAGTTTCTATTGTGGCAGGCATTCCTCTTGCTGTGTTAGAAGCAGCGCTAGCTGGTGCGCGGGTGTTGCGCGTGATGCCCAATTTGCCCATCCAGGCGCGCTCAGGTGCCTCTGCACTCTGTGCGGGTACATCTGCGACCTCTACGGACATTGCGCGCGTCTCAGCTATTTTTGAGACGTTGGGCGCCTGTGCACAGATGAGCGAAGCACAACTTGATGTTGAGGGTGCTGTCGTGGGTTGCAGTCCTGCTTTCTTTGCTTTGATGATTGACGCACTTACGCGTGCGGGCGTGCGTGCAGGGCTTCCCGCGACGTCTTGTCGGGAAATGTTGATTTCTACCATGGAAGGTGTCGCTCGCCAGTTGAGCGAAGGGGGAGAGCATCCCCGCGCATACATGGAAAAAGTGACATCTCCTGGTGGTACAACCGCTGAAGGCTTGCGAGCTCTGGAGCCAGCATTGGTTGAAGGCGCGTATGCTGCCGTTGATGCAGCTCTCGCGCGCACACGAGAGTTGGCTAAGTAAGGAGTGCACATGCTTGCAGTTATTTCTTTTTTGATGAAAGTGCTCGATTTTTATGAACTGCTCATCGTTGTATGGGTTATTTTGAGCTGGATTCCTCTGTCAGGTGATGGCCTTATCAGTGACGTGGCAGGGGCGCTCGATAGGATTGTTCGTCCATATGTAGGTATCTTTAGGCGTTTTATGCCAGCTTTGGGAGGTTTGGATTTTTCTCCCGTTATTGCGATGGTTATTCTCGAGGTCGTCAAACGCGGCCTTGTGGGTATACTCATATAAGCTTGCGAGCATGAGTTTTGTGCTTGCGGGCAGATGTGGGCTTTGCTTGCTTTGTGCGGTATTCAATCCGAGCATGTCCACGTGTACATGGTACTGTGCGTTCGAGTAAAATTGCTGATAGTTTGCCTTGTAAGGCATGTATAGATGAAAGGGATAGAGATGGCAATCACACCAGCCGATATCGATCAACTGACCTTCTCTCCGTCTAAGAATGGTTATGACACCGAGGAGGTTGACGCATTCCTCGATACGCTTTCCACTGAGATTGACGCAATGTTGCAAAAGATTGCTGATCTCAAGACGCGCCTCAACAATGCTGAGTCCCAGCTAGGCGCATCTCAGGCACAGGTTTCTGAGCTGCAAATTCAGCTCGAGAACGCCAATGTTGCTGCTGCCAATGCGGTTGCAGCTCCTGCACCCGTCCCTGCAGCCAGTGCACTTGCTGCTTCCGAGAGCCAGATTTCCAAGGTTTTGATTGTTGCTCAGCAAAGTGCCGACAAGCTGGTTGCTGATGCCCGCGAAAACGCTGAGTCCATTCGTAACGAGGCCGATCAAAAGGCTCGTGAGGTTATTCGTCAGGCACTTGCTGAAAAGCAGGCCGAACTTGATGAGATTGATCGTCTCAAGCAGTCCCGTGAGGACTTCCGCGGCGAGTATAAAAAACTTCTGCAGCACTTCATGGATGATGCGGATTCTGTCTTTCCTGCGCGTGCACTTCCCGCCAATGCCAAGCCTGCTGCTCCCGCACCTGCTCCCGCACCTGCTCCTGTTGCAACTCCTTCCGCCCCCCAAGATGCGGGCGCGACAGTGCTCACCAGCAGCATTGGTGCTGCAACACCGGTTATGTCTGCTAACGACTTTAATGACCTTGATTAAGTATCGAGTCTCTGTAAGCTTCTGAGACTTTTAGCTCCATAGGTGCAGTATTTCAGGCCTCGCTTCGGCGAGGTCTTTTTGTATGATGCATTTGCTTTTGATAGCGCAATACCCCTGCTTTCAGTTTGCGCGCTGCCTTTGAGAGTGATTGAGAAATACCCTCAATATGTGCAAGGAATTTTGAATGTGCTTTATAGGTGTTGGCGGTAAGGACTACTATAGAGTGGTCTGTATGCAACTTTACTTCGGAGAACACAGCTTGAAAAAGATACTCTTGGGTTCTGTCGCTTATGTAATGCGGATGTTACAAAGTTTGTACATCACAAGCTTATAAAGCCTGTATATAGAAAAGTTATTAAGCCTCTCTATAACAAGGTCATAAAGCCAGCCGTGAAGCCCTTTTATCACAAGGTAATCCGACCAGCAGCGAAGTTCATCAAAAAGAACGTTATCAAACCGACTGCAAGATTTGTAAAGAACTACATAACTAAACCAATAGCCAAGCTCATTAAAAGAATATGGAACTAGAGAAGAAAGAGAAGGATAGCCATGCTCAAGAAGATAAAAGATTTCATGAAGGCTTTACTAGGAGTGCTGCTGTGGTTACTTATGTTGTCAGCAATACCTGGATGTATCAACTTCAATCTAAAATCTAACTCAGTGTATTACGCACAACATACCCCCCATGAAAAGGGTACAG
>NZ_CAMXYY010000065.1 GCF_947253395.1 uncultured Olegusella sp.
AGTTCTCAACAATGACCGAGTAGCGAGTCATCTCGCGAATTGTGCTATCCCAAGCAGCAAAGAGCTCATCGTAGCTTTGCATAGCGGTGAAGTGGCCATAGTCTTTGGTGAAGCGTCGGCCGCTGGTGAGATCTACACCACCGTTCATTGCGCAGAGCAGCAGGCGAGGGAAGTTGAGATAACTCATGCCCGTGCAGCGATAGCCCCACTTGCCCGGAACCGCAGTTTCAACACAGCCGATTGCAGAGTAGTTATAGGCATCTTCTTCGGCAACACCCCAGTTGATAAATGAGGGGATGATAACTTCGTCGTTATTGAGAGCGGGCATACCAAAGCCGAGCTTCATCACTTCAACGCATTCATCGAGGAATTTCTTGTCGATATTGGCGTGATAGCGCACCGTAAGATTGGGCTGGGTGAGGCGGGTTTGCGCAACCGATTGCAGCACAAGATAAGAGAGCTCATTGACTGCATCTTTGTGCTCGGTGGTTTGGCCGCCAATGGTGACGTTTTGATACATGGGACTGCCAGCTGAAGAGAGCGTATGCGACTGACTGCGGATCTTTTGGACAGTCAGAGACTTGATCCAGAGGTTAGTAAGCAGTTCAAGCGCTTCATCGCGCGTGATAGCACCGCTCGCAAGATCTGCTTGGTAATAGGGCAGCATATACTGATCAAAACGTCCATAGGAAAGTGAGTGACCGTTGGACTCAATCTGCAGTAAAACCTGGGAGAACCATACGGCTTGAATGGCTTCGCGGAAATTGTTTGCAGGCTCATAGGGAACCTTGGCGCAAATCTCACTCATACGGGTAAGCTCTGCCTTACGGATGGGGTCACTCTCAGCTTGAGCAAGCTCAAACGCAAGATCAGCATAGCGCTGAGCCCAGCGATGAACGGCCTCAATCACAATCAGAACGGCACGATAAAAAGCCAGCTTATCAACAGATTCTGGGTCAGTGAGGTCGAGTGCTTCTTTAGCTGCACGCGCACGTTCCTCATAGCCGCGCAGACCTTCACGTAGCAGGCGGGCATGATTGATAGCTAGGTGGGCATCGCCTGCATTGAGTTTGCCCTCCATGCCAAAAAGGCCCGTCTCCATAAAGACCGAAACCTCGTCGGGAAGCAGAGCCATACCGCGGTCGCGCAGAGTATTGTTTTCCCAATAGGGTGTAATCTCACGAATGCGAGCTTTGTCTTCGTCGGTTACGTAGAAAACGTCACCATCACGTTTGTCAAAAAGATCCAGCTCATTCACGACAAAGCCGAGTGTGTACTCGGGAAACACCGGAGCATTGCAGTTTTTGCTTGCTTGGTTTCCTGCAAGCAGCGTTTTGTCCTCAATGTAGATGCTCATCTTGTCCAAAATATGAGCAAAAGAGAGAGCACGGCGGAGAACAGGAGGCTGGTTTGTGCTCTGTTTGTAGGACTCGGTGCAGAGAATAGCGCGCTCAGCGTCAACAAAGGGCTTTTCATCGAGCACTTCTTCACGGAATGCCTGCATGCGGGCAGTCAAAGAACCAAAGTGCTTGGAATTCTGCATAGCCTTCTCCATTTCATAAAAAAGCTTGAAAAGTTTCGAACGTAAGTTTATGATACCAAGCGAAGAGGGAAAGTCAAGCAATAAACCAAATTGTGTAGAGGATATATATGCAGTCAGCAACCGTATTTAACATCCAAAAATTCAGCCTCAATGATGGTCCTGGAATCCGCACGGTGGTGTTTCTGAAAGGTTGTCCTCTGCGTTGTTTTTGGTGCTCCAACCCCGAAAGTCAAATGCGTCGTCCGCAGTTGGAGTGGAAGGCAGATGCCTGCATTGAATGTGGTGCTTGTATAGCTGCCTGCCCACAAGCAGGGGTGTCAACGACAGCAGGCAAGCGGCATGTCAATATAAACACCGTTGATGGCTCATCTGAACTTGCAAAGCAGATGGTAGATGCATGCCCAGGCCGTGCGCTGTCCTTGGTGGGAAAGACACAGACAACAGAAGAGGTTCTCAAAGTCTGCCTGCAAGATAAGCCCTTTTATGAGGATTCAGGTGGCGGCGTTACGCTGTCTGGCGGTGAGGCCATGCTTTGGCCAGAGTTTGATATCGAGCTACTGAGTCTGCTGCATGCTGAGGGATTGGATACCTGCATTGAGACTGAAGCTTATGTTTCAAACAAAGTCTTTGCTGCGGTGGCGGAGCACCTTGATCATTTGCTGATTGATTTTAAACATGGCGATCCACAGGCGCATAAACGCGGCACAGGCGAGACAAACGAGTTGCCTCTAGAAAATATTCGTTGGGCACAAGAGGCGGGTAAGGATGTGCTGATACGAACGCCAGTTATTCCCCGCTTTAACGATTCGGTTGAAGATGCAAAATGCATGGCAGAAACCCTTGCTGAGTTGGGGATAGAGCGTGTGCAGCTGTTACCTTTCCACAATTTTGGCGAAAGTAAATACGCTCTGCTTGAGCGCAACTACCAGCTCTCAGGAGAAAAAAATCTCTCGAGTGATGACTTGTGCGCCTATGCTCAAGCATATGAACGTGCAGGCATCCATGCTTTTTGCTAGTTGCTCTGTTCATCTGTGAGCTCATTGCAATACTAAATATCAGCAGATGAGCAAAGATGCGGCATCTCATGTTTGGCAAGCCCTTAGGCAAGCGCGATATGAATGCCGAGTTTTTTGACTTTGCGACGGTCAGCAGGACTGATGCCAGCGTCAGTAACAAGATAAAGCGGTTTGTTTTCAAAGCGCAAAGGTACAGCTTCATATTGATGGAACTTTTCGGATTCAGTGAGCACAACTACTTGCGCCGCTGATTCTGCCATGGAAAGTACTGCTTCCGCGCGGAATTGATCTCCGTTGGTAAATCCTATGCCGTCAAGCCACCCATCAGCTCCAATAAAAAGGCGCTCTACCGCAAAGGACTTTACGCAGCTACGCAGTAGTGGACCTACGGTGACCTGAGAATCGCCTTGGACCGTACCACCGAGGAGCACCGTTGTGATATTGGGAGAGTCACGCACATACGTGCTGATAAAAACACTGTTGGTGATGATGGTGACGCCTTGGTGTGTATCCGCTAACTCGCGGGCAAGCAGGGCACAGCAACTGCCGCTTTCAATCATGATAGTTGCACCATCGGATATCGATTCGGCTGCTCGTTTGGCAATGCGAAGTTTTTCTTCATAGTGATAAGCAAGACGTCCAGCTACATCATTGGGATTTGAAAGTAAAGCAAAGCCATGCTCGCGTAAAGCAAGGCCGCGTGTCTGCAGGGAGTCTAGATCTTTGCGCATGGTAACGGTTGAAACGCCAAAATGCTCAGCGAGAGCAGAAACCTCAATTTTCTTTTCACTGGTTAGCAGCTCAAGAATCTGAGCGTCGCGTTTGGACATAACACTCCTATCGAAGAAAAATAAGCAAAATCATTTTCATATGAAACCATGATATATTTTTTCTGGTAAAAGGTGGTGAAGACAGATGATGGGCAAAACCCACATAAGTGTTGGTATTGCAGCGGCACTCTTTGTGTCACAGCCAGCGAGTTCTGCTGCCTGTATGGCCGCTGTCCTTGCGGGGGCACTTGGTTCGATTACACCTGATATCGATGTGCACGTCACGAGTCGCAGTCGCGATGTTTTCATTGCGCGTCTTATCGTAGCTGTGCTGGCCATAGTGAGTTTTGGTATTGATCGTGCTTTAGGGGCACAGCTCTGGGCATATATTTTGCAGATTCAGCTCAGTCAACAAGTTATAGGACTACTTGGCTTTTTTGGGCTTTGTATTATCGGCAGGTTTACGCCGCATCGGAGTTTTACGCATTCGGTACTGGCGCTTGTACTCTTTTGTGTGGCACTAGGTCTTGTACTACCAATGGCAGTTCCTTCTTTTGCAGCTGGATATGCCGCGCATTTGTTGCTTGACTTGCTTAACAAAATGCCGATGAATCTGCTCTTTCCTTTGGAGTCGAGCTGGTGTCTGCATTTATGTCATGCTGACGGACTTACCGACAAAGTGTTGATGTTTGCTGGTCTGGTGGGCGATATTGTTCTGCTTACCCTTTGTATTGAAAAATTTATATAGGAATATCCTATTCACAAGAGTCTAAATTACCTTAGATCTATCCATTATATTTAGTACTTATTCATAAAATATGCATTATAAATTTGTTGGCATCTGCCGCAGCGTACAGCACTGAGCTTAATTTTTTTCATCAGTTTCTCAGCAAAAGATTCTTAGTTTTTTTGCTAGCTCAAAGCCCGTTGATTTTCAAGACTATGATGCCCTGGAGCTTTTTTCGAGTTTTTGCAGGTTTAAGGACTTTTTTACGAGCGCAACATCTGAAGTAGGCATTAGCTTATGGGTGCAGCCGTGGTAAATTCCCCAAACAATACGTAGGCCTGATTAAGCATTTTATCTGCTCATGACAGCTCACGGCAGCTATTGCCCCGCTCGCCGTATTGAGAGCGATTTATACAATATTTCAAAAATGTTTCGCTATTGTGAGCCATGACCGTTTCGTTTTTACAGCGGAAGCATAAGGCTTCCAAGCTGAGAGGAGATCAGCTTATGTACAAGAAGTTTAGATTCTCTAAGGCAACCCGCGCTCTCATCGTTGCTGCAACTGCAGTCGCAATTTCGGGTATTCCCCAGACTGCTCTTGCCTGCACCCAAGTTTATATAGGCTCCGAACTTACCACTACAGGTGATACTTTCTGGGGTCGCGCAGAAGATTATGCCAATCGTTACCCCAAGGCTTTTGGCGTTGCTCCTGCCACCAAAAATGGCAAAGTCATTCAAAGCTACGAGAATGACACCGATCCCAAAGCAAGCTTCTCTTATAAAATTGATGGCCCTACGTTCCGTTATACCTATGTTCGCGATACACCTGATAACTGGACTGAAGCTGGTGACGCGAATGCCAAGGCTTATTCCGAGGCTGGTACCAATGAGAAGGGCGTCAGTGTTTCTTCAACTCTAACCACCAATATGAGCGATGCTATTGATAAGGTTGACCCTCGTATTGATACGGGTATTGGTGAGTACAGCATCCATGACTTTGTCCTTTCTCAGGCTTCTACCGCTCGCGAGGGCGTGGAGCTACTTGGTAAGGTTATTGATGAGCAGGGATCTCAGGACTGCAACCAGATTGTTATTGGCGATGCAAACGAGACGTGGATCTTTGCTCAGCTGTCTGGCAAGCAGTGGATTGCCGTTAAGATGGCATCCGATCAAGCTTCTTTGAATCCCAATATGGATAACCTCAAGTTTGATGTTGACCTTGAGGATAGCAAGAATTGCTTGCACTCCAAGGATCTCAAAAAGGTTGCCGAAGATGCTGGTACCTATGTTGAAAAAGATGGCAAGATGGACGTTGCCAGTTCTTATGGCAACAGCTCTGAGGATCAGGGTGTAGGTCAAAATACCCGTTATGTCCAAGGACATCTTTACTTTGGTGAGAAGCTTACTGAGGGCAGCGACTATACCGTTGACAAAGACGGCTCCGTAGCCACCGTTGCTAACTCTACTTTCTATGTCAAGCCTGCCGAGAAGGTTGATACGTTCACGGTTTTGCGCTCCTTGGGCGCTCGTGGCGAGGGCACAGCGGTAGATGCCAACAAGAACGATAAGCTCTATGCAGTTGGTAACAATCGTAGCACTGAGAGCCATATCTTCCAGGTACGCAAAGGCTTAGATGCCGATATTGCAACCATTCAGTGGGAGGGTTTGTCCCGCACCGAGTTCACCCTTTATATTCCTAGCTATTCTGCATTGCTGACTGAAGTTGACCAGGATATCTATCCCAACGAGGCTGCATACGATACCTCGCATGTTGGTGACATTATGGAATACAGCAAGGATAAGGATGGCAACAAGATCTACGACGAGAAAATCACTGAGTCCAACGAGAAAATTGCTATGAAGGATTCTGGCACGAAGTACCTCGATTACGATTTAATGGATCTTAATACTCTTGCGTATAACCACCGCAAAGATGTTGCTGAGGGCGTCCATGCCTATCTTGATGTCTTGCAAAAAGATATTATTGCTCAGCATGAAACCGTTGATGCTCAGATCAAAGATGTCAAAGACGCTAAGGCTCGTATGGCCTTTGCGAACAAGGCTCATGATGTTGTATCCGAACAGGCACAGGCCAAGGTTCATACACTCGTACAAGAAGTACGCGACTACCTGAACGCCGGGGATACCTCCAAACCCTTTGCCGCAAGTGATCTTGCTGAGGGCAAGCTTGCTACTGCTTTGACCTATGCTGACGAGCTGGCAAAATTTGATGCTGATGCTGCCGCTAAGGATGTTGTCGAGCCGTTTGAAGAGGAAAATGCCAAGCAGGAAGCTCCTGCCGAGGGCTCTGCAGACAGCAAGAAGGCTGATGAGACACGCTCTATGCCAACCGGTGTTATTGGTATCATCATTGCTGCTGTTGTAGCAATTGCTGGCTTTGTTGTTTACCGTGGCCGCAATAAGGAGTAAGTGCAATAAAGAGTAAGCAGCTGCACACATCGTGAGGCTTTGTTGCTGACTATAAAACCGCCTGTCGTATGAACTGCATCAAACTTGGATTCTCACATTGCAAACCATGTTTTTAAAATGTAGCTCAAAAGGCAGGCGGTTCTTTTGTGGCGGGTATGTATTCGCAGGCTTATATGAAAACCTCGTGATGTACCGGGTATAAAGACAGCATATGTTCAAGCAAAATGGCTCAGTGCCAAAATAAAGAGAGGGATAACGCATTGAAGAAGACCATCCTTATAGTGCAGGGTTCCCTGCGCAAGCAGTCATTCAATCGTCAGCTCCAGGCAGCTATCATCCAAGCTTTAGGTGATGCGGTCGAGGTTAAAGAACTTGACTTTGGGGATGTGCCTTTTATGAACCAAGATATTGAATGGCCAACCCCCGCAGCTATCCAGCGCGTGCGCAACGAGTTTGCTGCCGCCGATGGTATTTGGATTGTCACCCCTCAGTACAATGCAAGCTACCCAGCTAATATCAAGAATCTTATTGACTGGATGAGCCGTCCGTCGGCTCAGGGCTCTTCCAAAAAAGCGACCAAGGATAAGAAAGTCACCTTCTCTGGTATTGGTGGCAGTACCGCAACGCTAGAGATGCGCACCAAACTTGGCGAGCTTCTGCCTTTTGTTGGCATGAATCCCATGGATGAGTTGGGCCAGGGCTATACGGTCAACGGCTCTGCTTGGGGTGACAATGTCGTTGTATTCTCTGATGAGCAGAAAGCAGCTATTCAGGCTCAGGCAGAGGCTTTCCTCAAGTTTATTGAGGCCTAAGCATAAACGAACACTCATCCACCGCCGTTCCTTTGTGCAAAAACAGCATCCTAGAGGGGTGCTGTTTTTTGTAAGTCCTCAAGGCAGCCCCGTGCATTTTTGCATAGGACAAGAAAAACCCTTTGCTATGTGGATAGAGAATCTCCATTGTGCTGTTTATCGAAACAGTTATGCTCTGTACGCCTCTATACCGGCAGAATCGCATATCATTTGAGATAAGAGCTTTCCCCAGACAGTTCTGCTTGCAGTGCATATGCAGAAGGGGTGGGGAAAATTTGTATGTGCTTGATAAGCGTTACTCAGCAAGGGGTGAGATTATGCACAACGTTCGCGAGATTTCCGAAGATAGTTGGTGGTTGGGCGCATCCGATAGGCGACTAGAGCTTTTTGAAAACACCCATCCCACACCTGCGGGCATGTCGTATGACAACTATCTTATTTTGGATGAGAAAACCTGCTTGATGGATGGCACTGATGAGGCTGTTATGCTGCAGGTAATGGAAAACCTTGAGTATTTGCTTGCTGGGCGTACGCTTGATTATATGGTTGTGAATCATATGGAGCCCGATCATTGTCGTATGATTCCTCAGCTGGTAGAGCGCTATCCCGAGATTAAGTTTGTGGCTACGGCCAAGTCTTTTGAGTTGATGTCACAGTTCTTTGATTTTGATGTTGCTCCTCATGCAATTACGGTCAAGGAAAACGATACGCTTGAGCTGGGTCGTCATACCCTGCAGTTCTTCTTGGCTCCCATGGTTCTGTCTCTTATACACATCTCCGAGCCCACGAGACCGTTATTCTAAT
>NZ_CAMXYY010000066.1 GCF_947253395.1 uncultured Olegusella sp.
GGCTGCGTCATTTGAAATGATGTGTGGCGTTTGGCAAGCAGGGCACCACAGATCCCTGCGCGCTACAGATCCCCTCATCGACTTAGCTTTGCCTGTGGCTATGCTCATCGAGGAAAGCGGCAAGACGGAGAGCACGGTGATGCATAGCAGATTTGCCGACAGGCGGATTGCAGAGCTTGCCTAAAGACGCCAACGACAGCTCGGGATGCATTCGTCGTAGCAAGCAGAACTCGCGTAGCGCAGGCGGCAAAACTCGAAGGCCAACTTCGCGTTCTGCTCGATCTACCAAGGCTTGCTGTGTAGCTGCAGCTCCTGTGGAACGCGCTTGATTGGCAATCTCGGCATTTACACGACGATTAACGTCATTTTTAAGTGTCTTTACCTGGCGCACTTGTGACACTGCCAAAGCAGAGCGCTTGGCGCCAATTACTTGCAGCATTGATACGACGCCTTCAAAGCTTTTTAGATACACCACATACGACCCGCGTCTATGGTTTACACGGGCATCAACTCCCAAGTGAGTAGCAAGCTCACGTACCTCTTCGGCGAGACGCTCACCCGAAAGTGCAATCTCCAAATGGAAATCTCCTCGCGGATCAGACACAAAGCCGCCCGCCATGAATGCACCGCGCAAATATGCTTCCTGACAACAACGCTTTTTGACGAGCCTTGGTGGAATTCCTGACGCAAGTCCGCGCCCTGGTAACAAAATACCTAGCTGTATGAGTGCATCTTCCAGCTCTGCTTGATTGCGAATTTCAATCAAAAAGTTATGTGCGCGGTGCAGATTGGAGCGACGTACTGTAAGAGGTGTCTCCAAGTCAAACAATTTGTGTGACAGACGGATCATCGTGCGTGCAACGGCACCCGTTTCGGTGGCTACGCGCAACGACCAGCTGCCCGATCCGTGAAATGAGAGCGTGCCACAAACGCGCATAATGGCCGAAAGTTCGGCATAGGCGCAGTCAGGACAGTTGCCATCCACGCGAGAAAGTTCATCTTTGACCTGGGCTGTAAATGACATAAGCTAGCCTGACTGCGTGCTAATGCGCGTCGGACTCGCCTTTGCGGAATACGGCGAGCTTGAGATCACGGTGGGAGAGTGTCACGTTGTATGTGCGCTCCTTGAGGTAGGCAGCAGTATAGTTGGCAATAGCGACGCTGCGATGCTGGCCACCAGTGCAACCAATTGCGATGGATAGTGTTGGCTTGCCTTCGGCCACATAACCTGGCATTACGACATCTAGTAGACGCTTCCACGCCTTAGTAAATTCGCTTGTCACAGGGTGATCGAGCACATATGTTGCGACACGTTCGTCATTGCCTGTGAGATTGCGCATCTCAGGGTCATAAAATGGATTGGGCAAAAAACGCACGTCAATAAGCAGATCCGCCTCGGTTGGCAAGCCATGCTTAAAGCCAAAAGAAAACACATGGACATCCATGAGCTGCTGTTCGCTTACATGCGAGAAGTTACGACGAATACGGCCGCGCAAAGTTGAGGTGCGCATGCTACTGGTATCTATCACGAGGTCAGCGCGGTTGCGAACCTCTTGGAGCTGTGCGCGTTCACGACGAATTGCGTTTTCGATACCCTCACCAGAAATTTGTAAAGGGTGACGACGTCGATTTTCATCATAACGGCGACAAAGTACTTCGTCTGAGCTATCTAGAAAGATTATTTTGTAGCTGATTTCGTGGTCGTCAAGTTCCTTAAGCGCATCAAAGAGATCTTCAAAGAGCCCCTGGCTGCGTAGGTCACAGGTCACAGCTAAGTGGCGACCAGTTGCAGAATTGATACCCACAATATGCGCAAGTTGCAAAATGAGTCCAGGCGGTAGATTGTCAATACAGTAGTAACCCATGTCTTCAAAAGCATGTATTGCCTGAGTGCGTCCCGACCCTGACATGCCCGTGATAATCGCAACATCAGGCACCGTAGCATCTTTGGCTGCTTTGCGCATTTCACGGTCTTTGGCTGTCATACTGTCTCCTTTGCAACTCTCATCTAATCCTAGCGCAGATGAGCTTATTCGACCTCACAACAGCTTGAGAAGTCTGCATAGTAGAGAAAAACATCGTAATATGAGATTGATTCCACATTGAGTAACCGTACAAGCTCGTTTTTTATACTAACCACTGAATTTTTCTAGGAACTCGCTATTCCGATGGGTTTAGACTCCATTTTTTGGGTAGAATTTAAGAAGTAATCGATTAGGTCTTATTTCAGGGACAGGCTCTGAAGAGGCCTTGCGAAAGGAGACAGTATGGCAGTTAAGGTTGCTATCAACGGCTTTGGACGTATCGGCCGCCTGGCTTTTCGTCAGATGTTTGGTCACGAGGGCTCCGAGATCGTTGCCATCAATGACCTCACTTCTCCCGACATGCTTGCGTATCTGCTGAAATATGATTCTACGCAGGGTAACTACAGCCGTGACCACAAGGTCGAAGCCACTGAAGATGCTATCGTTGTCGATGGCAAGAAGATCACCATTTACAAAGAGGCTGACGCTAACAACCTTCCTTGGGGCGAGCTTGGTGTTGACGTTGTTCTCGAGTGCACTGGTTTCTACACCTCTAAGGCAAAGGCACAAGCCCATATCAATGCTGGCGCCAAGAAGGTCGTCATCTCTGCTCCTGCAGGCAATGACCTTCCCACCATTGTCTTTAATGTCAACCACGAGCAGCTGACCGCTGATGACAATATCATCTCTGCAGCTTCTTGCACCACCAACTGCCTCGCTCCCATGGCAAAGGGTCTCAATGACTTTGCTCCTATCGTCTCGGGCATCATGACCACCATCCACGCCTTCACGGGCGATCAGATGCCTCTTGATGGTCCTCAGCGCAAGGGCAACTTCCGTCGTAGCCGCGCTTGCTCCGAGAACATCGTCCCCAACTCCACGGGTGCTGCAAAGGCCATCGGCTTGGTTCTCCCCGAGCTCAACGGCAAGCTCATTGGTGCAGCTCAGCGCGTCCCGACGCCCACTGGCTCCCTCACCAACCTCTACGCTGTCGTTGACAAGACTGTCACCGTTGACGAGGTCAACGCTGCCATGAAGGCTTACGCCGAGACCATCCCTGAGACCTTTGCCTACAACACCGATGACATCGTTTCTCGCGATATCGTTGGTGAGACCCATGGTTCCATCTTTGATGCTACTCAGACCATGGTTCAGGACCTTGGCAATGGTCAGAGCCTCGTTCAGGTTACCTCTTGGTATGACAACGAGAACTCCTACACCTCCCAGATGGTCCGCACCATTAAGTACTTCGAGAAGTTCGTCGCCTAGTCGACGCGCTCCCCTTGGTAGCAATGGGCGCGGTGCAGCTTTCGGGCCGCTCCGCGCTCTTTTTTTAAGGGGAAATATTGGACGTGCGTCCAAACCCTCGTAGGGCTTTATTCGCACCAGTACAAAAAGGAGCATCTATGGCATTTACCAAGAAGACCGTCCGTGACATTGATGTCAAGGGCAAGAAAGTTCTGATGCGTGTTGATTTCAACGTGCCTCTCAAGGATGGTGTTGTCACCGATGACACCCGTGTTCGTGCTGCAATTCCTACCATTCAATATCTCAAGGAGCAGGGCGCTGGCATTATTTTGATGAGTCACCTTGGTCGTCCCAAGGGAGACGGTCCTGAGCCTGAGCTTTCGCTCAAGCCTGCAGCCGACAAGTTGGCTGAGCTTACGGGCTTTGATGTCAAGTTTGTTCCTGACACCTATGGTGATGAAGCTGCAGCAGCGTGCGCAGAGGTCAAGCCAGGTGACATCATTGTTCTTGAGAATGTTCGCTTCCTCAAGGCTGAGAAGAAAAACGATCCCGAGGTTGCAAAGAAGCTTGCCTCCTACGCTGATATCTTTGTTCTTGATGCTTTTGGTACGGCTCACCGTGCACAGGGTTCCGTTGTCGGTCCAGCTGCTTATCTGCCTGCTGTCGCCGGCTTCCTGCTTGAAAAGGAGGTCGATACTCTGACCTCCATCTTTGCCGATCCCGAGCGTCCCTTTGTTGCTATCGTTGGTGGATCTAAGGTTTCCTCCAAGATTGGCGTTCTTGACCACCTGATTGACTCTGCTGATACGCTCATCATCGGTGGCGGTATGGCTTATACCTTCTTCCTTGCCAAGGGGTATAAGACCGTTGGTACTTCTTTGAAGGAACTCGATTGGGTTGAGCCTGCAGCCAAGATGCTTAAGAAGGCCGAGGCCAAAGGCTGCAAGATTTTGCTTCCTATCGACAATGTTGTTGCCGATCATTTTGGCGAAGATGCAACGGGCGAAATTGTTGCTTCCGATGCTATTCCCGAAGATCGCATGGGTATGGATATTGGCCCCGAGACTATCGAGCTGTACTGCGATGCTGTTAAGGCCGCAAAGACCGTCTTTTGGAATGGTCCCATGGGTGTCTTTGAGATGGATCAGTTTGCAAAGGGCACCGAGGCTGTTGCTCGCGCCATTGCAGATTCTGAGTGCACATCTATCATCGGTGGTGGCGACTCTGTTGCCGCTATCAACAAGTTCAACCTTGCTGACAAGATGAGCTGGATTTCCACGGGCGGTGGAGCCTCGATGGAGCTCGTTGAAGGCAAGGCTCTTCCTGGAGTGGAGGCGCTTCTCGATGCGTAAAAGGATGATTGCTGGTAACTGGAAAATGAATATGACCTACACCGAGGGCGTTGTCCTCGCACAGGGTCTTGCTCGTGAACTCGAGGGTGGCACGGGTGACGTAGACGTGGTCGTTTGCCCCCCTGCGGTTGACCTCAAGGGTGTTTCTGAGGTCATTGAGCACGAGTCTGCTCCCTTTGCCCTCGGTGGACAGAATGTCTACTGGGAGGAGAAGGGCGCCTATACGGGAGAGACCGCTCCCAACATGCTGGAGTCTGTTGGTGCTACCTACTGCATCATTGGTCACTCTGAGCGTCGCGGTTACTTTGGCGAGACCGATGAGGACATCAACCGCAAAGCCAAGGCTCTGATGGCTCACAATATTGTGCCCATCAGCTGCTGTGGTGAGTCTCTTGAGATTCGCGAGGCTGGCACCCATGTTGCCTTTGTCGTTGACCAGATCAAAAAGGACACCGAGGGCCTCGAGATTACCGATCCCTCCAAGTATGTTATTGCGTATGAGCCCATCTGGGCTATCGGTACAGGCAAGACTGCTACCGCTGATGATGCTCAGGAAGTTTGCGGTGCAATCCGCGAGACCTTGACTGAGATTTTTGGCAAGGAAATCGCTGATGGTATCCGCATTCTCTATGGTGGCTCGGCAAAGCCCGATAACGTAGCTGGTTTCTTGGAGAAGCAAGACGTTGATGGTGCGCTTGTTGGTGGCGCATCTCTTAAGGCCGATAGCTTTGCTGCTATGGTCAAAGCTGCAATGTAAGTAGCGTTGTGCTGACATCTGGGGCTGCTACGCAGCCCCGTTTGTCTTGCTTGCATAGCGTTGTATGGTGGTATCCAAGCCTCGTCGCTTTGTGCGGCGAGGCTTTCTCTGTACTGCTCTCAATTTATTGATGCACTGTTATTGTTGCGTGCTGAGGTAGGTAGAGGCACAACAAAAAAGCTCACTTTTCATCTCCTGTTGGAACGCGCTCTGCTTGCCGAAGAAATTGCTTGTAGCAACCATAAGCTAACATTAACTTTTCTTAATATCAGCCCTTTTATTGCAAACTAAGGCACTTTCACCGACCAAAAGCCTTGCCACAAACTCAAGGACTCTTTAGCATCTAACAGGGAAGATGTGGGTATGGAGAATGAGGCACATCATGGATTTGGGAAAGACTACTAACCATGGTCTGGGTGGTTTTAAAAACCTGCCACGTAAGCGGCTTGCTGCCATCGTTGCGGCAGCAGCTGTGTTTGCGTTGGTGGTGATTTTTTTTGTTATACGCTCATGCGCGAGTGCGCCAGGAGATGCGGTCTATGTGCAGTCAGTTGCAAATGTCAACATTGCTGCCACCGATGCCCAAGTAGGACGCTATTCGGGTGTTGTTGAATCAGCAGGATCGCAAAAAGTAAGTTTTGATAATGAGCGCACTCTTGACAAGGTTTCTGTCAAAGTGGGCGATCATGTCAAAGCAGGTCAGGTACTTTTTAGCTACGATACAACTTCCCTCAAGCTCACAGCTGAAAAAACTCAGATTGAAATAGACCGTCTAGATCAGACCATTGCAAATAGTAGTGAGCAAATCAATCAGCTTCAAAAGCAGGCAAATAATTCCTCGGGTGATGAGCGTCTTGATGCACTTGCACAAATTGGACAGCTTCAGGCTGATATTGCTCAAGCTCAGTACGACAAGAAAACCAAAACAGCCGAGCTTGAACGTCTCCGAGCAAGCATCAAAGATCCTTCGGTCAAAGCTGAAATTTCCGGCACCATTGAGAAAATCGATATGAACGTTATTTCTGGATCGGATCAGAACAACGGTGATGCAACTCCTACTGCAGACGAGGGCAATGATGACAACGGTGGCAGCGGATCAGCTAATGGTGACAGCGCTTTTATCACCATTCTTGCTGATGGTGATTTTCGTGTAAAAACCGTTGCAAATGAGCAGGGCATCGGTTCTATTTCCAATGGTATGGAAGTTATTGTGCGTTCTCGCGTAGACACTACCCAGACGTGGAAGGGCAAGGTTGGCAGCATTGACTCCAAGCCTCAAACGAGTAATGAAAATGAAGGTATGGAAGGCGGTAATGGAGGCGAAGCTTCCAAGTACAGCTTTTATGTTAATCTCAGCGTTTCAAAGGGTTTGATGCTTGGTCAGCATGTGACAGTTGAGCCCGACCAGGGCCAGGCAGGCAACCTCAAAGGTATCTGGATTGATATGGGCTGGATTGTGACTGAAGGCGATAAGTCTTTTGTGTGGGTAACTGATCACGAGGGAGGCAAACTCACTCGCCGGGAAATCAAGATTGGCGAGAAGAACGATGAGCTTGCAGCTGTACAGGTACGTGAAGGCTTGAGCAACAGTGATTTTATTGCGTGGCCAGCTGATAATTGCAAAGAAGGTGCTCCCACAACAACCGAGATGGTTATTCCTGAGCCGGGCGATGGGCAGGACGCTGGTGGCGGCTCCGAGCAGGGAGGCGGACAAAACAACCCTGGGCAAAACGGTAATGGTAGTGAAGAGCCTTCGGTAACGCCTTATGCTGGTTCTGCTGCAGATGGTGATGACAAATGAGTGCAGCACATCTCTCAACGCGCATTTTAGCCACGGGTGAGCAGAGCCATAACTCGCATAAGCTTTCAGCTTTGCCGACCATAGCCCCCGGTTCTGCTTTAAAGCCTCTTGAGACGGGTGATTTGGCGCCAACGACAAAGGCGGTTTTGCCCGTAAATTTGCCGGTTATTAACGCCAACAATCAGGCAGATGATCTTGAAGATACCAATTCTTTGCGCATTAAGCAGACTTCGTCAGAGTCATTGACGTTATCGGGGAAGCATCTGCTTGACCTTCGTGACGTCTTTAAGACATATGGTATTGGTGAGATGGAAGTGCCTGTCTTGCACAATATCAATCTGACGGTAGATGATGGTGAATACGTTGCTATTATGGGCCCTTCTGGCTCGGGTAAGTCTACATTAATGAATATCATCGGCTGCCTCGATGTGGTAACAAAGGGCACGTATTTGCTTGATGGCACAGACGTTTCCAATCTCAGCGATGATGCGCAGGCGCAGTTTCGCAATCGTACCATTGGTTTTGTCTTTCAAAATTTCAATTTGATGCCACGCGAAACTGCTGTAGAAAACGTTGCACTACCCATGATATATGCAGGTATTGGCCGCGCGGAGCGTCGCGAGCGAGCCTACAAGGCGCTTGAACGCGTAGGTCTTGCCGATCGTGCAGAGTTTTTGCCAACCAAGCTATCTGGTGGTCAGTGTCAGCGCGTTGCTATTGCACGTGCCATTGTGATGCATCCTCGTCTGTTGCTTGCTGATGAACCAACAGGAGCTCTGGATTCAGTTTCGGGAAAGCAAGTTATGGAACTTTTTGCCGAACTTAATGCCTCGGGTATGGCTGTTGTGATGATTACTCATGATCCTACTATTGCCGATCATGCCCA
>NZ_CAMXYY010000067.1 GCF_947253395.1 uncultured Olegusella sp.
GACTACCACACGAGCCATTAGGAACAGCTCACATTGTCGCAGCTCCTAGCCCGCGCGACGACATGAGGCTGGGGGGCTTCAATGCTTCTCTCATATCGTCTTTCTTAGCGAAGTGACACGGAGTGACAGAAAAATGACAAAAATTTTTTAAGATAGTATGAAAAGAGAGATTTCACACACATAACTCAGCACCACAGGTTTGAATGACCAAGAACGGCTATGACGGCAGCGGTGTTGAACTTATGCTTTGGATTTCCATTCACCATAAACGGCCTAGAACGTGCTGTCTAGTAACTTGTGAAGGTACTTAAACATGCTGATAGCTGATGACTTCTATTGGAATGAGGACGACGGCGTTTTCTATGCCTAAAAATGAAAGGAAGAATTATATGCTAATAAGGTGTATTGCGGTAGGCGCAGGTGGATTCATTGGCTCAATCACAAGGTATTTATTGTCTAAAGTAGAACTGCAAAAAACTGGAAATTATTCTCTCAACACACTTTTAGTTAATGTTCTTGGCGCTGTCTTGATAGGTGTCATAATTGCTCAGGCGCAGCAAAACGGGATGAGTGAAAACAAATTGTTGTTTCTGAAATTCGGTCTTTGCGGTGGGCTTACAACATTTTCGACATTTTCTGTTGAAGTGTATGGTTATCTTGAAACAGGGAATGTCCTAATCGCAATTGGGTATGCTGTGGCTTCTGTAGTATTAAGCCTCATAGGAGTAATGCTTGGAATGAAAATGGTCTAAAATCAAAAAGTCTCCTCTACCAAATCAGAGGATACATTGTATCAATGATAAGGTTTTACTACATGAAAATGCAGGTGGGAATGGGTAAAATCCGATCCAATTTTTTAATATGAGCAAGACATCGTCAAGTGGCCAAATCGGGCGTGGCCCCAACGATATGGAGCCAGACCCTTTCCCTATATCAGCCCATCTACGGTGACCTTGGTACGTCTTTCCGATGCTCGTCTTCGCAGTCTTTCATTAGCTCAGCTATCAGATTAAGTACATCATTTTGAGCTTTAGTAAATTCGTCACGGCCCAGGACTAATTTAAGATCAGCGAGCATGTCAGCAAAGCTGATGTTCTTTGACGGTGACACACGGGCGCAGTATAACCTTTCATCATGAGCTCAGATGTTACGAAAGTCCTTAATGTGGTCATATGCGAGTCTCAGTCTTTTAGGACTTATTTTTATAGTGCCTGAATATGCCTCTGCGTTAAGGCTAGAAAATATGCTGCAAATCATAGAACTTAAATATTTTGCTAAGCATAAGAAGGCAGTATTAAATACCTAAAGAAGAAGTAGAATTAACAAAAATGAACCTCAAGCATTATCAGAAGCTGCTCAATGATTTATTAGAAGAAAGATGAGATTAGTGGACACGATTAAAGTAATTGATTCATGGGTCTTGTCTGTTGGTATGGAGCCTGTGACCATTATCAAACTCACAAAGAATGCGCCGAACACACATTGGCATAATGTGCTGGTTGATGATGACCTGCTTGAAACGGTGTATATGTCTGGTGGACGTTTAGACATGTGTGCTGTAAAGGGTTCACATAATCTTACCGGTAAAGAAGTTTCCTTTATATGAGTGACTTCGCTATTGTTGCCCGCTTACTCGCTGCACTACCTGCCAGTGCTCAAGCCAACCTAGTAAGTGCAGTCCCTTTTTATACTGAATCAGAATAGATGGTTCGTTTGTCGACTTAGAGGAAAATCTGACCTGCGGTTTTACGTGCGCCTACTTCGAAACATGAACCATCTGCGATTATCGCACTCGAAACATGAACCATCTGCGATTGTTGCACTCGTGTAAGCTGAGGCTGCGGAAATAACGTGTGATACATAAGCACAACTTGCCAAATGAGCTGCAATATAACACCATGTAGCTTTAGGTTTATGATTGCTTTGATGCAAGGTATATTTTTTATAAGAGAGGCATAGCGTTGGAGTTCAAAGAACTGACAAAGCAGTTCATTGGTTTTGCAGTAGTTGGTGTCGTAGCATTTGTCATTGACTACGCATTGTTGATGATACTCAGCCAAATACTTCTGTGGGATCCCGTTATTGCAGCTTTTATATCCTATATAGTTTCTACCATCTTCAACTATCTAGCTTCAATGCGCTTTGTCTTTGAGCGGCGTGATGATATTTCTCGTAAAAAGGAATTTACACTTTTTGTGGTTTTCTCACTCATCGGTCTTTTACTCAATGAGATTATTATTGCGCTGGGTACCCTCTGGCTTGGTGTTGGTCCGGAGGCGGTTACCTTCAGTAAGCTTTTAGCTACCGTTATTGTGGCAATATGGAACTTTGTCAGCCGTCATCATTGGTTGGATGCGAGCAATTACTCATAGCAAGAGGGGAGCACTTATGACGCCCGAATGCAAGCGTGTCAAAATCGTGTGTCTCGCCAGTTTATTTCTTGGCATTTTTGAGCTTATAGGATCTTGGTTCATTCCGGCACCCTTTGGGACTTCTATCACCATAGTCTTTGTGCCTATGGCGGTGGGGCTTCTTTCGCTGATTATGGGAGTTCATGGAGCGCGTGCCGCCAATGTTCCACTAAAAGCAGCTGGCCTGCGTGTATTTGCGCTGATTATTTTGCTTTTGACCTGTGGTGCATTTGGCTTGGCAGTTTATATGGGACACGGTCTAACCTTGGTGGCATATGTGATTGTCCCTGCTGCTGTGATAGATTTGCTTGTTTTGATTTTTTCTTTCCAGACCAAACGTGCCCTTGACCGCGCCTAATATTTTACGATTTCGTGTGCTCAGCTTTTTTGTAGCGCCTAGAGGCTACATCTGATATAGTGTCTTGCGCACGGGCGACTAGCTCAGGGGTAGAGCGCATCCTTCACACGGATGAGGCCGCTGGTTCGAAACCAGCGTCGCCCACCACAAATGTTTGGGTCAGGGACTTTTGCCCCTGGCCTTTTTGCTATAGGAGATGGTCCATGTCTTCAATGAATGAAAAGGACTATTACGCGATTCTTGGTGTGGCAAAAGAGGCTACAGGAGATGAGATTCGCAAGGCTTTCCAACAGAAGGCTCGCAAACTTCATCCTGACGTCAACAAGGAGCCTGACGCTGAGGCACGCTTCAAGGAAGTCTCAGAGGCTTATGCGGTTCTCTCTGATGACAACAAGCGTCGCCGTTATGATGCAATGAGGTCTGGCTCCCCCTTTGCAGGAGCGAGTTACGGCACCCCAGCTGGATCTTATCCCGACTCCTATGGTAATCCCTTTAGTTGGGGATTTCCCTTTAGTGGTTTTGATGGCGCTTTTCGCAGACAGGCCAGTTCTGTCCAGCGTTCGCGCTCATACAATCCTAAAGCTGGAGCCGATATCATCTTCCAAATTGATATCGATGAAAAGCAGGCTGCACAAGGAGTACGCCGTGGCATTACCTACCAGCGCTATTCAACATGTAATGCCTGTCATGGTTCGGGTTCCGTGCATACTGAGCATCCTGAAACTTGCCCGACCTGCAATGGCAGCGGACGCATATCACTCAACCTCAGTGACTTTATTGGTTTCGGTGTGATGGAGATGGTCTGTCCCGAGTGTCAAGGTACTGGTCAGGTTGTAGCAGATCCTTGCTCTGTCTGTGGCGGAGCAGGGCGCGTGTTAACGGCAAGTGAAGTTGTGGTTGATATTCCTGCGGGTAGTCATGATGGTGATACGGTACGTGTGTCTGGTAAGGGAAATGCAGGCACCAATGGCGAGGCGGCGGGCGATTTTGTTTGTCGTATAGGAGTGCCTGCCGAACAGCCTGATAGACGTGCGACCATGGGCTTTAGGAGTCTTGGGTTTTTCATTCCATTTTTACTGTTCTATGCGCTTTCCAATCAGCAAACTATGCTCATTGGGCTTGTTATTGCACTAGCTCTATTCCTCTTTGTAGTGATATCAAGTGGTGGATTTACGCATAGTAAGTACTGGTGGCGTAATGCCTGGCGCACACTTGTGCATGCCGCTTCTTCTGTACTGCCTATAGTGTTTTTCTTCCTGATTATCCGAGTTTTTACGACGTTTGTTTTGGCTTGCTCGACACTCGGGCGTTTTTAAAAATTGATTTTTTGTATCAGCACAAGCATTTTGGGGCATAAGTTGTGCGAGTAAACGTTTTTGTTGGGGGATAGTACTGTGGCACAGAAGGATTATTACGAGCTGCTCGAAGTTGAGCGAGATGCTGACGCAAAGACAATTAAGAGAGCCTTTTTGAAAAAAGCACGTGCTTTGCACCCTGATGTTAACAAGGAATTAGATGCTGAGGAGCGCTTTAAGGAAGTTAATGAGGCATATGCAGTGCTTTCCGATGAGCGCAAACGCGCAAATTACGATCGCTATGGAACTGCAGAGGGTCCCGGTGGTTTTGGCTCTGATTATGTTGATATGTCCGATATCTTTGGTGGTGGCTTTGGCATCAACGATATCTTTGACTCATTCTTTGGTGGGGGTGCTTCTGGAGCGGGTCGTCCCACTCGTACACATGGCCGTGACATGGGCATTACGCTGCGCATTAGCCTCGCTGAGGCGGCTGCTGGTTGTAAAAAAACTATTTCGTACGAGCGCCTTGCGCCGTGTGATGATTGCAACGGTAGTGGCGTTGCAGAAGGTGGACATGAGACTACCTGTGGGCGTTGCCACGGTACGGGACGTGTGGTAGAGGTGCAGCGCACCATCTTTGGTCAGATGCAAACCCAGGCCACCTGTCCTGATTGCCAAGGTTCAGGCAAGGTTGTTGATCATCCCTGCGAAACCTGTGACGGTCAAGGGCGCACACCTTCTCGTGAAACGGTGGATATCGATATTCCTGCTGGTGTGCATTCAGGTCAGACACTTAAGGTTGAAGCCAAGGGCGAAGCTGGTGTACGTGGCGATAAGCCGGGCAATCTTGTAGTTGCCATCGAGGTTTTGGAAGACGATCGCTTTGAACGCCAAGGCGATGATTTGTATTGTGAGCTGCAGATTGATGCACTTGAGGCAATGGTGGGCTGTGCGCGCGATATCGATGGCATACTTGAGGGCGAGACCGTACACATTACTGTTCCAGCCGCCTGTCAGTTTGGTCAGCAAGTTCGTGTAAAGCATCAGGGTATGCCTCGTCGTGGTGGTAAAGCTCGGGGTGACCTTTTTGTTGTTGTGCGCGTTGTGGTGCCCGACAATCTTAACTATCAGCAAAAAAATGCTATACGCGATTTGATTAAGCAGCGCGAGACAAAAACATCCTCTCACATGAAGACAAAAAAGTAAGCGAATAGTTCTATGACTGTACCTAAAGTTGCCTTTCACAATTTGGGCTGTCGACTCAATAGGTTGGAGCTTGATCTTATTGCCGATGAGCTAGAAGATGCGGGCTGCATGATTGTGTCTGAGGATGAAGCAGACGCAATTGTGGTCAACACCTGTGCTGTCACTAACGAAGCGGAGGCAAAATGCCGCAAAGTGGTCCGATATTTGAGCAGACTTGAATCTCATCCTCTTGTCTTTGTAACTGGTTGTGATGCAAGCTTGTTTGGCAATGAGTTACAAGCACTCAGTTCCTCTGTACGTGTAGTGACCGAAAAATCTATAGTTGCAGCAAAGCTTTTAGCCGAGCTTGATAGTGATAGCGATTTCACTTCTCATACAACTTGTCACCATGCAGGTGTAACTCCTACAGGTCGAACGCGTCCAGGTATCAAAATTCAGGATGGTTGTGATAATCGCTGTACCTACTGCATCATTTGGAAAGCGCGTGGCAAAGCAAACTCTTTGGCTCCTGAGTACGTACTGGATTCTATACACAAAGCTGTGTCAGGAGGTGCACCTGAAGTTGTACTTTCTGGTGTAAATCTCGGCAGCTATCGCATGCCTGGTTCTAAAAATGCCAGCGATTTGCCTGCTCTACTGCAACGCATTTTGCAAGAAACCAAGGTGGAACGTATTCGTTTATCTTCGATAGAGCCCCCTGATGTCACAGAGGAGCTTGTTGATGTGATGGCGAAATCTGATGGACGCATTGCCCCTTTTTTGCATATATGTCTTCAAGCTGGTTCTGATAGGACTTTACGACGTATGGCACGTGTGTATGATATCCAGCTGTATCGCAAGGTAGTGCAATGTGCTCGTGCTGCTCTGCCAGAACTTGCACTGGGTTGCGATCTTATCGTGGGCTTTCCTGGTGAGACTGATGAAGACTTTGAAGCGAGCCTGGCATTTTGCGAAGAAATGCAGTTTGCAAAAATGCATGTTTTTCGTTATTCCAAACGTCCAGGTACCCCAGCAGCAATGATGCCCAATCAAGTGCCTGCACAGCTTATGTCAGTGCGTGCTCGTAGAATACGCGAACTTGCTCGTAGAATGCGTCATCAGCAAGCAGAACTTTGTCTTGGTCGCGAGGAGCTTGTGGTGGTACAGTCGCAGGGACGAGGTATATCTGGTGGTCTTTTTGATGTGCTATTAGATCCTTGTATTCCTGTAGGTTCTCTAGTTCGCGTGGTGCCTCATAGTATCTGCGAAGATTTTAGCTTGGATGCACGGACGATTTAATACTTGCTGGTATGCAAAGGTGCTAAGCGTGGTACATTCAATTTCATAAAACAATTTGTCTTTGGATTTCAATTGAGTTTAGAGACAATGATGAGGCAGTTATAGTCATACCAAGGAGGGTTCTTGCAGCCAACACGAGCGCGTTTGACCATACCTGATTCGATAGATCCGCTAAGCCTAACAGGTCCTGCAGACACTTTGTTACGTCGCGTTGATGCAGCCTTTGATGCGATGGTTACGGTTCGCGGGGATCAGATTGCCATCACAGGCCCATCTGAGGTTGTAGAGCAGCTGACCTCTGTCTTTTATCGCTTGATTTCTCGTGCCGAAGATGGAGACCCTCTTGACGAGCAAGAGGTTGATCTCATTATTGAGCAGGTCTTACATGGCGCACCTGCGATGCAGTCTTTATCGGGCGACATACTGCTGACGCATCGCGGCCGTACCGTGCGACCCAAGACCGAAGGCCAACGTCAGTATGTGGATGCAATACGTACGCATCGCATTACCTTTGGTCTTGGTCCAGCAGGTACTGGCAAGACCTATCTGGCAATGGCGATGGCAGTGGCTGCGCTCAAGCGTCATGAGGTAGCACGCATCGTTCTCGCTCGTCCTGTGGTTGAGGCAGGAGAGTCTCTTGGATATCTGCCAGGTACCTTGCAGGAAAAACTCGATCCTTATGTACGTCCTCTTTATGACGCACTTTTTGACATGACCGATGCTGAGCGTGCAACCACAATGATTGAGCAGGGTATCATTGAAATATCGCCTTTAGCTTTTATGCGTGGACGTACCTTTAATGATTCTTTTGTCATTCTTGATGAGGCACAGAATACCACGCCCGACCAGATGAAGATGTTTTTAACCCGTTTGGGGGTCTCTTCAACGTTTGTTATTACAGGCGATGCCAGTCAGCGTGACTTATTGGGCGAAAGCGGCATTCATTCAGCTCGCGAAGTGCTCAGATCTGTCAATGAGGTTGCCTTTGTGGATCTTGGTCGAGATGATATCGTTCGTCATTCTCTGGTAGCAAAAATTGTTGAAGCATATGCTGCGGCTGAGCAAAACAAGCGTAGTCGATAGGAGATGAGATGGCTTACGAATATGACATTAGTAGCAACGATGGTGCCGAACTGCTTGTGAGCGAGCAAGAAATAGAAGATATCGTTGATCTTGTTCTTAAGGAAGAGGGGATTACGCGCCCCTGTATGGTCTCTATCTCTTTTGTAAGTAATGAACGTATCCAAAAACTCAACGCTGAATGGCGTGGTCAGGATATGCCCACAGATGTTATCTCTCTTGAATGTGAGCGTCCTGATGAGCCCGGCCTAGGCGAGGGCGTACCTTGTGAGCTAGGTGATATCGTCATTGCCTCTGAGTATGTCGCACAGCAAGCGGCAGGTTTTGGTACCACGGCTGCGGACGAGTGCCGTATGTTGCTGGTACATGGTCTTCTTCATCTGCTGGGTTATGACCATCTTGAGGACGGCGAGGCAGAGGAAATGGAAGCTCG
>NZ_CAMXYY010000068.1 GCF_947253395.1 uncultured Olegusella sp.
CCAGGTAGATTTTTTCTGCGTGAAATGAAACGTGGCTTTTGGCTAAAAAAGTGAAATGGAATGTGGCGTTTGGCTAAAAAAGTGAAATGGAATGTGGCTGATGGCGGAACTAGTTGCTGCTACTAGGAAAAGTTCACTCAGTGATACCAGTAACTGTGCAGTGTCAGCAGCAACAGATGCGGTGGTCAACGCTGCCTGCGCGCTTAAGCACCTGCGTGGGATACTACGCATTGGGACGGGCGGCATCGTCAGCACCAGCAGCGCTCGCCACGCCATCGCCGCCTGCAGTCTCCCCAGCACCCGCAATGCCATCGCCGTCCAGCTGAGCACTATCCTGCTCGGCTTCAAAGGCGCGAAGAGCTTGCCAGACGGCTTCAGCAACAGCAGCAGGTACGCCCTTAGCCTCGGCAATTTGTTCGGGCGACGCCTCACGCAAGCGCTTGAACGAGCCAAATCTCGCCATAATCGCCTTTTTGCGCTTGGGTCCAACACCAACAATCTCATCCAAAATAGACACAGACTGTGCCTTGGTACGCAAGTTGCGATGGAACGTAATCGCAAAACGGTGTGACTCGTCTCGGATCTGCTTGATCAAATACAAGGAAGCAGAACCTGACGGCAGTACAACGGGCATCTCATCCCAAGGCACAAATACTTCCTCATCGGACTTTGCCAAACCACAAACGGGGATATCAAGCCCAAGCTCAGCCAGCTGCCCCATCGCAGCTGACAGCTGTGGCTTGCCACCGTCAACCACCAGCAAATCGGGCAGACTACCAAAACGCTCATCGGCCACACGTTCGGGCGAAAAACGTCGGCCCAATACCTCACTCATGGACAAAAAGTCGTTTGCCTCGTCCAGGTCAGCTTGAATCTTAAAGCGACGATATGCACCCTTATCTGGTCGTCCGTTGGTAAAGACCACCATTGATGCTACGGTAAACGCTCCGTGCAAGGTAGAAATGTCATAGCATTCAATTCTCATGGGAGGCACGTCCAGCGCCAAAGCACTCTCCAACTGCAGCAATGCCTCATTGGTACGCTTGTCTGCGTAACCTGTGCGCACCATATATCGGTTGAGAGCATGACGCGCGTTCTTGGCAGCCATTTGCAGGAGATGCGCTTTTTCGCCACGCTGGGGCACATGCAGACGACAGGCGCGACCGCGCTTTTCTGCCAGCCACTTTCCTACAGCCGCTGCATCAGGCAACTCCACCGCTACATTTACCTCGGCAGGGATGTCAGCCGTTTCGTTGTAGTAACGAGCTAAAAAGCCATCAACCAGCTCTTCTTCGGTCACGTCAAGGCCCTTGTCCAGCACAAACTCAGCGCTACGAATCGTTACGCCTTCACGCACCACAAAGACACAAGCACAGCTAATTGTCTCCTCGCGCGTAAAGCCAATCACATCCATATCTACATCAGAAGAAAACATCACTTCTTGACGCTCAGCTGTTGCTGCCAGTGCCTCAAGACGCTTTTTTAGACGAGCAGCACGCTCAAAATCCAAATCTGCCGCAGCATCGTGCATTTGCTCGGTCAACTCATTGAGTATATCCCGGCGCTTGCCTGACAAAAAACGCACTACTTGGTCTACATGTCGTGCATACTCAGGCGTATCAATAGCCCCTGCACAGACACCTGGTCCCAATCCCACATGATAGTCAAAACAGGGCCGCCCAAGCTTGCCAAGCACGAGCGGAGCCACGGCAACCTCGTCTGGGTGAGCTGCCAAATAACGCTGGCAACGTCGCCACTCCGCGCAGGTAGAAATACAAATTGGCACTACTTTGCGCAGGGTATCGATAGTCTGCCGTGCCGCACGCGCATCAGTGTAAGGCCCAAAATAGCGGGTCTTCTTGCGATGCTTTTCGCGAGTATATTTAATCGCTGGATACGGATCGGACTCTGTCACCGCAATATAGGGATAGCTTTTATCATCTTTGTAATCGACATTAAAGTACGGATGGTACTGCCCAATGAGATTACGTTCGAGCACCAATGCCTCGTGCTCAGACCCTACAACCACATAGTCAAACGAGCGTACAACCTGCATCATGAGTGGAATCTTAAGACGATCGTCAGTCAGTTGCACGTACTGCTTCATACGAGCGCGCAGATTTTTGGCCTTACCAACATAGATGACATCGCCACGAGCATCTTTCCACAGATAGCAACCTGGCTCGGTAGGCACACGCTCTACCTGCTCGGCAATCGTCGGCAGGCCTTCGTCCTCAGGACGTGGGATGCGCGAATGCAAATCTGGGCGATGAGCTGCAGGGTCTTTGATAGTCATGAGCGTCGTTGCTGTAGTGTGCGGAATACGTCCACAAGGGCATTAAACTGCGTATCCGTTACATCGGTTGGTAGACATAGTATTCTCTCTGAAACCTTTGTTGTCACAGGAAGTATGCTCATGTCTGGAAGCCTAAAAACTTCCTCATGTTGTGTCCCAGGGAATAAGAGCGGTCTGCCCCAATGTTCTGCCCAGACATTACGTGACCGCAATGTCTTAACTACATAATCAGCAAGCTTTTGTGAGGGAGCAAGCAGTGGAAAACGCAATAATGGCTGTAATTGATCCACTGCGATGTTTGGAACAGAAAAAAGACTGCTTCCCTCAAATAGGCGCGCATATTTTTGAACGGCTACCATCCGCTCACGATTGCCCTCATCTAATGCTTCCATAGACCTATAGACCTGTGCAGCGATTACTTCGCTCGGCTTTTGGGAAACTAGGGGCAACATACCCTGCTTTTCTTGCTCAGTAATAGCAATCTCAAGGGATCCGCTGCGTATCCAGAGCCTACGCAAAAATTCAGACAATCGTACGGGAATATGATTGAGAATACGCATACGTGTTGCATATGTTTTTGCAGCAAAATTCAGACGCTTATTAAGGGCGGGCAGCTGCGTCAATCTAGCAGTAGCATGCTCATAAAAGCTCGTATGCCGTCCAGTCTTTAGCTTTGGGTTTATCCACACTGCGCCGCCAAAATGGGTCGGCAATATCTTTTCGACTCCAAAGGAAAAAAATATTACATCAGCTAAGGGCAAACCATCATCCCCACATGCAAACCTACCAACACAGTGTGCACAGTCCTCTAGTAATAATGCCCCATGTGCCTTTACCTGTGCTGCAAGACGACGTGAATTTGAGATATCAATCATGCCAAACGTATGCTGCATGACTACAGCTTTAGTTTTGTCTGAAAGCGATAGCTTTGCCGCATCAAGCGAAAAGGCATCTTCCGAAATATCGCCATATGTAGGTACAAAACCCGCTGAAATTATAGGGTCAACTGCAGTGATGCATGTGAACAGTTGAGTAATAACCTCACCAAATCCTTCAGTCTCGCCGATGCTTTTGAAACATTCCAGCATTCCATAGCGTGCCTTGAAAACAAGATGCCAATCGCACGCAACTGTCCGAGTGCGATTGGCGAGTATCTCACGTAATCGTTGTTCGCTCGACTGTTGATTGCTCATACTAAGCTTCTATCCTGAAAACCGAGTAGTGACTTGTTCTTTTTTCCAAGCATGTCGTCTCAATATAATAAAGTGAGTTGCAGTTTATTATGCGGAAAATTAGCGTATCATCCAAGCTATGTTCAATAAATATACGGTATTTATATGCATGAGGAGATCATGGTGACTCTGCAACCAATTATTCTCGGTACAGAATCAGGTGTCTATGGATCTGCACGCTCATTTCATGAGGCATTTTCCATCAATTCATGGGCATGGGGGCGCCTCAGCCTTTCAGCAACCAAAGCAAGTAAAATCGTCACCCCGTCGGTAACTGAATCCTTTACAGATCCAGAAATCTTTATCAAAACTATGTCGGATAAGGGTGAAAAATTAAAAAAAGATAACCTTGATACGCACTATGTAGTTGTTCCAGGTGGGGATGACTACAGCCGACTCCTCTCACAATATCGTGATGAACTTTCCAACTGGTATGACATTAACGCCGTTGATTATGATTTGCATCTCAAGCTCTCAGATAAAAAAAGTTTTTATGAATTATGTGACATCTATCAACTCCCCCATCCCGCGACGTTCATCCTCAATGAGAGCGATTTCCAACAGCAGACCCACCATAATTTACCGTTTGGTTTCCCTGTAGCCCTAAAACCAGCTGACTCCGTTGAGTGGAACCTCATCGATTTTCCCGGTCGGAAAAAGGCATACCGCATAGAGACTTCGGATGAACTAGATTCCATCATTTCAACGATTTTTACAGCTGGATATCGTGGGGACCTCATCATTCAAGATTTTATTCCCGGTGGTGACGAATGCATGAAGGTCTTAAATGCCTATGTGACAAAGAACCACAAGGTCACCAGTATGGTGCTCGGCCAGATTGTTCTTTCTGATCCTACGCCTTATGCAATAGGCAATTATTCGGCTATTATCCCGGTAGAAAACGATGCATTTTGCATGCAAATCGCGGAGTTCCTTGAGTCAATTGGCTATCAAGGATTTGCAAACTTTGATATCAAATATGATCCGCGCGATGGAATCGACAAGCTGTTTGAAATTAATTTACGTCCGGGCAGAACGGCATATTTTGCAACTGCAAATGGATTAAACGTCGGCAAATCATATGTCGATGACCTCGTCTTTCATAAAGAGCCCGTAGAAACAAACTATCTTCATGGCTCAAAAATGTTACTTGAGGTTCCTGCTAACACCTTACGTCACTACGCGCAACCAGGCTCAGCCTATGATTGTGCAATGAAGCATCTACGTGAGAAGTCTTACTCCTGGACCTTGGATTATGGAAAAGATAGATCTCTTATGCGGCGCCTGTATCTTCTGAGGCTTGCGCAGCTCGCAAAAAATAATTTTAAATTGTATGGAACTCCGTATACTACAACTGTATTTTCCTAAATATTAAAGGAACAATCATGAATCACCCTATTCTTGGTATTTTAGGCGGCGTTGGTCCATTGGCTACTGCATGCTTCATGGAGATGATTATCAATAAAACGCATGCACAATGCGATCAAGACAACATACCCATGATTATCTACAACGACCCGCAAATTCCCGATCGTACCGCTTACATACTAGGAAAATCAGATACCAATCCTGTACCTGAAATGATAAAAATGGCACGCAAGCTCGAAAAATCTGGGGTAGATTACATCGCAATTCCTTGCAATACAGCTCATTACTTTTATGAAGAAATACAAAGGGCGACAGCACTGCCTGTGCTTAATATCATGCAGTTGACTGCACAGGACATTGCGCACCATAGCGTCAATAATAAAGTTGGTCTGATGGCTACTGAAGGAACAGCGAAGTCAAAGGTTTTTCAAAACTTCTTTAACTCTGCTCACCTAGAAACAATCTTGCCGAATGATCAGGAGCAGGCAATTATTACTTTCCTTATTTATGACTGTGTAAAGTCAGGAAAGCCAGCTAATATCCAAGCGTTTCTCGATGTAGCTCATGCCTTACATGAGCGAGGGTGTGGAACTGTTGTCGTCGGCTGCACTGAACTCTCAGTGATATATCAGCAGCTTGAACAGCGTCCTGATTATCTCGTTGATTCACTTGATATTTTGGCCAATGCGTGCGTTGAGTATTATTTTTCCCATCACACGCCTACGCACGAGAGCTAGATAGTTATCCTGTGCGGCATGAATTGAGAGTACCGATTAGACATATCAACTACTCTGGCAGATTTAGTGCTTCTTAACTAAACGGCGGACTGACTTTGCGCCTTGAAGCAACTTATAGGCAATCGGACGTAGCGGATAATCCCTATCAGGCGCAATTGGCGTTACATCTTTTGCAAACTTTGTTTTAAACGTATTAAGGCTATTGAGGCTTGGCGAAAACTCTGAGCCGATACCCATCAGATCAACAGAGGTACAACCGCGTTTTGCCAATTCACAAAAGCAGAAATAATACAATCTGTCAGTTACATACTGCTTCATCGTGCGGGTGCTTGAAGCTGCAAAATAGTGCACCGCTTTGTTGGAAGAAATGGTATCAATAGCCCAATTGACTACCTGTCCATCACTATCTCTGCCTACAGAAACCATGCAGTGCTCTTTCCCTAATAGAGAGATAAAGTCATGGTATTCCTGTTCGGGAGCAGGACTAAACCCATCACGCTGAGCAGTCTCAATCATGACCGGATAATATTCGGCAAAGGATTGAATGGCCTTCTGAGTCTCTACAGCACAGGTAATAGGCGCCTCACGCAAAGCTTTACGTACATCACGACGACCACGCGTCTTCATCCGCGCAAGAATATCTTCATCAGTGCCTGATAAGTCAACAACAACCGTCGTATCATACGGAATAGAAGACAATACATACGAGCAGGACGGTAAATCACTTTTGACTGCCAGACGTATAAACACATGATTCCAATGATGCTGGCGGGCAAATAAAGCAATAGCTTTAAGCGCATCTTCCTCTTGCTGCGGCGTTGGTACTACACACCAAGAGGGTCCATGATGGGCGCGAAGATAGTGATAGCCATGCGTCAAATAATCAGTAAGCGCAAGCAACGCAACTGGCTCTTCATTTTCTTCTATACAAAAAAAACCCCAAGGCGTCCTACCAGGAATAGTCTTGGTGTAGTAAGCCCATTTCACCGTCTGCTCGATGGGAAGCGATATTCTCATACTTTGTGCAAGCTCTTGATAAGACGTAGCGCTCAGCTGTTTGACATACATATGAACCCCTAGAGGATTGAGCCACCACCAAGATAGGACCCATAGACAGCGTTACCCACTGTCACCTTTGTACCATTTGCATGCACAATCTGACCGTCGCCAATATAGAGCGCTACATGGCTTGTCGCCCCAGGCTGACCATAAAAGACTAGATCACCTGCGGAAAGACTGTAGACATTAGTTGTCCAAGTGCCGCTGTTATAAACCTGCCAGAACATCCCTGCATGCTGCGAACGTGGGATGCTAACACCTGCCTGCTTATAGGCCCACCAGACCAAACCAGAGCAATCAAACTGATTGGGACCGCTTGCGTTGTATACATACGTGCAGTTGAGCCTGCTTAATGCTGCAGAGACCGCTGCCTGCTTAACACTCGAAGGCTTCGAGCGAGATGTATTTTTGGGGGGAATGGGAGTGGGGATTGACGGAGTTTTCGCCGTAGCATCAGAGTCTGAAGCATCACTCTCTCTATTGTTTTCCCTTTGATCATTTTGTTCAGGGGCTTCATTTGCGTGCTGTTCAGCAGCCTCGCGTTCACGCTTTACCTGAGCGGCAGCAACCTCCTCAGCCCTTTTACGAGCTCTCTCTTCTTCAGCTTTCCTTTCTTTCTCGAGTGCATCCTGCACCTCCTGGGAAAGCGAATTTACATAGTTTTGTTGCGCGTCTTGCGCTGCCTGAAATTCTTTCTGTTGCTTGGTCTGATCAGCCTGCATCTTGAGAAGCTTGTCCTGCTTTTCCTCTAAAGAGTCTTTCTGCTTAACCAGCTTGTTCTGCAAATCCTGAGTCTCATTAATTGCTTGGCTTTGCTGCGCATTTACTCTGTCAGCGTAATGAATATTTGAAGTTAGTTCCTCAAAACTTGCAGAGTTAAGCAAGATAGAAGTCAGTGTAACGGGGTTCTTATAATTTGCCACCATTATCTTAGACAGATGCTTTTTACTCTCTGAAAGCTGAGACTTTGTGTCATCAATCTTATCTTCCAAATCGCCAATCTGGCTCTGAATTCCGCCAAGAAGCTCCTGGGTTTCCTGAAGTGCGATAGCAGAATTTTCAGTCTTTTCTTGCAAAGCTGCTAGCTCTGCTTGAGCATCCTTGAGTTGTTCGCGGAGCTCTTCATGTGTAACAGCATACACAGGCGCAGTAAAGTTTGCCGAAAGCAAAGCTGCACAAAGTGTGAATGCAAGAGATCG
>NZ_CAMXYY010000069.1 GCF_947253395.1 uncultured Olegusella sp.
ACCCATAAGGTTTCGTCGGCAGCGTCAGATGTGTATAAGAGACAGGATCAAAAGGTCTTTGTACAGGTTATTGCCACCGATTATGAAGGAATCCTTAAAGAGGCTCGTATGATTGCTTCTTTACGTGGCGGCAAAAACATGTTAGTCAAGATTCCTGTGAGTCGCGAAGGTCTGCGGGCTATCCCTGCCGTCAAGGCAGAGGGTATCAACATTTTGGCTACGGGTATCTATTCGCCCGACCAGGCATTCTGGGCAGCCAAGGCTGGCGCGGATTATCTGGCTCCTTACGTCAATCGTATGTGCAACTATGGTGATGGTGTTGGTCAGGTTGCCGAACTCGTTGATACGCTGGCAATCTACAACATCGATTCCAAGGTTTGCGCTGCTTCCTTCAAGAATGTCGATCAAGTACATCAACTGCTCGCCGCAGGTTGCCCTGCTTTGACCGTTGCTCCCGATGTCATCCGTGCCATGATCGATCACCCTGGTACCGCTATTGCTGTTGACGAGTTTTCCGCCAACTGGCAGAAGGCATACGGCCGCAATACTCTCGAAGCATAGGCTCGCAACGTCTTTTGCACTGCTTTTATGCATTTCAAGTGCACTGCTCGTAAAGTTTGACGAGTGCGAGCCATAGTCATAATCGCTACCCCACCTTGCCTCCCATTCCTAGTATCTAAGGACTGGGAGGCAATTCATATCATGCTCTTGAGCCCCCCGCGGACACTCACGGCTCTGTCGCACTACCTGCGCTGGGCGCATGTACGGTGACCCACACCACGCAGCTAGTCAGAGCAGAAAAGTGGCACACCTGCGAATGACAGAAAAACGAATGTTTTATGGACTTAACTTTTTAAAAAAAGACCAATACCTTTAGTCCCCAACTGTGCTACTCTTCTTCAGACCAATTTAATATTGATTCTCATTTTCGAATTCGAATTGAGCATGTTTTAAATTTGTCACCCACTTGAGTGCCGAATTGCCTGTCTGAACAGCTCAATAATCACTTCAAAATGAGAATCTGGCAAACGTGCAAGGAGATATGATGCACAAGAAATTCGTTAAAACGCTTGCAGTTGCGTTAGCAGCAGCCCTTCTAGCTCTCCCCTTGGCAGCCTGTGGCACTTCTGGCAAACAAGCTACAGGTTCAGGCAGCGCGAGTACGCAGTCTGGCGCCAAAAAAACGGTCTACACCAGCTTCTTTCCCATCTATGACCTCACCAAGACTATCGCCGGCGACAAGATGAACGTCGAAATGATTATCACTGGCAACCAAGAGCCTCACGACTTTGAACTACAAGCTTCCGAAATGGGCAAAATTTCCGAAGCAGATCTCATCATTTACAACGGTGCGGGAATGGAGTCCTTCATTGACGATCTCAAAGAGACTGCCAATGATGACAATAAATTCCTCGATCTTTCTGAGAATCTCTCCTTACTCAAAAGCGACGATGATGAGGAAGAAGAGCACGAGCATGAAGAAGAACACGAACATGAGCACTCCGACAGCGAGGATCATGACGAGAAGGACGAGGAGCACGAGCACCACCATCATCACCACGGTGGCGTCAATCCCCATACATGGCTGAGCATCAAGAATGCAAAGAAGGAGCTCAACGCTATCTACGAGAAGCTCTCCGCAATTGATCCTGATAATGCTGAGTACTACAAAAAGAACCTTGATGAAGCAACTGCTAAATTTGATGCCCTCGACAAAAAGTTCCAAGAGAAAATTTCTTCTGTCCCCGCAGACCAGCGCTATCTCATCGTGTCACACGCTGCATTCAACTATCTTGCCAACGACTATGGTCTCAAGCAGGTCGCAGTAACTGGCATTTCTCCCGAGGACGAGCCTTCTGCTCAGCAGCTCGCTACAATTGCCGACTTTGTTAAGCAGCACAAGGTCACTACGATATTTTTTGAGGGCACCGCAACTCCCAAGGTAGCTGAAACTCTCGCAAAAAATACCGGCGTAAAGACCGCAAGCATCTATACTATGGAAAGCGCCACCGATGAGGAAAAGGACCTCGGCTACCTTGGCCTTATGGAACGCAACCTTGATATGATTATGAAGTCTTTCGATAAGTAGATTTTCTTATGGCAAACGCACTAGCTATCAGCGACTTAAGTTTTTCGTACGAAAAGGAATCCGTCCTTCATCAGCTGAATCTCTCAGTTGATGAAGGGCAGTTCCTTGCTCTTATTGGTGAAAATGGTGTTGGTAAGTCTACCTTGATGAATCTAATCTTGGGCAGGCTCAAACCTAGTTCCGGTCACATAAATCTTTTTGGTGATGTGCGCGCTATCGACAATCACTATCGTGACATTGCCTATGTTTCACAGAATGCAGTATTGGGCTATAAATACTTTCCCACTACGGTTGAAGAAGTAGTGCGCATTGAGCTTCGTCATCTTAAAAAGAAGGCAAGCATCACCAATCTTTTGGCGACAGTAGAACTCAAAGATCATGCAAATCGCCGTCTTAGTGAGCTCTCGGGTGGTCAACTTCAGCGTGTTGGACTCCTTTTGGCGCTCGCAAAAGACGCTCGTCTCATCCTTCTTGACGAACCAACCTCAGGAATCGACAAGATTTTTTCGGCTGAGCTCTATCAAATTTTGCGCGGGCTTGCCGATGAAGGACGCGCGATTGTACTGGTAACGCATCACCCCGCTGAAGCGACAGATTTTGTCGACAGAATTGTGCGTCTTAAAAACGGTAGCTGCTCTGAACTGGACCCCAGGCTGTGGAAGGGAGGTATGGAAGACCTTGTTTAAGTATGAATTTATGCAACGTGCCTTTATGGTAGGCAGCATTTTGGCAATTATCTTGCCTTGCATTGGTCTTCCTATCATACTCAAGCGCCTATCGATGATGGGTGATACGCTTTCACATGCTTCGCTAGCTGGTGTTGCTGCGGGTCTTTGCTTTGGTTTTAATCCACTGCTGGGATCTATTGTTGCCTGCATTATTGCAGGTCTTGCAACCGAACTCATGAGCAGCAAACTCAAAGCTTATCAAGAAATTTCTGCTGTTATCGTACTTGCTTCTGCAATTGGCCTAGCGGGCATCTTTACCAGCCTTGCGGGTAACAGCAACTCCATTAGCTCTTACCTTTTTGGTTCCATCGTGACCATTAGTGATATGGAGTTTTACCTCGTCATTATCATTGCCTGTGTCGTTCTCATTGCGTATCGTCTGCTTTATGACAAGCTCTACCTCAGTGTGCTCGATCCCGAAGCCGCAGCACTTCTTGGCATCAAGGCAAAGACCTTGAGCTTTGCATTTTCTTTCATGGTGGCCATTACGGTTTCCATCGCTGCAAAGACCATCGGCTCACTCATCGTATCTTCGCTTCTTGTTGTACCAGTCATTGGCGCTATGCAGCTGGGTCGCACCTATAGAGGTACTTTGGCTATTGCCATCGTCATTTCGCTCATTTCGGTGTATGCAGGTTTATTTATTTCGTACTACTACAACCTGCGCCCCGGTGCGGTAATTGTGCTGATTAGCGTCTTTATTCTCGTTATTAGTCTGATTGTGAAAAAACGTTAGGAATTTCTAAAAATGAATAACCCAAAGAAAGCGGCGCTTTCTGGTGCCCTTTGTCTCGCTCTTGCCGCGAGCGCTTGTAGCTACGGTCAAAAACCCACTTCTCCTGCTGCCCAAAACCAAAAAGAGGCTTCCGCAGCAATCCAAAAGAAAACTCAAAACTTCCAAGTAGACCACACTACTGAGGTCTTAATTGACTCCAAAGTTGATTCCAACGAGATTGTAAAAGTGGTTCAGCACGGGGATCATTGGCATGTCTTTACCAAAGACGGTCGTGAAATTATCACTTATACCGATCCTGCCAAGGCAAAAAGTTCTCGTGACCTCAAAAAGACCGCCAAGGTTGTCACAGGCAAGGAGCTCGCCCGCATCGATCCTAATGCCGTGGTCACAATTCTCCAGCACGGCAATCACTGGCATATTTTTACTGCTGGCGGCTCTGAGTTTGTAACTTACACCAATCCTCGCCCCTACTACCCCCATGCAATAGTAGGGACCTACACGGGTTCTCACGCTGATCACAGTAGCTCCAAGCCCAATGTCCAACAGGCAAGGACCAACAAAACCACAGGTGCAAAACAAAACAAGAGTCTGCCCAAACTACCTGGCGGTCTAAGTATTGTACGTGTCGTAGGCTTGCGCGAGCTATCCCTGCAGCCTATCGTTCGCATCGCCAAACACGGTGATCATTGGCATGCCTATACCAAGGATGGTAGTGAGTTCATCACACATGACAATCCAGCACGCATCTTCCCCAATATCAAAATCGAAAACTATATTGGTGAGCATGGCAAACCTAACAAGCCAAGCAAAACTAAAGTAACCCCTATCAAGCAGGACCCCAATGACCCCAAACGTATTGTGGGTATCGAACATCACGAAGACCACTGGCATCTGCGCCATGCTGATGGTACCGAAAGTATTACTCGCGATGACCCCAGCAATCTTTACCCTGATATTAAGATTGAAGAGTACGATCCTACTCACGGCAAGCATTTCGATCCCATAAAAGATAACGAGCGTTTTGAATACGATGATGTGGAAGCAAAGCTAATTGTACCTTTAGACAAACTTAGCTACGGCGGTGCAGCTCACACCACACGTTTTGACAAGAGCCGCAATGCCTTTGTCATTCCTCACTATGATCACTATCACTATGTCAGTATCGATACCATCATTCAGTTCTGCCGTGATGGTGGTTCTACCTTTGGTTCTGATAATGCCCGCGATGTTGTTGCTACTCTCAAGTATTTGGTACTCCACCCCGAAGCACGACCCGAAGGCAAAAACGGCTGGGGAAATGCCGCAACTGTTGATAAAGATGGGACACAACCCGCTGAAGATAACAATCAGGACGAAAATCAAAACGAAAAAGAAGCCCCGGAGGTTGAGAAGAAGGCCACCCGTATCGTGCAGACCAACAAGGGTTGCTGGGTCGTCTACTTTGAGGATGGCAGCTATACCAGCGTCTATTCCAACCCCAAGTCAAAGTATCCCGGTATTACCATCGAACAAGCAGAGTCCAAAAGCCCTAATGCGGGCATGAGCGACCAAGAGATAATCGCTAAGTATAGCGCGCTCTACGGTATGAGCGAAAACGAGTTTAATGATGCCTTCTGTGAACTTCCCAATGTAAAACTCAAAGACATTGTCTTCAACAATGATGGCACCGTTGTCGTATATGGAAAGACCTATAATTTCAAGGCGCTAGCTGGCAAAAACTAATAAGCCACCAAGAGCTGAACGGATATTAGATGAGGGAGGAGCTTTACGTTCCTCCCTTTTTTCTTATGAAGAGAGCACTCATAAATTGTCCTACAGCTGTATTGCCCCAAATAATCCCTCTATGTAAGGCATAAAATCAGCAGGCACATCAATAGAAAAACTGCTGAGTTTTATAGCCAAGCCGGAAACTAGATGAAGTTAGCATTTTTCAGCATTCTCGGATGTATCATGACAAGACCGATTTGTCAGACGTCCAACTCAAACAAGGAGATTTATGCCGAGCTTTGCAAAAGATAACGCTAAAGGTATCCTACTATGCTTCGCAATTGCTGTTCCCTGCTGGTGGCTTGGCACATTATTTCCTGTAGTAGGAGGACCAGTTCTTGGCATTATGGCAGGCATGATTGTTGCTCTTTTTTTCAAAAATCGCTCTGAGTATGATATGGGCATCAGTTTTACCTCAAAGAAAATCCTTCAAGCAGCTGTTGTACTCTTGGGATTTGGTCTTGACCTGCGTATTGTCGCCCAAACTGGTGCACAATCATTACCCATCATTGTACTTACCATCAGCGCCTCTTTGATTGTGGCATACCTAATGCATCGAATACTTAAGGTGCCTTCCAAGATTTCAATTTTGGTCGGTGTGGGTTCTTCTATATGCGGAGGATCCGCCATTGCTGCAACCGCTCCAGTAGTAGATGCTGATGATGAGGAAGTTGCGCAGGCAATGTCAGTTATTTTTCTCTTTAACCTCATTGCTGCTCTAGCATTTCCCGCTATCGGAGCAGCCCTGGGCTTTAGTACTACTAGTGGTGAAGCCTTCGGTATATTTTCTGGTACTGCTGTTAATGATACTTCCTCAGTTACCGCTACTGCAGCCAGCTGGGATGCGCTCTACGGCCTAGGTACTGCAACACTAGACAAGGCTGTCACCGTCAAATTAACGCGTACGCTTGCCATTATCCCTATTACACTTGTTCTTGCGTTGTTCCATGCTCATCATGAAAAGGATAAAGGTGCAAGCACATTTTCGTTTAAACGCGCCTTCCCTATGTTTCTATTGTGGTTTGTACTCGCATCGCTTGTTACCACAATCTTAAGCTCATTTGGATTACCTACCACTATCTTTGCACCACTCAAAGACCTCAGTAAGTTCTTTATTATCATGGCGATGGCAGCGATTGGCCTTAATACTGATATCGTCAAACTCGTCCGTACGGGCGGCAAACCTATTGCTCTAGGTTTTTGCTGCTGGATTGGTATCATCGCTACCAGTCTGGTTGTCCAGCATCTTCTTGGTATTTGGTAAGCAATGCCAATAGCCTTTGATGTACATCACATCAATTTTAGGGTGTTAAACGTAATATCTGTAGAAGTATCTCGAAGATCAGAGAGCACTACGTTTGGCAGTGCCTCTGATCAAAAATACGTTCTAACCAACTTCTAAAATACACGGCGTTTCTTGAGCAGAATAATAAGTAGCCAACAAACAAGCACGGTCAGTAAGCTAATCAGGGTAAAGCCGTGCACCGTATTGGCAAAAGGCATCCAACGTGTATCGACATTCATACCATAAAAGCCCGAGATAATCGTCGGAATTGACAGTACAACCGTGATGACTGTTAAACGGCGCATAACCTCATTAAGACGCAGATCCATCACCGAAGACATCAGATCACGCGTACCGTCAATAACGTTGCGATAAATTTGTGCCATCTCAATTGCCTGCTGATGCTCCATAACAGCATCTTCAAGCTCTTCATCAAGCCCCTCATGCTGCAGAAGTCGAGAAGAGCGACGCAAGCGTCCAAGCACATTGGCATTGCCCTGCAGCGAGGTTGACAGGTATACCAACGATGACTCTAAAGTATGCAAATCAAAAAGGTCAGATTCGTTGATACTGCGATCCATTCGCCCTTCAAGAGCAAGTCGCTTACGGTCAATATCCACCAACACCTGCTGATAAAACACGCCTAAACGCAACAAAATACTGCAAGCAAAACGGCTATGTCGCCAAGTCGAGAACCCGCGTACCTTGCCCGATGAAAAATCATCCAACAAAGCAAAGCGCTCCGAGCAAATCGTAATAACATTCGACTTGGTCAGAATAATGCAGAGAGGCACTGTGTTGCGTGCCTGCTCACCATGGATCTCGCCTGATGAGGGTACATCGACCAATATCAACATGGTGTCGCCCTCATACTCCACACGTGCCTTTTCCTCAAGGTCAGTTGCAGACAGCACATCATCGCGCTCAAGCCCAAAGGTATCAGCAATCGTATCTACTTCATCAAGCGTTGGCGCGCTGAGCCTTATCCAACTGCCATCACCCATATCATCAACTGGTGAGGTTACGCGACCTTCAGTTCGAAACATCTCAATCAACGCATACCTCCCTATCTGCACGTCATCAACATAGCGGTGACGGCCTTCATTTCATGCAAAGAAAGCCTAGCACAGGAAAGCCACCCATTTCTCGTTGTCCTAGAACTGG
>NZ_CAMXYY010000070.1 GCF_947253395.1 uncultured Olegusella sp.
GCAATTTCTGCGCATCAAAAGATCTTGCAGAACACTTTCTCAAACGCAAAGAGCACTTCTTTTGAAGCTCCTCAATGAAGGACCCACAATTGCTGGCAACGAATATGATGTAGACTTGCTTTGTAAAGCTGGTCTCCTCATCGCCAGCGATGTGCCAAATCTTTTTGGAACGGCAGCAATGATTAGTCCTGACGCCATTGACATTCTGCAACGCCATCGCACAGACTGGATTGGTAAGATGTCCGAAGAGGAAATCGCCGCGATACTCAAAAACTGACTTTTCCATCTCTACCCCATCGCCTTCTCGAGAACGACAACACGCGCCAAGACCAGCCCCAGCACCATTCCAAACAGAACTGAAAGCGCCCAGATGCCCTCATCAAACCCTGCAAAGGTGCCTGTAAAAACACATATAACGAGCAGCAATGCAAGCAGAACAAATAGGAAAGAAATGCCTCTTGCCACAGATGAGATGTCAGATGCCGCCTTTTCCATTTTTGGTGCCATAGTTAGTTCCTTTCTATATATGTGAAGTTAAACGCACATTAAAAGGTAAAAAAATAATCAACCCATTCCTTAAAAATGCGTTTTCCATCAGAGTTAAATTCTTTACTCAGCGCCCGCATCTCTTCAAATGAGAAAAGCTCAGGTTTATCTTCCCTCTGTTTATATGTTGGGTAGCTCATTTTAAGCGCTTTACGAGCATCTTCTATTGTAAGTCCGCTTGCAAGTCTTGCTTTTGCAAGCTGCGAAAGTGATTCTACCATCATGCCTCCCTTCACTTCTCGATGTAATGTTAAACAACACTTTACGCAAAGTCTAGCATGAATTTAAAATTCTATTAGTGAATTTAAAAAAACTGTTGTGTATTTTAAAATCTATGAGGTGTACTAAATGAGTGTCATCGGAAACAACATCAAAGCATTGCGCACACTCAAAGGAAGTGGGCGAGAAATCACACAACAAGAAATAGCTGATATTGCAGGAGTGACGCGCGAAACAGTTAATAAGTGGGAATCAGGAGCAATAGGTAATATTCGTGACAGTAACATCCAGAGGTTGAGAGACTATTTCAATCTCACAATTGATGACTTGCGTTCAGAAAGTGCAGGGCTTGCCGCACAACTAACGGACAGCGCCCCTGTTCTCCCCCACGGCGCGCTCACTCCTGTAGCATCACCACCCGCTTACGCTCCTCTATTAGGCAGAGTCCACGCTGGAGACGCGCAGGAGCCCGATGTGCTGGATGATGAGATCCCCTTGCCAGCTAATGTGCTAGCTGGCCATCCGCACGCCTATTTTTTGCAAGTCGAAGGTCAATGCATGAGTAGGGTTTACCCAGAAGGCTGCTTTATTTTGATTGACCCTGATAAACCCCCAACAAACGGATCAATCGCGGTCGTCAGCATTGATGGCGCTGATTACGTAATGCGACGGCTTTACCGCGGCGCGTCTACCTTGGTGCTCTCCCCAGATTCGTGGGATGACGGTTTTGAGGACATCGTTTTGCGTGACATCGATGAGCATAGCGTTGAGTTTCACGGCACGGTCGTGTGGTTCCAAGCAAGCAGGGAGATGGAGTAGAAAGGTAATGGGTAAGCCAAAACGGTACAAGCTGGCACAATCTGTACCAAAGTGTCCCAAAGTGTGATTTTTTGTTGACTCGCCGCTATGTTTGGGTATAGTAGCTGCAAGCGGTACTGACGTGATGACTTTACGGAGCTCGCGTCCAAGACAAAGGCAGCTACCCAATTTGGGCAAGCTGCCTTTGTTGATTTAATAGGAGCCGCTTATGTCAAAGCCTTTTCTCACAATTGAAGAGCAGATCGACCTATTGAATAGTCGTGGTATGAACACTGATGCCGACACTGCGCGTATTTTGCTTAGAGAGGGGTATTACTCCATCGTAAACGGTTATAAGGAACCGTTTTTAGATACAAAAGCCACCATTGCCAACAAGGATGATAGGTACCGTGAAAGTGCCCGTTTTTCTGATATGTACACAATCTTTTCTTTTGACCGTGAGCTAAGAGAAACAACCTTTTATTACTTGATCATGGCTGAGGCCACTATCAAAACCGCTGTCGCCTATGTGTTCTCTGAAGCTCATAGGGAGCCAAACGCTTATCTTTTGCAGGAAAATTTTTGTTCGCGAGATGAGTTCTGTATAAAGAAAAGCTTTGAGCGAGAGATAAGTGGGCTAAACACAGCTTTGAATAGACGCTTAGAAAAAAGCAGAACTGAGTTTGTTACTCATTACAAAAACACTTACGGAGACGTCCCGCTCTGGGTTTTAGTAAATGATCTTACGTTTGGGAATGTAGAGCATTTTTTTAATCTCATGAAGCCAGAAGAACAAGACAGGGTTTGTAGGGCAATTACAGAATCAACCGCTAGAAAGGGCGACGGAGAATCAAAATATCTGAGCAGGAAGCGGGCTAGAGTTAGCCTTGAAGCTCTCGTTGACTTTAGGAATATATGTGCCCATGATGAGCGCCTTTATTGCACTACTGTTGGCGGTAGAAAGAATATCAACTACATCAAGATGATATTTAGACTTGAACAATTCATTACAAAAGGTGAGTTCATAGAGCTAATCGGAAAGCTTCTTGACCTCGTGAAGAAATACTCTGAGCAAAGCAAAGTAGTTTATGACCTGCTAAAGCCGCTTGGTTTCGATGAGCTATCTGCAGAATTAGCGAAGCGAAACAAAATCCGCGAAGAAAGAAGAAGGCAAAACGGGCAACGCTAGGGGAGAAATAAGGTGAGCTGAATTTATGTATAAGCGTCAAGACATCTCCATTGATAAACTAATCATTAATGATCAAAACCCAAGAATCTTCCCAGTAATGGGGGAACAAGAAGCCATATATTCAATCCTGAGAGACCAAAGTCTTGCCTCTAGAGAAAATAAAATCATCACCCTTGCAAAAGACATCGCTCTCAATGGGTTACATGAAGAAGAGCCTTTCGTCGTATCGCCGCTTCCTGATGGAATGTACTTGGTTCGAGAAGGAAATCGTCGTGCGACTGCTTTAAAGCTTGGGAATAATCCGGAGTTAGTACCCAGTGGTTTCGCAAATATCGTTAAAGCAATGAGCGACTTACAGGGTAAAATGCCTCAAATAATCCATGGAGCAATCATCACGGATAACGAGAGCGAGATTAACCGCATTATCTCTTCGAGACATAGTGGTCCTCAAGGGGGAATTGGGATTGAGTCATGGGACTCAGAACAAAAAGCAAGATTTCAACAACTCATCGAAAATAAGCCTGATGGAGTAATTGCATTCATTGACCAAATCAAAGACTTATTTTCTGACAATACCGAATTTATTAGGAATCTTTCGCAAGCAAAAAAGACGGGCATTGAGCGAATGCTGGGCACGCCGCAAGTTCGGACATTCTGTGGCATTGAGGGAAATAGATCAGACTATCAATACGATTGTAAACATGATAAAGAGCTATTTGCTCTAATCCAGTACCTCGCAAATCATAAGGTGGGAGATTATTATACCGCTGATAACCGTCGAGAAATCGTTAAACAGCTCTCAGAAGATCTTGGCATCGCCCCCCAAGATGAACAGCTTTCTATCCCACTTGGACCCTTACAGCCAAGCGAATCACAACCAAATCAAGACATCGACCCCCAGGAATTACAACCTATCAGCAATCTTAGTGAATATCCCTCGTCAACTAACGGAGTGCAACCATCAAATCCTAGACCCAAAGGCTACGCTTTCGAAAGACGCACTGTAATACCCTCTTCAGGCGCTCCTCTGCCTACTACAGATAATGCAAAAATAGCCGAGATATCCAACGAGCTAAAATCTATCAACGCTAAAGATAATCCCATTGCATGTGGTTTGCTACTTAGATCTTTAATTGAGTTAATAGCAGATACTTTTCTCATCCATAAACTCGGAGATGAAGCGTGGAACAGCCTTCAGTCCCTTAGTGCACGTATTTCAAAATCTTGCGAGTTGCTTACTAGGGATAAAAGTTGTCATTTAGGACATAACGACGTGGACTACTTAAGGAAGATGGCAAAAAACAACGATGCAGAAGTGATAGTAACTATTACCTCATTAAACTCCTGTGCTCACGGTCAAGCAGGTTGGGTAGACGGAGGTGCCCTAATCGCCACTTGGGACAAAATATATCCCGTTTTGAGAGAAATGCTATCCAAAAGCCAGTAGCCCTATGGCCAAAACGAACTCGAATTTGTAAAGTATTAAGAAGGAGGTGCCAAATGCCATTCACATATACGCCCATACGCTATCCAGGCGGTAAGTCAAAGATCTACTCAACAATAGACGCGATTATTGAGGCTAACGATTTAATAGGTAGCTCATACGCGGAGGCATTCTGTGGTGGAGCAGGCCTTGCCATGCAGCTCCTTCTCAAGCAGCGTGTATCCAAGGTTTTCCTGAACGATATTGATCCAGCTGTTTATAGCATGTGGAAGATGATTGTTCATCATTCTGATGAGCTTTGCTCATTTGTTGCGAACGTTGAACTTTCAATAGATGAGTGGCGCCAGCAAAAAGAAACACTTTCTTTATCTAAAGCCCCATCAATTAAGATGGGCAAAGCAGCCTTTTATCTCAATAGAACTAACCGTTCTGGAATTTTAGAAGCTGGCCCTATTGGTGGGCAAAAGCAAGACGGCAATTACAGTATTGGCGCTCGATTTAATCGCAAAAATCTTTGCAATAAGATCCAAGCCATAGCTGAGTATGCGGATAACATATCAATAGCCAATATGGATGCTGAGGACTTTATTGAGCAAGTACTCAAGCAGCAAGATTCTTCCCTATTTGCTAACTTTGATCCTCCTTATGTTGAAAAGGGTCCTGGACTGTACAAGAACTCATTTGACAATGAATGCCACGATTCTTTAGCAAAAAGAATTGCTTCTTGCGATTTTCCTTGGATTGTTACCTATGATGCGGTACCGCTCGTAGATAATGCCTACTCGGCATTTTCTCGATATGACCTTTCTGTGGGTTATAGCGCAGCAAGTACAAAAATTGGAAATGAAATACTTGTAGCGGGGCCCGGCGTCATCATTCCCGATGGCCTCCTTGAGAGAAGGGCTGCATAGGACTTACCAATTTCGTGATATTACGAAATTGGTAGATTAAATAAAAAATGCTCTTAGATGGAGTAGAAGCTTTCGTCTAAACATGGAGGAAACTTAAAACCTAAAAGGTTATTTAGGTTTACCAACTAAAATATGGAAGTAGTACGTTTATGAGTATTAATTATCACATTGGGAAATTCCCCCCTGCAAATATTGACTGGGAAACCATTGCACTACCTCTTGCACAAGCTTCTACTGCGCTCGCAAGGTATGATAGCTTTCTCGGAATTATTCCAAATCCAGAGATTTTAATTGCTCCTTTAATGATGCAAGAAGCAGTCATATCTTCAAGAATTGAGGGGACGCAAGCATCGGTAGGAGATGTCTTAGAATTTAATGCAGGAAATACAGATGTCTCACCATCTAAGCGTGATGATATTCGTGAAGTCGTTAATTATCAAATCGCTGTTGAACATGCTGGAAATATGCTAGAAAATCTTCCAGTTTGTGGGCGCGTGCTAAAAAGCGCTCACCGCATTTTACTTAGTGGTGTACGAGGTGAACTTAAATCGCCAGGCTATTACAGAACTGAACAAAATTGGATAGGAGCATATGGGAGCGATATTACTAGCGCAAGATATATTCCTGCTAAACCCGATGATGTTGAACCGCTCATGAAATCATGGGAGGAATTTGTAAATCGAGATGATATTCCCAGCCTCTATAAAATAGCCATAGCACATGCAGAATTTGAATCAGTTCACCCTTTTTATGATGGTAATGGCCGAATAGGTAGAATGCTTGTTCCCCTCATGATGAAAAATGATGGGCTCTTATCTCATCCATGTTTTTTCTTGAGCGAATTTTTTGAAAAAAGGAATGAAGAATACCAAGATAGACTCTTGAATGTCTCTCAATCTAATGACTGGACTGGCTGGTGCAAATTCTTTTTAGATGCTATTCAAAAGCAAGCAATTGTAAATAACGAAAAAGCTGTTGGTATTTTTAATCTTAATAAGGAATTAAAAGAACGATTAGCAAGAGAGAGTAATTCGACCTATTCTGGCATTATTATTGACAAACTATTCCAAAGCTCAATATTTTCAACCCCAGATTTTGTAAATATCGACGGAGTAAATCCTCAAACTACGCGGCGACTTCTAAAAATATTGGAACAGCTAGATGTAATTAGACCACTAAGAAAAGGAAGTGGAAGAACACCGGCAATAATGGTTTTCCCCGAACTACTTCATATTGTCGATTCACATTAATTTTTGTTTCTCATTTGTGATAAATAAACGCGTTTGTTTATCACAAAATGCAAAATTTGAAACACAAATAGATTTGCTTAGCTTCTATGAGTAGCAAAACGCCCTCCCTGAGTCTTGGCGGAGTCAGGAGGGCAGCCACCGAAGGGACGGAGGCACGTCTATTATGCCACGTAATTTATTTGTAGGTGACCGTCATGTCCATTGATAAGCTACCTAATGGAAAATGGCGTGCGCGCGTGGAGCTTGGCCGGGATGAATTTGGCAAGCGTAAGCGCAAATCAGGTGTCTTTAAGACCAAACGTGAGGCAAAGGCTGCAGAGCATCTTTGGAGCGAGCTTGCCAGGACAGATGTTGTGCTGCGTGAATCGCTGCAATTTGGTCAGTTTGTCGATGAAGTCTATCTACCACGCGCAACTGAGCGCGTGCGCCATAACACTCTGCTTGCCTACAAACGCGATCTAAAACTCAGGCTCCTACCTGCATTTGACACACGCAAGCTTGAGGACATAAGCCATGAGGACATCCAGCGGATGCTTAACCGATGCTCTAGCTACAAAGTTGCTACCAACGCACGCGATACGCTTAGACAGGTGCTCAATGAAGCGCTTGATCTTAAATACATCAAGGAAAACCCCGCCACAGACAAATACATACTTCCCAAGCGCGAGATCTATCCTACAGACCACAATGGCGACTGGCTTACAAGCTTTGAAGAGCATGATGCGTTTATAGCACTGATTGATAATGAGCTCTTTCAGACGATTGCCGTGCTTGGCTTGTCTCTGGGGCTTCGCAAGGGTGAAATCTTTGGTCTTGATTGGAGTGATATCGACTTTGAGTGCCGCCTAGTCCATGTACGGCGCACCTATGTCCGAGAAGCCGAGGGTCCAAAGCTTATGCCGCCTAAAACCCGCAGAAGCGACCGCTATATTCCCCTTCGTAAGAAGAGCGCAGAGTGGCTCTATGATCTCTACGAGCAACGCGGGAAACCTGAGGGTGCTGTTTGCGTCAATTACCGAGGAGCCCGTGCAAACCCCTGCGTAGCAGCGCGCAGGTGGTTGGCCTACATAAAGGAACGAAATCTCCCCTACGTCACGATGCTCAACATGCGTCACAGCTTTGCAACGTCTTGTCTTATGGCTGGAATGGAAATAAGTAAGGTCTCACGCTATCTTGGCCATACATCAATCAATACCACTGTCTCCAGATATGTGCGCTATAAAGCAGAGGATATGGTTGGTGACTTTGACAGGTTCGTTGACTAGCTCGCGCGTGACCCATTCGTGACCCATGATTTGACCCAACAGAATAAAACAGCTGCTAGACGGTTTAAGAC
>NZ_CAMXYY010000071.1 GCF_947253395.1 uncultured Olegusella sp.
GTGCAAAGGGTACAATTAAAGCAATTAAATGAAATATCTTTTTCATAACCACCGCAGTCCCGACCCACTCGCCACATCTAAATCGTGAACCCAATTTATTGCTTTCAATAGGCTTAAAGGTTATTTCACATCTGCCCTTGACATCAATACAACACACTCCACATGGATTGAGAGAAAGGGTAGTATAGCTATACTTTTTTGAGTGCACACTATGGATATTGGGTACACTTTTTAACAATAGAAAAAGCTATCGTTACAAGGGTTTAATAGCTTAATTTCATTGCAATACGTATATTGCTTTCATCTGCTTGCATATGCTTGCGCTATTTTATAAAATGAGGGTAGAAAGGATGTGAACACAATGACAAATACAAACGCTGTATACGCAAGAATCGATAAAAATCTTAAAGAAAATGCTGAAAGCATCTTGAATCAGCTGGGAATAACTCCCTCTTCAGCAATCCAAATGCTGTACAGCCAGATTGTTTTACAAAAAGGTATGCCATTTGAACTTCGCCTGCCAGTTAATACGCAAGAAAAACCGCTTGCTTTAGGTAATTTAACTCGAGCTGAATTGGATGCAGAATTGCAAAAAGGCATCGACTCACTTTCGACCGGAAAATCGTATAGCGCTGACGATGTTGATAAGTTTTTCGCAAAGGAATACGGAGTATGAGTAAAGTATTCAGCATCATTTATTCCCCGCAAGCGTTGCTTGACCTGGCTGAGTTGTACGAATACATTTGCTTTAATTTACAAGTTCCTAAAACAGCTGAACAACAAGTCAACCGCATTAAGCATGCCATACGTTCTCTCGATACTATCCCTATGCGCTACCCTCTTGTTTCATGGGAGCCCTGGCATTCTATGGAAATACGCAGAGTCCCCGTCAATAACTACACAGTTTTTTATCAAGTAGACGAAAATAAAACTACCGTTACTATTATTCGCATATTCTATTCAGGTAGAAATATAGAAAACATTGTTAACGACCCAAACAACTAATATGCGATTTGGACTAGAAAAGTAATGAACGTAGTAGTGCAATTTCGAATGTTACGAAATACGTGCACCTATTAGGCCTTGAACGTCAATACCATGAGAGCGCGTGTCGTGGGTGAACATGTTGCGTTGCGTTTTGAGCGCGTGCGGGCGCGTGTGGTGAAGAATCGCTACTGATTCTGTATGTATCAAGACTACCCTGATGATAACCATGCATCAAGAAAAGAGCCTTAACGTTCGTTGCAGGAGAGAAGCTGGCAAGGGGAATGTCGTATGATGATAAAAGTCTAAGGCACTACAAACTTGGATTTATATTTTACTTATAATTGTATTATTTTATTAGCGATATCTTCTACAAATCGCTTATCGTGTTCCACAAATATGAGCGTAGGCTTTGCTTCCTTTATAATTTCCTCAATCTGTATTCTTGATATTACATCTATATAATTCAGTGGTTCATCCCAAATAAATAAATGAGCTGGCTTTGACAAACTTAGTGCAATTAAAGCTTTCTTTTTTTGTCCATCACTATAATCCTTCATATCCATTTCAAATAATTCTCTTGAAAAATCTAATTTTCTAAGGTTATTTATAAAAACACCGCAAGAATTTGAATATGAAACTACGATTGCTTGTGTACGGCATGGAGGGCATTTCACTGTTTTCGTCTACGCTCTTTGATTTGATCTTGTTGGAGAGCATGTTGCCCCAAATTAATAAAATTACTCCGCTTGAAAGACTCACGATTGTTGCTGTTTTTATCATGCTCTGTCCTTTTTAAGCAATTGGACTAACTCGAATGCATTTCATAAATCCACAGCAGTCATAGGTCTCCCCAGACGCGTCACATGCTATCGTCCAAGTTTTGGTTCTACGTCCGGTAGGTGACCGACATTTACCCAAATTCTACGTTTTGTGTAATGACCCACGTTTTATCCCTTAAGATTATATGCAAGGGCTCGCGGGAGGGGAGAGGGGAACCTGCGTCTGCGAGCTGCAACCCTCTGGGAGAGGATAATCGAATGGCTAGGCTTCATGTCATGGAGCGCAGCCAGGCTCAGGTCGTCATGGATGGTCTCCATGAAGCGGTAGGCAAGCGACTCGCTGTGAGTTCGCTTGCGCCATGTCCTGTGGAGTTTACTGCGGCCTTTGTCGGCATGTGCGCTATCCAGAGCTGCGGCAAGTGCACTCCCTGTCGTGTCGGTCTCGGCGTCCTCAAGGAGCTCATGGAGGACGTCCTTGCTGGTAGGGGAGACGAGCATACGCTCGAGCTCATCGAGAGAACTGCCCGCACTATCTATCTGTCGAGCGATTGCGCCATCGGGTACGAGGCTGGCGAGATGGCTCTTACAGCCATTCGCGGCTTCCGCGATGACTTTGAGTACCATATTGCCCACAAGGCCTGCGGCTTCGTCCAGAGCCAGCGTGTCCCCTGTGTGTCGGGCTGCCCAGCAGGCGTCGACATCCCTGGCTACATTGCCTTGGTCGAGGCTGGTCGCAACACCGATGCCGTGCGCCTCATCCGTAAGGACAACCCACTGCCCCTCATTTGCGGCCTCATTTGCGAGCATCCTTGCGAGATGTACTGCCGTCGCGGCATGGTTGACGATCCCATGAACATCCGCGGCATCAAGCGCTTCGCGACCGACCATATGGAAAGTGACTACACGCCCAACCACGCCGACCCCACGGGCAAGCGCGTGGCCGTTATCGGCGGCGGCCCTGCGGGTCTCTCTGCCGCCTACTACCTAGCTCTCATGGGGCACAGGCCCACAATCTTTGAGGTCCGCCACAAGCTCGGCGGCATGCTGCGTTATGGCATTCCAGCATACCGCCTGCCGCGCGAGCGCCTCGACTCCGAGATTCAGTGGCTGGTCGATCAGGGTATCGAGGTGCACCTGGACACTCCTGTCACCGACCTTGAGCCGCTCAGGCGCAACTACGATGCTGTGTATATCGCGATTGGCGCTCACAGTAATAACAAGCTCGGACTTGAGGGTGAGGACGCAGAAGGCGTCATCTCCGCCGTGCAGATGCTGCGTTCCATCGGCGATGATGAACTTCCCGACTTTACGGGCAAGCGCGTGTGCGTCGTGGGAGGTGGCAATGTTGCCATGGACTGCGCACGCTCTGCCGTCCGCTGCGGTGCCGAGAAGGTCACCATCGTCTACCGTCGTCGCGTTGCCGACATGACGGCACAGGACGAGGAGATTGTGGGTGCCAAGGAAGAGGGCTGCGAGCTCCTCGAGCTGCATGCGCCCCTGCGTATCGCCACTGATGACAACCGCGTCTCTGGTCTCGTCGTGCAGCCGCAGATCATTGGCGGTCCCAAGTGGGGTCGTCCCGCGCCGCGCAATGCGCAGGCCGACGAGGTCTGTGTCCCCTGCGAGCGCGTCATCGTTGCCATCGGTCAAAAGATCGACTCAGACGCCTTTGCCGCTCAGGGTGTGGTCACCAACAGGGGTAAGATTGTAACCGACTCCCTCGGTAGTATCGAAGGCTTCGAGGGCGTCTTCTCGGGCGGTGATTGCCAGACAGGCCCCGCCACGGTCATCCGTGCCATCAACGCTGGCAAGGTTGCCGCAGCCAACATCGACCATTACCTTGGCTTCGACCATCGCATCGAAGCCAACGTTGAGATTCCCGACGTTCAGTTTAAGGGCAAGGTTAGCTGCGCCCGCTGCGAGCTCAAGTTCCGCGAGGCTGTGGAACGCAAGGACGACTTCGATGAAATCGAGGATGGGTTCACGCCCGAAGAGGCTATGCAGGAGGCCTCTAGGTGCCTGCGCTGCGACCACTTCGGCTTTGGCGCGTTCCGCGGAGGGAGGTTCACGCAATGGTAACCGTCACCATAGATGGCCGTGAGATTCGCGTGCCCGAGCGCACTACCATTCTTGACGCTGCGCGTGAGGCGGGCATCGAGATACCCACGCTCTGCTACCTCAAGGGCGTTAACGAGATAGGTGCCTGCCGTGTCTGTGTGGTTGAAGTCGAAGGCATCGACCAGCTCGTTGCCTCGTGCAACAATTGCGCACTCGACGGCATGGTCGTTCATACTGATACTCCTAAGGTCCGTCAGGCTCGCAAGGTCAACACTGAGCTGCTCCTCTCGCAGCACGACTCCGAGTGCACGAGTTGCGTTCGTTCCGGTAACTGCTCCCTGCAGTCGTTTGCCAACGACCTCGGTCTCGTGAGGCTTCCCTATGAGAAGCATCTGCCCGACATCGAGTGGGACCAGGGCTTCCCCCTCATCCGTAACAACGACAAGTGCATCAACTGCTTGCGCTGCATACAGATCTGCGACAGAGTGCAAGGCTGCCACGTGTGGGATCTCGCCAACCGAGCGGCTCACACCTCGGTCAACGTCATCGGCGGCCTGCCAATCGACTCCGTCGCCTGTGCACTCTGCGGTCAGTGCATCACGCACTGTCCTACGGGTGCACTACGTGAACGCGATGACACCGACCGCGTCTGGGAGGCACTGGAAGACCCCGACATCACCACCATCGTTCAGATTGCACCCTCCGTGCGCACCGCCTGGGGTGACCACTGGGGCATGTCAAACAAGGAGGCCACTGTCGAGCGCCTCGTTGCCTGTCTCAGACCGATGGGCTTTGACTACATCATCAATACCGACTTCTCCGCCGATCTTACTATCATGGAAGAGGGCACAGAACTGCTCGAGCGCCTCAAGGAAGGCCCGCACGACCATCCCATGTTCACGAGCTGCTGTCCGGGCTGGGTACGCTATGTCAAGTCACACTATCCTGAGCTCGTCGATGATGTATCGACGTCCAAGTCGCCGCAGCAGATGTTCGGTGCAATCATCAAGAGTTACTACGCCGAGAAACTCGGCGTCGATCCGCACAAGATCTTCTCGATTTCCATTATGCCCTGCGTGGCCAAGAAGTCCGAGTGTGCGCTGCCCACGATGAACGACGCATGCGGTGATCCTGATGTGGACGTTGTTCTCACGGTTCGTGAAGTCGACCGCATGATTCGCTCAGAGCACATCGACCCGCGCAGGCTTGAGGATGAGCCCTTCGATGAGCCGCTCGGCGAGGGTACGGGCGCTGGCATCATCTTCGGTGCCACGGGTGGCGTCATGGAGGCTGCATTGCGCACCGCGTCCTTCCTCGTTACAGGCAGTGCTCCCGAGACCGACGTCTTCAAGGACGTTCGTGGCCTTGACGGGTGGAAGGAGGCTACCTACGACCTTGCTGGAACGCCGTTGCGCGTCGCTGTGGCAAGCGGCCTCGCCAACGCCGGGCGTCTCTGCGAGGCGATTCTCGCGGGTTCCGTGTCCTACGACTTCGTCGAGGTTATGGCTTGTCCCGGCGGCTGTGTTGGTGGCGGCGGTCAGCCTATTCACGACGGTCAGGAGCGTCAGGGGCTTCTGGGTGGCGTGCTTTATGGTCTCGATCGCGTCGCTAAGTACCGCAATTCCTATGAGAATCCTGCGATTACAACCGTATACGCGGAGTACCTAGGCGAGCCACTCTCCAAGCGCACCGAGGATCTTCTCCATACGAATCAGCATGCTTGGATCATGCCTGGCGAGGAGTAGAGAGTGTCTCATAATCGCTAGCTAGCGGAGGGACCCCGCGCCTTGCCACGGGGTCCTCGTCGTGGTATGCCGGGCGTACGCTTCGATTTGATATCTACCTAAAACATCAGGGCATAGTACATCTATTTTTTTCTTCCTTTGTGTCATAACTCACTAGTTTCCCGCCTATCAGTATTACAATTTCCCCGAATGTCGTTATTAGTTTTTCCATTTTTTTTATCTGCGAATTCAAATGTAATGAATTATAAAAATCATTAATACTTTGACATTAAGCAAACCGTCTCAACGTGGTAAGCCTGGGGGAAGAGGTCAACAGGGGTGATGCGCAGCGGCTGGTAGTTACCTATTGCGCAAAAACGAGCAAGATCACGTGCAAGTGTTGCGGGATCGCAGCTTACATAGGCAATGCGACGGGCGTGCTGTTTTGAGAGTTGCTTGACCACATCCTCCGCTAGCCCAGCACGCGGTGGATCAACAACAATCAAATTAGCATCGCAATCAGGAAACTCCCGACCAGCATCTCCGCCGATAACATCAACGTTTTGTAGCTGTGCACTATCGAGATTACGACGGAGGTCGCGAACAGCAGGGCCAGATGCTTCTACCGCAGAGACAAACTCGCAGCGCTTTGCAAGAGGTAGTGTAAAGGTGCCAGCACCGCAGTACAGATCCATTGCCTCTTCGTCTGGTTGGGGGTCAAGTCCTGTAAGCACCAGCTCAATCAAGCGTTCTGCTCCTAAGGTATTGACCTGAAAAAAAGAAGGAGCAGAAAGAGCCATACGTTGACCTGCAATACGTTCGGTCCAAAGACCCTTACCAGAAAGCACTTCTACACCAGTGACGCGGCGTGCTCTTTTTAATCCTTTGGTGAGTACTCGTACCACAGAGCTTGCATGTGTGGCATCACCGAGGACTTTTGCAACTTGAGCGCGGGGAAAAGCGCCTGGTTTTCCCCAGAGCGCAATTTCAATATCTTTAGTATGTAGTGCTACACGAATACCAACTCGCTCGAGACCAAGTTCATTGGTACCACCGAGATAACCCAAAGCGCCCGAGACTGCTTTGACAAGTTTTGCATGCTTGTCTTGTAAAAGTGGGCACGAATCGACCTTGATGACGGACCCATCCTTTGCATGCATACCTACCATAAGGCGACCTTTTTGCCAGCTTACGGCAAGTTCCACTTTGTTGCGATATCCCCAGTCAGCAGAAGGGCGCTCGCAGTTTGCAACCAAGGACTCAGCTTTTTCTGCCTCAAAGTGTCCGATGCGAATGAGTGCATCCACAACAGCTGTGCGCTTTGCTTCAAGTTGGGCATCTTTTGAAAGAGCTCCCCAGGGGCAACCGCCACATATACGTGCATAAGGGCAGGGGGGAGCGACGCGTTTTTCAGACGGCTCGACAATATGCGTAACTCTGCCTTTTGAAAAGTTGGAGCCATCTTGTATGAGTTCAACCTCAGCCGTCTCACCGGGAACGGCTCCAGCAACAAAAATAGCTTTCCCTTCTGGAGTATGAGCGATTGCGTCAGCTCCATAGGCCATACGCTCTATTTGTAGTGTGAGCACTAACTCTGTCATCTCCTCAAGCCAAACAAAGTGGCAAGACCCTCACCAATCAAGTGGAACGCTTGGCTCATGCGACTGCGTGAAATCTCAGGTTTTTTGGCGCTTATCTCATTTTCGTCCGTTTGGCTATTCATATCGGCAGCGCATGCGGTATCCTGCGCGTTAGGTTCATCTGTTGCGGAAGAAATACGAGCAGCCTCTCCTACAGAAGGGCCTTCACCATCAGCAGTTTGAACGTGATGACGTTTTGCTGTGGCCTGGGCATCAGCTGCTTTGCGAGCGCGTTCACTGGCGCGTGCACATAGTTTTTCTTGAGAGTTAACGAGTAGCTCACCTTCACCCAGTTCAATCTTTTTCCAACTGCCATCTGAGGTGAGCTGACGAGCCTTGGTGTTATCGGCAAGTTGGAGATCCATATATTCTTTAACCATCTGACGACAACGTGGGTCAAGCACGGGATAGGCCTGTCTCTTATACACATCTG
>NZ_CAMXYY010000072.1 GCF_947253395.1 uncultured Olegusella sp.
TTGCGGCACATATTATTGGCGATCGTCGGACATGTCCGGCAGACGATGCTAATTGGGGTGTTTTGCTGCGCACGAGCCCCGAGCTTCAAGCTCGTCTTGACGCGGTGAGTCGTGAGTTTGGTGTGGAAAAGCAGAGCACATCACCGCACGCTATCGCAGCTGCCGATTGCAACTGCCCCCAAGTAGGCAGGGTGGCACAATAGGGAATCTGTGCTGTTCTGCTTAGTTGCTAAAATTTAATAAGAATTCATCACGATTTGTCCTTGGGCATCTTGTGCGATGTCGCAAAGACAGGTAGATAAGTGAGGCGCCGTATGGCTTCGGAAAGCATTGTTATTCGCGGAGCGCGTGAGCACAATCTGCGCGATATCAACGTCACCATCCCTCGCGACAAGCTTGTGGTTATTACCGGTTTGTCGGGATCGGGCAAGTCAAGCTTGGCCTTTGACACTATATATGCCGAGGGTCAGCGCCGCTATGTCGAGAGCCTTTCCAGCTATGCGCGCCAATTTTTGGGACAGATGGACAAGCCCGATCTCGACTCGATTGATGGTCTATCGCCAGCTGTTTCCATCGATCAAAAAACAACTTCACGCAATCCTCGCTCCACCGTGGGTACGGTTACAGAAATCTATGATTATCTGCGACTTCTCTATGCACGCGTGGGTGTGCCTCACTGTCCTGAGTGTGGCCGCGTCATCGAGCGTCAGACTACCGATCAGGTATCAGATAAGGTTCTCGAGGCAGGTATGGGCCGTCGTGCCTACGTGCTGGCACCTGTGATTGTGGGCCGCAAAGGTGAGTACACCAAGCTTTTTGAAGATCTGGCCAAAGAGGGTTTTTCGCGCGTGCGTGTTGATGGCGAAATTCGCGAGCTTGGTGGAGAAGAAATTCGTCTGGACAAGAAGTTCAAGCACAATATTGAGGTCGTAGTAGACCGCGTTGTTATCAAAAAAAATTCACTTGGGCGTATCGCCGAAGCTGTAGAACAAGCAACGCGTCTTGCGGAAGGGAGGGTAGCGTTTTACCTCCTGCCTCAGCGCGATGCACCCGAGGGTAGCGAGGGCGATTTGCTGGAGTACTCTCTTGATCTTGCCTGCCCCATACATGGTCATTCTATTGGTGATTTGCAGCCGCGTGATTTTTCTTTCAATGCACCGTATGGTGCCTGTCCCGACTGCGATGGTCTAGGTACAAAGCGTATGGTGGATGCTGAAGCATTGATCGAGGACCCCAGTTTGTCTGTAGCAAGTGGGGTTTTTGGGAGCATCTTTGGTCATTCTAATTACTACCCGCAGATTTTGGCTGCGGTATGTCGTCATTTTGATGTTGATCCTGAAACTCCCTGGCAAGACCTACCAAAAAAAGTGCGTACTGCTCTGCTTGATGGTACAGGATCAACCAAGATTCACGTAGACTACCATACGCGTGATGGTCGTGATACCAATTGGTCGATTCAATTTTCCGGTGTGCGTTCGATTCTTTTTGACAAGTATCAAGAGACGAGCTCAGATACTATGCGTGCACAATTGGATCGATATATTCGCGAGATACCTTGCCCTACGTGTCACGGTGCGCGACTCAAGCCTGAGTATCTTGCGGTGACTATTGGCGGCAGTAATGCAAAGGGTGAGGGTGTGCCCGAGCGCAATATTTGGGAACTCTGCGAGCTTTCTTGTAAGGATGCTCTGACGTATTTCCGTGGCCTGCATTTGACGGAGCGCCAGCAGCTCATCGGAGCTCCTATCGTGAAGGAAATTCTTGCACGCTTGCAATTCTTGGTGAATGTGGGCTTGGATTATCTGACGCTTTCTCGTGCGGCAGCAACGCTATCTGGTGGCGAAGCCCAGCGTATTCGTCTAGCAACTCAAATTGGCGCTGGTCTGATGGGTGTGCTCTATATTCTTGATGAGCCGTCGATTGGCCTGCATCAGCGTGACAATGACCGCCTGATTGCAACGCTAGGTAACCTGCGCGACCAAGGTAACACGGTTATTGTGGTTGAACATGATGAGGACACGATACGTGCGGCAGACTATGTTATCGATATGGGTCCTGGTGCTGGTGAAAATGGCGGTGGAGTTGTTGCTGCAGGCACGCCAGCTGAAATTGCTGCTAACCCTGACTCACTGACAGGAGCCTATCTTACTGGCAAGCGTATGGTGGCACTGCCTGGGAGTCGTCGCAATCCTGGTCGTGGTGCACTTAAAATCACGGGTGCGACAGCCAATAACCTCCGTGGCGTTAATGCCAAAGTCGAGTTTGGCACGCTTACGCTGGTGACAGGAGTATCTGGTTCGGGCAAATCTTCGCTGGTTACAGATACTTTGGCACCTGCACTCACCAACGCTATTCAGCGTAGCAAACGACCTGTGGGTTCTTATCGCAAACTTGAAGGCATAGAAGAAATCGATAAGGTTATTGATATCGACCAATCACCCATTGGGCGTACACCTCGTTCAAATCCTGCAACCTATATTGGACTTTGGGATGATTTACGTGCGCTTTTTGCTTCGACTCCTGAGAGTCGTGTGCGTGGTTACAACCCAGGACGTTTTTCTTTTAATGTATCGGGTGGTCGCTGCGAGGCTTGCAAGGGTGACGGTCAAATCAAGATTGAGATGAATTTCTTGCCTGATATCTACGTGCCTTGCGAAGTGTGTCATGGCAAGCGCTACAACCGAGAGACTTTGCAAGTTCTCTATCATGGCAAGTCGATCTCGGACGTGTTGGACATGACCGTGACCGAGGCATTGGCGTTTTTCTCGGCTATCCCAAAGATTAAAAATAAGCTTAAGACGCTCTACGATGTGGGTTTGGGTTATGTACATCTGGGTCAGCCTGCAACAACATTATCCGGTGGCGAGGCTCAGCGTGTAAAACTGGCAAAAGAGCTGCATCGCCAGCAGACGGGTCGCACTTTTTACATCCTTGACGAGCCGACAACGGGTTTGCATTTTGAGGATGTGCGTCAATTGATTGATGTATTGGAGCGCCTGGTAGATGCAGGTAATACGGTGCTTGTCATTGAGCATAATCTTGATGTAATCAAGATGGCAGATCGTATTATCGACCTTGGACCAGAAGGCGGAGCTGGTGGCGGTACGCTTGTTGCTTATGGCACGCCCGAGCAGGTGGTACAGGTGCCCGAGAGCTATACCGGCAAGTATTTGGCACCCATCCTTGAGCGCGACCGTGCTCGTATGAAGACAAAGAAAAGGTAAGTGTTGCTGTGTGGTTATATGAGAGACCTATGAGAGATAGTACCGCTAGAGACATTACTGCGAGAGACACGAGCGCTAGAAACGCTACAGCTAGAAACACTACCGCTTTGCTTAGCTAGGGAGTTACATGGCAAAAAAAGACAAGGTCCAAAAAACAAATGCGATGCGCGAACTGGATCGTGCTGGCATTCGTTATGAGGCGCTCGAGCTTGAAGGCGAAGAAGATATCTCGCGCGGTTTGGGCGTGCGCATGGCACATGAAGCTGGCGAGGATCCCGATTCGGCGTTCAAGACTTTGGTTTGTGTGGCACCGTCGGGAAACCATGTTGTGTGTTGCATTCCCGTCGCACAGGAGGTTGATCTTAAAAAAGCCGCAGCTGCAGCTGGAGAGAAATCTCTGACGCTTTTCCCTTGGCGGGAGCTGGAGGGTTTGACAGGGTATGTGCGCGGAGGTTGCTCTCCTATTGGTATGAAGCGGCAGCTGCCAACCTTGATTGATGAGACGGCCCAACTATTTGAGCGCATTTCAGTGTCGGGCGGGCGGCGTGGCCTGTCTTTGATGGTAGAGCCAGACGCGTTGCTTGACTTCCTTGGAGCAAGCTACGCCGATATCACTCGTGTATAGGCAAGAATTGCGTATATGCATGACCTAGGTCGTTGCTTTCCGTGTTACTTTCTGTTGAGAATTGCTTGCGGTTTGTGCCGGCACTTCAAAATTAGATAAGTTTTTATCTGATACTCTATATCTGATATAGTTGATTAAAACATTTATACTTGGTCAGCTATAGTGCTACTTGGAATTACGAATAAATTCTTGTATAGCTGCAATTAGATAGGGGATTGCTTTTATTATCGAAACGATGATAACTGCAACAATTATAAAAACCAAGATTTCAGGCATGTGATTACCTATCTATCCGCGGTTTCATTTCGTTTGCATACATTTGGTTTGTCTTGTCTACCAGCATCCTTACGACACAGTATAGTTGAACCAAATTTATTCCCAAGCATGAATCAAGGGCGCATCTATCAATGTGCTCTGTCTTACAGATATTCAGTCTTATAGCTTATATATCCTTCATAATGATAGCTTGCATCAATACCTTTTATGTATACGTCTCTATCAGAGATGGCATACGTTAGAGCTTCATGCAAGACGTGTTTGATTTCGATATCTCGGATAGGGCTACGTTCCATTGCGAGAAGATAATCTTCTTTATTGACCTTACTCCAATCAATTACCTGGCCAAGATTCTCCTTGAGCATTAAATCGAGCCAAATCCTAGTAGAACGTCTGTTTCCTTCACGAAACGGATGAGCAGCATTCATTTCGACATACTTCTCAACTATTTCATCAAAAGATTCCTGAGGCATTTTCTCAATATTTGTAAGGCTTGTTTTAAGATACATAACAGGAGCGAATCTAAAGCTTCCCTTGGCGATATTTACTGTACGAATCTTTCCCGCAAATTTATACACATCTTGGAAAAGGAAAGCATGAATCTTTTGAAGTGACTCGACTGTTCCTGGGATAAGCGTATCTAAGAATCCGCTTTCGAACATCTCAAGAGCTCGCTTTTTACTTAAGCGCTCCTCTTCGCGAGCAAGCTCTGCTTCTTCTGTGATATGGAGTTTATTTTCTAAGATCATAGATTCATATTTCCTTATACAAATAACTTTTTGAGCAAGGATTACTTCATATTCCTGAGTATATCCAACTTACACTTGTGAGGGAGGGGGGTAGCTACTTATAGGAATGCCAGAAAGCAAAAGGCAATGTTAAAGGGAATAGTGACGGTCATTTTATTTTTCTCTTACTGGCATGAATTGTTTCTTGGTACAAATGATGAATATTAGTAACCTTGTAAATGCGTAATTGAGTTCGTATTAAATATATAAAATCACAAAAGGTGAGGATTTTAGATAACTATTTAGATCGATTTGTTATTTGCAAGAAGTAATAGTAAAAATTGACGTAAAAGAGTTTAGGAGTTGGAAGATGGGGGTTAAGTGGGTCGTTTGCTCCACCGCAGTTACATTTGGAATCAGCACGGAAGAACCAGTGCGGCGACTCGAAGCGGCCGGTTGTGAGGTACGCTTAAATCCATTTGGCCGACCATTAGATACGAATGAGATGTATCAGTTTGCACATGATGCAGACGCCATTATTTTGGGCAACGATGATCTGCCTTCAAGCGTCATAAAAAAGTTAAAAAATCTAAAAATTATTGCTCGCTATGGTGTTGGTTTTGATGGTGTTGATATTGCTGAGGCGCGTGATCTTGGTATTGAGGTAACTTATGCACCAGCTGCTAATAGGGAGGAAACAGCCGATTTTACTTTTGGGCTTATTTTGGATCTTGAACGTCATATTTCGCAAATGATTATTGATACGCGCTCAGGCTTATGGAGTAAATATACTGGTACTAGCTTATATGGTAAGACTATTGGTATCGTTGGCGTTGGTCAGATTGGAACCGCTGTTGCTCGTCGTGCTATGGGTTTTGGAATGGATATCTTAGGATATGATATTGAGCAGCGTAACGAAGCGACAGTTTATGGTGTTGTGTATACCACACTTAATGATTTGCTTAGGCGCTCTGATGTCATAAGCATCCATCTACCTTTGGATAATTCTACCCGTGGACTTATTGGTTCAAGAGAATTGCGCTTGGTAAAAAACGGATCAATCCTTATTAATACTGCACGTGCAGGAATTGTGAAGCATGGAGCGCTTAATCACGCATTGCAGACTGGAAAGCTTGCTGGTTTTGCTATAGACGTATTTAGTAAAGAACCCCCCGAGCATCAACCCTACTATGATTATGAAAATGTTTTAGTAACTCCTCATGTTGCAGGCAACACATATGAAAGTAGTCTGCGCATGGGCAATATTACAGCAGATAATATCCTTGCTGTAAAAGAGGGCGTACGTCCGCCCGATCCTGTTACCCCGCAACATCTTTATGAGAGTATGTTCAGCATGGGGCAAACTACAACAACCAAATAATTTTTTGTATTGGTTAACACTACGGTTTATAAACGCCTGTATTAGATCATAAAAATGCTTAATTATTTTGGATCTGCCACAGGCGAATTTCGGTATAGATATCATTAATATATTGTCCCTCAGAAAATTGAAGTCTCAACGAGTCTCATAAGAGCTATCATAGGACTTCATATAAATATACAAATAATATATAAATATATGCAAAATACTATAATATCAATCTCTAAAATTTATGGAGATACTATGAATATATATTAGAACAGAATATGAATTATACATTTTAAAAAAATATAATTGCAAAAAGAAGTGGATATATATTCCAATATTGATACAAATTATGCTGCAATAAAAATAGATTATTGTATTTGTGAAGAACATATGGTCTAATCTCATATAAATAATAAAAAATACATTTTTGAAGCTAAAGGTATTTTATAAAGGGGGGGAATAAAGGTGATTAATCCCAACACTGTCAAATATCCCAAGGTTACTGTCATATTGAGGGGATATGACTACAGTCAGGTTCGCTGTGTGGTGAAAAATTTGGTTGGGACTCGGCTAGGTGCAGTCGAAGTTGCTATGAATACGCCTGGAGCTCCGCAGATTATTCAGAAAATTGTTCAGGAGTTTGGTAATGAAATCTTAGTGGGTGCGGGAACAGTGACTTCTGTTGAGCGAGCAAATGAAGCTGTGCAAGCAGGTGCAAAGTTCGCTCTATCTCCAATCTGTTTTTCAGAAGAAATTTTCCGTATTTGTAAAGTGAATAATCTTATGGCTGTTCCTTCAGCGTTTACTCCTTCTGAGGTCTGGAATATGTTTCAGATGGGCGCAGACATTGTAAAGATTTTTCCTGCTGGAACGCTTGGTTCTAGATACATAAACGATCTCCAAGCTCCTCTCAATGCTATGCCTCTCATGGCTGTTGGAGGCGTGAATGCCGATAATTGCCAAGATTTTTTTGACAATGGCGCAACCTATGTGGGAATCGGTTCTGGAATTTTTCATCCTCAGAATATCTTTGATATGGATGATGCGGGAATAAAAGCCGATATTGAAGCATTTGAACAAAAGGTTATTTGGTAGGGAGTTCAAAAAAATTATTAAGGAGACGCATATGTCGATAGGACTCTTTGCTGATGACATTTTTTGAACATGGAAGTGAAGTCTAATACTGAAGTGTAGCTGAAATAATAAAAGCAACTAGTCTAAAACAAGTGATAAGTATTTTCGAATGAAAGGAGAAGTGGGATGAAAAAGAAGACGGTAATAGTTTGTTGTGCATCGTCCATGATTACATCGACCATGGCCTGTCTC
>NZ_CAMXYY010000073.1 GCF_947253395.1 uncultured Olegusella sp.
CAGCAGCCGCAGAGGGGCGGCTGTGGTTTGCTTGCTCAACAAAAAAGAGCTTGGGGAGGAAGTATGGACGCAACTGCTTTATTTAAGTTTAGTTCGGGTCTTTATGTCGTATCAGCTGCCACCAAAGATGATTATGGTGCCTGCATTATTAATACGGGCCTGCAGCTGACGTCTCAGCCTTTGCAGGTAGAGGTTGTAGTGAACAAAGAAAACTACACTGAGCATGTGATTGAAGAAGCAGGACACTTTGCGTTGGTGGCTCTGACTCAGACGGCTGATATGCCCTTTATTGGTCGTTTTGGCTTCCGTACCTCAAGCGATTTTGATAAGTATGAGGGGATTGAATGCCTCAAGACACTCGATGGCGATCCATATTGCCCTGAGCATGCTGCCTGTCTTGTTTGCTGCAGGGTTGTTCAGCAGCTTGATGTGGGAACGCATATGCTTTTTGTGGGAGAGCTTGTTGATGCGCAAAACCTTAACGATGAACCGCCCTTGACGTACGCGTATTATCACAGCACGCTCAAAGGTAAGACTCCCAAGAAAGCCTCTTCCTATATTGGTGATTAAAGCTCGCAGGAGGCACAAGGATTTAAGTCTCACAGACGGTACAAGAATGTAAGTCTCACAGACAGCAAGAGAACGTAAAGCTCGCAGGAGACATAAGAATTTAAACCTTACGGCTCACAAGTAAGAAGAGAAAATTGTGATGGGTCAAGGGCGCTGAAGCAGGGTGCTCATCTTGCCTTGGGAGTAGATTTCGACAACATGAGTTGCGCGTGAGATGGCAGTGTAGAGACGACGGCGCGCAATCGGAGTATTGGGATACACGTCCATTTGGGCATCAGGAATGATGACACGGTCAAATTCCAAGCCTTTAGCAAGTTTGAGATCCATCACAATGACGCCCTTTGCTGGCAAAGCCTCATCACGACTGAGCAGCTTGACGTCACTGCCCAACTGACGTGCGAGCCAATATGCACGCTGTCTTTCAGCACAGATAATCGCTGTGAGTCCACCTTTTTGAGCGGCATGTTTGGCAGCAGCGTGCAACGTGTCCAAATAGGTATCATTGCTACAGGCCTGAATAATTGGTTCGATTCCTGATTCTTGTACCGAGGTGAGCTGGGCCTGTTCCTTTTCGGAGAGAAGACTGGCAAAAAGTGCGGTTACCTCAGGAGAAGAACGATAACTTGTGAGCAGCCTGGCTTCCTTAATCGTAGCTGCGCCTCCAAAGATTTCACGGATTTCGTTCCAGCTTGCAGAATGCTCACGCGTTGCCTGGTGCGGATCGCCCAACAGTAAGAAATGAGCTCCGCGGAAATAACGTGCAAGTACGCGCAGTTGGACTGTGCTGTAGTCCTGCACCTCGTCAATTACGACATAGCGTGCATCATCGGCGCCATGCCCTGTAATCAGGAGACGTAGCCATAGATGCTCTGCTCCACTGAGGCTTTTTATACCAAGAACTCGCGTGCCAATACGGTCGAGTCGCAACCACTCCAAGGCATCGACAGCTGCGTGTGCTGTGGCAAATCGCGTGGCTACAAACTCACGGGTAAGTGCAATAGTTTCCTCTTCGCTATCAGGGTCAATACGGTGACCAAAGATCTCAACTTGTTCGTCAATATCCAGCCCAATGAGTTCTTCTTGCCAGCGTTCTTCGCGTGACATGCGACCAAACTTACGCTCGATAGCCTCATGCATTTTGTCAGTTGAAAGCGCGGTACGACGTGGACCAGCAGAAAATTTTGCGAAGGAGTTCCAAGCAGAGGCTACTTGACTTGGTTTGAGGATGGACTCACCTGCAAGGGAAATGCCACGGAAGTCTTGCGGTTCAAACTCCAGCGTTGCCAATGCTTGCTCAAGTGCATCCAGCTGACTTGCGTTGCCTTCAGCACCATCGCCACGCTGGTCCAATCCAAGACGTGTAAGAAACTCTTGCCAGGTGTTTGTCTGGGGATTTGCCTCACCCAGCTGCGGTAAGACCGTATCGATATATCGTCCAAAAACTGGGCTCGGGGTAAAAAGCCACACGTGGCTGGCATCAAGATTGTCACGCTGGCGATACAACAAAAATGCGATGCGCTGCAACATGACCGATGTTTTGCCCGAGCCGGCAATACCTGATACTAGCAATACTGGTACGTCTTTGTGACGAATGATAGTGTTTTGCTCACGCTGAATGGTGGCTGTAATAGCGCGGAGTTTTTCAGAATGCTGCCGCCGCAGTGCATTAAGTAACAATGCGTCCTCGATAGCGACATTGGTATCAAAATAAGAGTGGAGCGTATCCCGCACGAGGTCAAATTGGCGGCGCAGCAACAGCTCAACCGTGCGTACACGGTCGCCAACCATATAAGACGTTTTGCCCATTTCTTGATTGTAGTAGGTCTCAGCAACAGGACTGCGCCAGTCAACTACCAAGGGGTTTGCTTCATGATCGGTGACGCCCGTGGTGCCGATATAGACATCACGAGGTGGACGACCAGGACGCATGCGCAAGGTGACTTTGGCAAAATAGGGCTGTTCGAGCAACAACACTATGCGTGCCAGCTTGTCGACCGAGATATCGTGATAGTTGTTATAGGTATCGATGACGGAATTGAGCGCCTCGATGGCCGCAAGGGTCTCCATGGTTTCATCGGCACTGCCAAAGTTTAAGCGGACCTCTTCAGAAAGAGTGATAAGGTCCTGCCGCGCGCCATGATGGTTGGTCTCGATTTCCTCGCTGAGTTCGTCACGCAGGGCGATGAGTTGGGCATATATCTCACTGAGATGGGCTTGTTCTGCAGCAAATTCAGCAGTGTTATTGACCGTTGAAGTATCCATTTAGTACTCCGACAAGGTGGGGGCAGTGCTTGTTTGGGCACCATCACGCTTTTCTTTGCGTTCCTTGTGACCACCAATCAGTTCACTGACCAAAATCGATACAAAAATTGAAGCAAAGCCTATAAGCATAAGTGTCGTTACGGTCTCATGATAAATTAAAACCGAAAAGATAACGCCAAATACGCTCTCAAAAGACATGATAAGTGCTGCCTGAGAGGGGTCAACGTACTTTTGTCCGAGATTTTGCATCACGATAGCAAGGACCGTGCCCAACAAAATCAAGAAGGCAAGTTTGCCAAGCAAATCTGGCGTAAAGTTTGTGATGGTGGGCAGCGCGTCTTTTGCAACAATACCTGCAAGCGCACATACCACAGCAAATACTAACAGCTGAATGACGATGAGTGTGGGTAGATCATGGGCGGGTGCCAGTATAGAAATCAGCACAATATTGATAGCAAAAAGTAATGCACAGCCGAGAGTCAAAGTGTCTCCAAGACCCATCGTAAAGGCGCCTGCAAGTCCTTTGGTACTGCTTCCCACTGTGACCAAACAAACCCCTGCAATACATAAAAGCGCAGCTAGAACATTATTTGTCTGAGGACGCTTGTGCTTTATTGCCCAATACAAAAACGGTACCATCACACAGTAGGTTGCCGTAAAAAAGGCATTTTTTGCGGGCGTTGTATAGGTCAGGCCTATATTTTGTACCAGATAGGCGGCACCACCCGAGATGCCAATGAGCGCACCTGCCACCATATGCGACGAATCTAGATTAGTGCGAAGGCGCTTCCAAAAGATTGGTATGCAAAAAAGCCCCGCTACAACAAAGCGGATGGCAAGGAGCCACGTTGCTGGAATCGTATCAAGGGCACCTTTGAGCACAACAAAGGAGCTGCCCCAGATTAGCGTGGTGGCAAGCAGAGCAAATTTGTAGACCCATACAGGGAAGGCAGTTGTTCTTTTCATGAGGGCAAGTATAGCGGTAAATACACTTTTACGTGAGCATTGTTGCGCTGTGTTACGACTATCCCAGCCAAGTTGTGTCGCGCGCTACAATATATAGGTTGCAAGTATCTAATTACCAGCATCTCAAGGGAGACTTATGGCTGACAAAATCCAGATGAAAACGCCGCTTGTCGAGATGGACGGCGATGAAATGACCCGTATCATCTGGCAGATGATCAAAGACGAGCTTATTTTGCCGTTTATTGATTTCAAAAGTGAGTATTTTGACCTTGGCCTGGAAAATCGCGATAAAACCAGCGATCAGGTAACTATTGACTCAGCCGAGGCTACCAAACGTTTGGGTGTTGCCGTTAAGTGTGCAACCATTACTCCCAATGCGCAACGCGTGGAAGAGTACAAGCTACATCAAATGTGGAAGAGTCCTAATGGCACTATTCGCGCCTTGCTTGATGGTACGGTTTTTCGCTCTCCCATCGTAGTGCGCGGTATCGATCCTGTGGTGCGCAGCTGGAAAAAGCCTATTACCATTGCTCGTCATGCATATGGTGACGTGTACAAAAATGCCGAGATGCGCGTGCCGGGCGCTGGCAAAGCAGAACTTGTTTTTACGGCACCAGATGGCAGAGAAACCCGTGAGCTTATTCAAGAGTTCACTGCTCCTGGCATCATTCAGGGTATGCATAATCTTGATGCTTCGATTGAAAGTTTTGCGCGTAGTTGTTTTGAGTTTGCGCTTTCTACCAAGCAGGATGTATGGTTTGCCACCAAAGACACCATTAGCAAAACCTACGACCATCGGTTCAAAGACATCTTTGCTGAGATTTTCGACGCAGAGTATCGTGAGCGCTTTGAGGCGGTAGATATTGAGTATTTTTATACCCTTATTGATGATGCGGTAGCGCGCGTGATGAAGTCCGAGGGTGGTTTTATTTGGGCATGCAAGAACTACGATGGCGATGTGATGAGTGATATGCTCTCGAGCGCTTTTGGTAGTCTTGCAATGATGACATCGGTACTTGTCTCGCCCCATGGCTTCTACGAGTACGAAGCTGCGCATGGTACTGTGCAGCGCCACTACTACAAGCATCTCAAGGGTGAGTCTACGAGCACCAACTCTGTGGCAACAATTTTTGCGTGGTCAGGCGCTCTGCGCAAGCGGGGTGAGCTTGATGACTTGCCCGCGCTGAGGGCTTTTGCTGACAAGCTTGAACAGGCAACCATCGATACGATTGAGTCAGGCCAGATGACGGGAGACCTTGTGCGTATTACCAGTATTGCCCATCCCACAACGCTGGATACGCAGGGTTTTATTGCTGCTATTGCAAAGAGACTCAAGGCGTAGCGGAGCGCTTGAATGACAGGCCCTGTGGGTACAAATCCAATGCGCGAGTCACCAGAACCACAAGGAGGTACGGCTGTGTTTGCAAATCCTGACCGTATCCTTGCGCTTGTCCTTGGGGCTTTCTTTGCCATGATAGCTGTGTTCATGGTATTTCATTGGCATTGGAGATTTCCCGATTGGCAGGATTTGCCCAGTGCTCGTCTCAATCTATTTTTGAACGGTGGGCCAGTGAGGGTATCTTTAGAAGCAGGTACCGATGCTGATGCAAATGAGACTACACAAATTCCCATCTTTCAGGAGCTGTACGAACGTGAGTTATTAAATAAATTTGCTCCATCGCGAAAACTTGTGTTGGATGAATTGTCGCTGATGCCGGGTCTAGCGCATACGAGGAGTTTTGATGCTTGGGAAGGCCTGCCAGCAATGAGCAGGCATATGGTGCCCCAAGGGGTTGCCGTATCTGATAAGTGGATTTTTGTCTCAGCATATGACGGTGCCTATCAGACAAATTCTGTGATTTACCTGATTGATAAGGCAACGGGCAAACTTGCCAAGACTATCGTACTGGAGGGTCAACCTCATGTGGGTGGTTTGGCGTATGACGATACGGTTGACCGTCTTTGGATAGCAACGCATAAGGGTAAAGTTGCACAACTTGCCTCAGTGAGTCTAGAGAAGCTTGAAGCGTATAAAGCTGAGGAGAATAAACTGCTTACATACGATACGCAGATAAGTATCGTGGGTCCTAAGCGCGCCTCTTTTGTTGAGTATTTTGAAGGTAGCTTGTATGTGGGATATTTTGATGTTGCAGGCCCGGGCATCCTTTGTCGTTATCGTCTGACGTGGGGAGGAGAACTGCTCGGTGAGGTCGCAAGCTCTCCTACTGAGACTTGGGAAATTCCTACGCGGGCTCAGGGAGTTGCACTCACAAAAGACTTTGTGTTTGTCTCACAGTCCTATGGCGTTGAATCATCAAGACTGTATGTATATGAGCGTCAAAAGACTCGTACCCCGCATGCAGATCCCTTTGTGAGTAAAACCCATGCGGCAACAAAAGATGTGGTAGAACTTGCTCGTCTGCGCACAAGGGCAGCTGATAAAAGTGCAGATATACTCCTAAATTTTGCCCAGAAACAGCAGGATCGTGTTGGCGCGACTCCTGCAGCAAAGGCTTCCAACACTCAGACAGGGTCAGCTGCTGAAGGTTCTGCGGGCACTACTAAGCCATCTGCGCGCAGCCTTAATGCAAATTTTGTAAATAGCGCTGCTGAATCCATAAAACGCATCGCAAACCAAGCCCGCAAAGCGAGCAAAAAGGCAGCTCAATACCATTCAAATTATATTGCGTGTCTGCGCTTGCCGCCGATGATGGAAGATATTTCTGTTAAGGATGGTCTGCTTTACGCTGTATACGAATCTGGCGCGGCAATTTATCGAGAAAAATATGGTGTGGGAGTGGATCGTGTCATTGCCTACCCCTTAGAAGTCATTCTTGAACAAGCGGGGGTGACAGATGATGAGTAACTCTCCGCAAGATACCAAAGCGAGCTTATCTCGTACTACAAGTTTTCCGCTTACAAGACTTGTGCTTTGTTTTGGTGGCTGGCTTCTCCTTTTTTTGTTGCTGGGGACCAATAATCCTGTCTCTCAAATCCTCAATTTGTCCCCTTGGGGTTTTGTGCTCGAAGCCAAGCTCTTAGATTATTTTGTATGCATCGGAGGACCACTTTTTGCTTTTGTCTTGGCGCTGGCATTGTTGGTAGTGGGAGTTGGTCCTACTCGTGCAAAGCAGGCTCTTTTTAGCGATCCTCTCCTTGACCATCTATTTAAAAAACCACAGCTTGAGACCCCTCAAACATTGATTGCATTTATCCTGCTGTTTGTGTTGGTGCGCGTGATAGGTGAGTCGCTTGCTATATTTTTGCCTCCCGCGCTGATACCTGAGACACCTTTGGTACTTGCAGATTTTCAGTTTGATACTCCTGAGTTGGGTATTGCCGTGGGTTTGCAACAACTCTTTTTCATGGCACTTCATCTGCTCATCGTACTTGCACCCTTATCGCTTGTTGAACAATCTCGTTTGCTAGACAAGGCGGGTAGATGGCGGTGGTTTTGTGTGGGGCTTTGGCTCCTTATTGCAGGTAGCTTGGTAGAGTTTACGCCGCTTACGGGTACTTTTGTGTACTGCGCATTGGCATATGGACCGTCTCGCGTGCTTTGTGGCTGGTATTTTTTGAGGACAGGAGATTTTGCCCGGACAGTATTTTTTGCCTGGGTTATCGAGGAGGTTCTGGGCTTTGCGTTTTACGTTTTGCTTTAATA
>NZ_CAMXYY010000074.1 GCF_947253395.1 uncultured Olegusella sp.
CAGCTCGTCACTATCAAAAAAGAAAATAAGCAGCGATTTGCTACCTGGGTGCGTGCGCACCAAGGAACTGAAATTGATCCTGACTCGATTTTTGATGTGCAGTCAAAGCGTTTGCACGAGTACAAGCGCCAGCAGCTTAATTTGCTGTGGGGTATCAGGCAGTATCAACGCATCTGTGCGGGTGAGTTGCCTGACCGCAAAGTGACAATGATTTTTGGCGCCAAAGCGGCACCTGCTTACGAGACTGCAAAAGACATCATTCATGCCATTTTGAGTTTTGGTGAGGTGGTAGCAAACGACCCTGTTGCCAGTAAGTATCTACAGGTAGTGATGATTGAAAACTACAACGTTACTGCTGCCGAAAAACTTATCCCCGCAGCTGATATTTCCGAGCAGATAAGCCTTGCTTCAAAGGAGGCCTCAGGCACGGGCAATATGAAGTTTATGCTCAATGGTGCACTTACTTTGGGTACTATGGATGGTGCTAATGTTGAGATTGCTGAGCTTGTAGGCGCAAAGAACATCTATTGCTTTGGTGAGAGCTCAGACGAGGTAATTGCTCACTATGCCTCAGGTGACTATAATCCTCAGACCTATTACGAAAGCAATGAGGATATTGCGGCTGCTGTTGACTTCCTTGTGGGCCCAGAGATGCTTGAAAAGGGCGACGAGAAAAATTTGCAACGTCTGCGTAGCGAGCTCATTAGCAAGGACTGGTTTATGACCTTCCCTGACTTTGAGGACTATTGTCAGGTTAAAGATCGCGCACTGAAAGATGCGCAAGATCAACGTGCGTGGGCACAAAAGACCCTGGTGAATATTGCTAAAGCAGGTTATTTCTCCTCAGACCGCACCATTGCGCAATACCAAGAAGATATCTGGCATCTGTAAATCTTTTATGCGCGAGTTATCACGGTTGTAGACCAAGACAAAGCCACGCAAGGCGTTTTGTCTACGGTCTACAGCCGTGCACACTTATAACAAATGCACGTTGTGAGCCTCGCAGGCAGCAACCATATCTTCAGGCCAAATGCTCGCCTGTACTTCGCCTATATGTACGCGACCCAGCAACAACATGCACAAACGTGACTGTCCTATGCCACCACCGATGGTGTAGGGCAGTTCATTATTAAGCACCATGCGGTGATAGGGAAGTTCTGCTCTCTCAGGACAGCCTGCTTTTTCCAATTGGGAGCGTAGAGATGCCGCATCAACACGGATGCCCATGCTTGAAATCTCGAGTGCACGCTTTAAAGGCTCATACCAAAAGAGAATGTCGCCATTGAGCTGCCAATCATCGTAGTCGGGTGCGCGGCCATCATGGGGTTTTCCTGAGGAGAGTTTCTCGCCGATACGCATCAAAAACACGCAGCCATACTGGCGGCAGATGATATCCTCGCGCTCACGAGGAGAGAGGTCGGGGTAGCGCTGTAGCAGCTCTTCGCTGTCAACAAAGTGCATCTCGCTGGGCAAGTGATAAAACGCTTCGGGGTACTTGTACCACACCTCGTGTTGCATGTGTTTGATAATGTGGAAAACCTCAGATGCCGTTGCACGCAGGGTCTCTGCGGTGCGCTCTTCATGCGTGATGACACGCTCCCAATCCCACTGATCAACATAGCAGGAATGGAGATTGTCTAGCTCCTCATCGCGGCGAATAGCGTTCATATTGGTATAGATACCTTCATGAGGCTGGTAGCCATATTTACCGAGTGCCATGCGCTTCCATTTTGCGAGAGAGTGCACAACTTCGATGGTTTCACCTGCTTTCCACGGCAGATCAAAGGAAACGGGTCGCTCAGTGCCATTAAGGTTGTCATTGAGACCCGAGCTCTGCTCGACAAAAAGTGGTGCCGAAATACGTGAAAGATGCATCTCACGGTCCATCTCGCGTTGAAAAGTATCGCGGATATATTTGATTGCATCTTCAGTTTCGCGAATGCCCATATGTGGATCGTAATGTTCAGGCAGGTACAAGGCCATAAAGGATGCTCCCAATCGATGGTATGACAGTGCAGAGCTTAAAAAACATATATATCGTCAATCAAACTTTTGCACGGGTGTTTACGTGTTCGGTGAGACTTTACCTATGATAAGCGGATATGTGCAGCCTGACACCTCTATTGTTTTCTTGATGACAACATTTGAGTATAAGCACACACGTCTGATATATAGCAACTTTCTTTTTAAGTGACCTTTTCAAGCAGTATTGAGCATGTATGAGCATGGCGTACGAGTGACGTCTGATGCTTTAAAATTGCACAGTTTTCGTTTTGTACCACGACGCCTACTTCTCGCTTGTAGATTGTACCCAAATCCGTTGCAACCTCAGGTTGCAACGGATTATTCTGTAAGCCTTCTAGCTGCATATATACGTAAAACCTGCAGGTAGAAAGCTTGACGTTGCAACCTGAGCTTGCAACACCTTGGAGTAAGTTGGGTGGCAGAAGCCACACTCTATTTCACACTAGACGTCAAACGCTACGTTCCGTTTCATGTTAGGTACCAAAAGCCACACTCCGTTTCATATCACTTGCCAAACGCCACGTTCTACTTCACCTTTTTAGCCAAAAGCCACACTCTATTTCACGCCCAAAAAATCTACCTGCGGAAACGTCAGGTCCTTTGAAATAGAACGTGGCTTTTGACATTTTTTCTGAAACAGAACGTGGCGTTTGACAAACAAAGCCGTGCTGCCTGAAACGATGTGTGGCTTTTGGCAAGCAGGGCTGAGCCATTTGAAATGAGATGTGGCGTCTGGTGTTGATCTGCGAGTAACGTTTGAATTCTAGGATGATGACAAATATGGATACTACGCTTCCATGTATTGACGCGGAGGGAATACATCTCATGCGTGATGCAGAAAACAGAGAATCTTGTGGGAACTTTTTTATACGCTAACTATAATGAGCTGCTAGTTTGGAGAAGAAAATAAATGTCAATCGATGAAGGTTGGTGTTTGTGATGCAGCATGAAGGAACACAAATAATTACAGCTGATCGCTTGATACTGAGACCGTTCAGCTTAGAAGATGCTGAACCTATGTACAGGAATTGGGCATCTGATTCTGAGGTGACAAAGTTTCTGACGTGGCCTGCTCATAGTAGTGTAGAGGTGACAAGGGCAGTTATTGCCAACTGGGTAAGTCAATTGAACGATCCAGCAAATTATCAGTGGGCGATCGAGCTGAAAGATATCCATGAACCTATTGGTAGCATCAGCGTTGTCAGAATAAATGAAAAAACCGAATCATTTGATATTGGCTATTGCATAGGTAGGAAATGGTGGGGACAGGGTATTACCTCTGAAGCCCTTACCGCTGTAATAGACTTTTTGTTCAACATAGTTCACGCTACTAGTGTCAGAGCCTGTCATGATTCGCGCAATCCAAACTCGGGAAGAGTTATGAAAAAATGCGGAATGAGTTATGAGGGCACATGGCGAAAGGCGGGCGTGAACAACCAAGGAATCTGTGATGAGGTTTGGTATTCAATTCTTAGAACAGAGTATGAGAGCGAGCGTTGATGCGTGACGCTACTTTTGTATGCCTAGGCGCTGGTCGTATGTAGCGCATCGCGTAGAGCGTCAACACGATCTGTTTGCTCCCAAGTAAAGTCGGGATCTTCTCGTCCAAAATGTCCATAGGCGGCGGTCTTCTCATAAACGGGGCGATGCAGCTTGAGATCTCGAATGATGGCTCCGGGCCGCAAGTCAAATACCGTCTTGATTGCAGCAACAATTTGCTGGTCAGACACAGCTCCTGTACCAAAAGTATTTACCGTAATCGAGACAGGTTTGGGTATGCCAATGGCATAAGCGAGTTCGACTTCGCACCTATGTGCTAGATGCGCTGCAACAACATTTTTTGCTATCCAGCGTGCTGCATACGCTGCTGAACGGTCTACTTTTGTGCAATCTTTGCCAGAAAACGCGCCGCCGCCATGCCGACCCATGCCTCCATAGCTATCAACAATAACCTTGCGACCTGTGAGGCCTGTGTCGCCTGTGGGGCCACCTATAACAAAACGACCCGTTGGGTTGATATAAGTTTTGAGATTATCCCAGCTAAGACCAGAGCTTTCTAATACAGGCACAATAACGTGATCATAAATATCTTTACGAATCTGCTCGAGCGATACATTCTCTGCGTGTTGGGCTGATACCACCACCGTCGTTACCTCTTTGGGGATACCGTCCTCATAGCGTATAGTGACCTGCGTTTTTCCATCGGGCCTTAGATAGGGAAGAATTCCATCTCTGCGCACACGGGCTAATTGCTCTGCCATACGATTTGCCAGATGAGCAGGCATAGGCATGAGAACGTCCGTCTCATCGGTGGCATAGCCAAACATCATGCCCTGATCTCCGGCACCAATGCGGGAAATTTCGTCTTCTTCCAAACGAGCAAAACTACCGTCTACTCCTTGTGCGATATCGGAGCTTTGCCCATGAATAAGGTTCATGACACCACAGGTATCACAATCAAAGCCATACTCCGCATGGTCGTATCCTATGCGACGAATTGTCTCGCGAGCTATCTGTTGTACATCTACATACGAAGCCGTGCGAACCTCACCAGCGATAATCACTGTGCCCGTCGTGAGAAGTGTTTCGACGGCACAACGAATGTTGGCAACACGAGCCTGGACACCGGTAGGGGAAATGTAGCCTTGGGACTCAAGCTTGGACTCTTTGGTGATGAGTGCATCAAGGACGGCATCAGAAATTTGATCTGCTATTTTGTCAGGATGTCCTTCGGTGACAGATTCAGATGTGAACAGATAGCTCGAGCGGGACATATACAATCCTTTCCGCGCTAAGAGGCCTTGTAAATCGAGGCGCCAAGCACAAAGCTTACTTCTCAGCGGTCATAAGTTGGTCATACTTCTCTGCACGCCATTCCGCAAGAGACTCGTAGCTGTCATCAGCGGTATCGAGATTTACTTCCTGCGGGTCAGCTGCTGTACGGCCTGGACGTTCTAAGCGTTCAAACTTATCAACATCACTGTCGGTCATACCCTGATTGATTGTAATACGTTTCTCATACATATTGCTTTGCTCATCAGTCCACAGTCGATAGGCAACGGGAGCCCATTTTTCAGGAGGTACGAGCTTTTTTACATATGTCCTAATACTGAAAAACTATTTATTCAGTTCTGAATGCACCGAAAGCTTCATTACCGTTTTGAAAGCTTTGTTTCTTGTAGTCATGACTGATTTTTGAAAGATTAGTACTAGGAGGCGAGTATGAACCCACGGCAGAGATATGAGCTTCGACTGCTCGCAGAGTATGCTTCGTTTGACATCGCAAATGTTGCGAAGGACTTCTCAGTAAGTGAGCGATCGGTGCGCTATGACATCGAGGGGCTTCAAGATGAGCTTCGTCTTATTGGCGAAGATCCAACCGCTCTTTCTGTGCGACAAGGCATTGTGTCAGTTCGTGATTCTGGCTCTCGATGGGAATTATTACGCCTTAGTGGGCTTAAAGATAGTGAGTTTGGCTCACGGCCTGTTTCTGCTCAGGGACGTGTTCTTCTTCTCGTTTGTGATCTTTGCTGGTCTGAGGAATATGTGACCATCAAATTACTTTCTGAAAAATATTCTGTCAGCAGAAATACGGTTATGCGGGACATGGCAAAAGTTCGTGCCTACTGTGCGAACTTTAACATTAATATTTCTTCATATCGGGGAAAAGGGGTTATTGCACAGGCAAGCGAAGCTAATTTTCGTCGCTGTCTTTCGAAGGCTATCCGAGACTATGCTGCACTCGATAGTGGGTTATCTCTTGATACGGGAGACTATTCTCAATGGTTTCAAACAAAAGATTTGGTTGTAATTAAAGATATTGTGCGTGAAGCCGAGGAACGAAGCCTCCTTTATCTAGATGATGTTTCCTTTGAAGCAATTATTATCCATATCGCGCTTGCGCTTGAACGTTATCGTGCCAATCCTTTTAGCACTATTTCAGTTACAGATGACGCGATGCCAGAAGAAAGCATTGCACATCGAATGGCAGTATGGATTGTCTCAAAGATCAATGAAAAGTTTGATATTCATCTTCCGAATTCTGAAGTTGATTTTATTGGCCTTCACATTGGAGTACGGTCAAGCGAGGCGCTTGCTCAAGCCACCAAGCCAAATGCTGCTGTGGAATTTGCCTGTCTTAGCCTTATTACCGCAGTTGGCCGTAGCTCGTGTCTAAATCTTTCGCATGATTCAAGACTGTTTGATAGTCTGCTTCAGCATATAAATGCGGCAATATATCGTCAGCGCGCTGGCATTGTGCTTGAGAATCCTCTAAAGAGAGATTTAATTTCTGAATATCACTCGCTCTTTACAATTATTCGTGATGTAGTTAGGGAAAGCGAGTTAGCAGAATTAATAGATACATCGGAAGATGAACTGAGCTATATTTTGCTGCATTTCGCGGTGGCAATGAAGCGAAGTGCTGAATTATCTCCCATTAAGCCAAATATCGTTGTAGTTTGCGCAACTGGTTTAGGAACAGCGCAATTACTTGCTACAAATATCACTCGTTACTTTGATGCAAACATCGTTGCAACTCTTCCTCGACACCAGCTTTATGGATCTGAACTGCTACCTGGAGTGGATCTAATTGTTTCAACAGTACCTCTTCAGGTTTCAATACCTTGGATTGAAGTTAGTCCTTTGCTTAGACAAGACGATATCGATCGCGTTTCCGTTCGATTGGGGGAATTGGGTTTAGGCGGTGTACGCGTTGCCCTCGGTGAGGAAAGTAATGCAGCACAAGAAGTAATGAAAATTATTCAAGGCCATTCAGCTCCTGGTGATGAGGAAGGGCTCTATGCGGCATTACGTTGCTTTTTGGAAAAGTCTCAGAAGATTGTACAGAAAGGAAGCTATATGCTAAGCGAGCTAATCGAAGGGCACATGATGCTTGATGTTGAGTGCTCCGATTGGGAGGAGGCAGTGCGAGCATCAGGCTTACCTTTAGTGTCTTCTGGAGAAATTTCCGATGCGTATATTGAGGCTGTAATTTCCAATGTAAAAGAAACAGGTCCTTACGTAGTTATCACTAAGCATATCGCCCTCCCTCATGCCACAAATAAAATAGGTGTAAATCACACCTCTATGTCGTTTATTCGACTGAAAACTCCTGTTTGCTTTGGTAATGAGGCAAATGATCCTGTGAAATATCTCTTTATGCTTGCCACTCTTGATTCAAGCTCACATTTGCTGGCGTTGCAATCCTTGGCAGAGCTGCTTAGTGAATCTGAGTTTATTTCTCTGCTGGGGAATGCACAGTCAGGTAAAGAAATTCTCGACCTGTCTCTTATACACATCTGACGCT
>NZ_CAMXYY010000075.1 GCF_947253395.1 uncultured Olegusella sp.
TACACCCATAAGGTTTCGTCGGCAGCGTCAGATGTGTATAAGAGACAGCAAATGATGATAAGCGGAGACTAGCAAGCTTTCTTAATCCTAAACATGTTGAGATTAGCCCTGAAAAGATCATTGAAATAATCAGGAAATTTGTGCCTTTAAACGAAGGTCAGGCGAACAATATCCAGCTGGAGCTCGCTTACCAATTGGGATTTTCATCTAGAGAAGATATACAGAAGGAGAGGTATCAGCCTATGCTCAAAGAAATTTTATCCGAAGATCTTATTGAATGCGATTACCCTGCCGCAGATAGAAATCAAGCCGTACGAAAAGCAGGCAGTCTTTTAGTACAAAAAGGTCTTGCATCTGAGGAATACATCGATGCAATGATTGAAAATGTTGAAGTAAACGGCACCTATATTGTCATCGCTCCAGGTATAGCCATGCCTCACGCACGCCCCGAAAAAGGAGCAAAAAGTGTTGGCTTTTCAATTGTGACTCTAAAAGAACCTGTGGTATTCGGACATCCTAGCAACGATCCAGTAGCCATAGTTATTGGCCTTTGTGCAATCGATCACCAGACACATTTAAAAGCGCTTTCAGAACTGGCTGATATTTTAAGCGACCCAGAAAAAGTTATTCAGTTGAGACAGGCAGTAACACCTCAAGATGTCCTGTCTCTCATAGGAGAAGGGAAGTAAATATGCTCAACATCGTTACGGTCTGTGGTGCAGGAGTCGGGAGCAGTATGATGCTCAGACTCTTTGCACAGCAAATTTTGGATGCTGAAGGAATAGAAGCGGCTGTTGATGCTTCTGATATTAGCTCGGTTAGCCCTGATAGCTATGACATTATTATTACTACCTCTGATTTTGCTGATGCTATGCGCGCCACTTCCACCCCCATTATTCGTATTGACAACATGATGGATAAGGCAAATTTGCGTATCCAACTGCTCAACACTATTGAAACTCTGGGATAGGAGATGATCATGGAAGTCTTCCTGTATATCGTTAATAACTATCTAAGTCAGTCTGTATTCATTATTGGTCTGGTCGTTGTTATTGGCATGTTAGCCATGAAAAAGGGGTGGCACCAAATCCTGCCTTCAGCGATTAAGGCAATGATTGGCTTTACCATGGTCAATCTTGGCGGACAGACCTTAGGTACAGCGCTATTACCTTTAGCAACCATGATTGGTAAGGCTTTTGGTAATACGGCGGTAGTTGCAACAGATATCGGTACTGCTTCTGCAGAATATATGACCGACTTAGGAACTGAATTGGCTTTAATCTTTGCATTTGGTTTCTTGGTTAACCTTATACTCGCACGCTTTACTCCCCTAAAATATGTCCACTTATCAGCCCATGTCTCATTCTTCTTCGCAGGTTTAATCGCGGCACTCTTAAAATACAACACAAGCCTTCCTTTCTGGGGAATTGTAGGCGTTGGGTCAGTTCTTCTAGGTATTTATATGACTGTAACCTGCGCATATGTTGATGTGTGCATAAAAGGCGTAAAAGGCGGAGAAGAAATTACACTTGCTCACTCAAGCTCGGTTGGCCTACTTATCGCTACTGGCTTAGCCAAAGTATTAGGTAATAAAGAGCATGATCTTGAGGAAATTAAAATTCCGAAGAAGTTCTCATTCTTGCGTGAGATGACCATTGCTTTGACACTAGTAATGACTTTGCTCTTTTTGGTGGTAAGCATTATTGCTGGTCCTACCTGGGTTTCTGAAAATGTTTCCGGTGGGAAAGACATCCTCGTATATTCGTTACTGCAGGGAGTCAGCTTTGGTATGTGGATTACCGTTATTATTACGGGCGTCCGCATGATGCTTGCTGAAATTATTCCCGCATTCCATGGCTTTGCCGAAAAAATTATTCCCGGAGCAAAACCCGGTCTTGATGTTCCACTGCTGTTCCCTAACTATCCCACATCAGTCATTGTAGGCTTCCTATGCAGTCTTACTTCTGGGCTCATTGGTATGGCAGTTCTTGCAGCGGCTGGCTATCCCGTTATTGTTTTTCCGGCACTTATTCCAACATTCTTTACAGGTGCAGCAACCGCAATTTTTGGTAACGCACATGGTGGCATTCGCGGCGCGGTTATAGGCTCATTGGTAAACGGGCTTTTGCTTATCGTGGGACAAGCATTCTTGCTCCCTATGGTTGGATCGTATGAACCAATTATGCGCATTCTCTCTGAAACAGATTATTGTGTTTACGGTCCCATTCTTGGTCTGATCCTCCATGCGATTGGAATGTAGGAGATAGGTCATGTCATACGCGCTCAAGATAGCTACTCAGGAAACAGCTTTTAATTGTCCAGCTCCAGTTGGCCCAGTTGCCGAGCGAACCGCATTCTTTTTAACCCTTGGTTATCCGTCATGGGATCTGTTTTATCAAACACTTGATACTTTAGAGAAGCACGGAGTTGGGTATGTGGAAATTGGTATTCCTGTTTCTAACCCAAATATGGAAGGCGAGGTTATCAAGCGAACACATGAATTAATCTTTCCAAAGCTAACACACGAGATTATTGCCGCTGCTCTTTCTGCTATACGCAGGCGTTACTCTTTCAGAATAATCCTTATGACATATGCTGAGGGTATAGACTATTTCCAGCTACAGACACTCCCCCGCTGGTCTTATGACGCAATGCTTTGCGTCGACAGCATGCTTGATGCTGCGCAATACCCCGGATTAGTACATGTCTTTAGCGAGCAAATGTCTGAACAGCAGATTAGCTCTCAGCTAAGCAATTCATCTTTGTTTGCATATGTTGTTACCCAAGCAGGCAAGACGGGAGGTGTGGGTACAGTACCAACTGCGTATAGAGAGACTATGCGACATATTAGACATATCTCTTGCATCCCTATCTTTGTAGGCTTTGGTATAAAAAGCTGCCAAGACATAAAGCAGATAATTTCAGATGGAGCAGACGGTGTAATTATTGGTTCTGAATTAATTCGCCAGCTAGATGCTGGAGGCATTGAGGCAGTTCAAGCGTATATTAGATCGCTCGGACTTTCTTCTATTAGTAAACAACTTGCATAGTCTGTCACTACGTGGAAGATATTCGATTCAAAGAACGGTGAGATTTTATCTCACCGTTCTTTGTACTATGAGCCATCCATAGCGCTCTTTTGTGCATCCACAAGTGAGTGGATATCACTTTTTTATTAATGAGTAATTTTCAGATAGTTCTCACTCCGCTGAAAGTCCACCGCCAGAATTTATATCTACCAGCTTCAATTTCTTTACAAATTGAATTTAATATTTGCTGATATAACGGAAATGCTGCATCCTTCGTCAAACTCAACATACTCCCTCATCAGCAAACTTTTTTAAAATTAGTTGCTTATCATGAGCTTTTAAATGCTGCGCTCAGAACAGATACTAACTCGGTATGTTTACCTCTGCCTAAGCTTTCGGATAATGAACTGCCTGCAATGACACATCACGAAAGTCCACAGCTAGATGCTCGTCAAAGATGCAATACGACACAGCAATATAACCAAATTATTAGCACAGAATCGATCCGCGCTGTTTACTCAACATTCCCCATCTTAGAGCATCTCCAAATGAACAAAGCAGGGGCTTCAGAGCGCATCTGAAGCCCTTTTTCCTACTCAACTTTTGCCGTAAAGGTCTTTGAGAAGACGCCCGTCACTAGCTTGCCCTCAGCATCTTTAAAGCTGTATTTCTTGCTTTCAAACGATGCAATCTTGTCACTTGTGGTGTACAAGACTTTAACCGTACAGCTCTGCCCAGGCGCTACCTCAGGGTCATTTTCTGCATTCCAAGACTGCTCATACGTAACGATATTCCCATCAGCATCCAGCTCATATACATCAATAGACTTAAATGTCACTGGTGTATCCGTGTTGTTTTGGATTTTGAAGCGCGCAGTACTCACGTCATAACCGTCATCCGAGCTAGAAAAACCTACGATGCTTAGCTCATCGACATGCTGATCGGTCGCATAACCCGCATCCTCAACTTCTTTTATAGAAGCAGAACTTACTGCAGCCTCTGGGTTAAAACGAATAAGCGAGCAAATCTTCTCGATTATGTGTTGGTTATACGTAGTGGCATACTTCTCGCCAAGCTTGAAGGTACAGGTAAATCCCACACCGTTTTCGCCCCAGCCGGAAAATGTGTACACGCACTCCTTGCCGTCCTTGGCAGAAGTCAGCAGATAATACCAGCTATCGCGCTTACCTGCATCGAGCTGCTTGACGTCATCAGGGACAATTTTGTCCTCTTCACTAAAGGGATTGCTTACGCGAATAGAGGCGACAACACCTTCCCCATCCACCGAAAACGTCCGCACTTCCTCACCACTGCCTAGCTCCCAGTCAGAGCCTAGTTTTATTGAAAGGCCACGATATTGATATGTCTGCGAAAGCGACGAACTCAGATGCTTTGCTTCAGGCTCTGTACTTCCCTGCGTACTCGACAACGATGTCCCGCCGGAACAACCAGTTAGAGCGAGTGTCATCGCTGCAAAGCAACATGCCCAAAATCCCATCACCCGCTGCCAACAAAAGCCATATCGCACCACGACACCCCTCCTCAACAAACACGAAGGGAGTCTGCCCCGCAGACTCCCTCGCATAACTTCCTATAGATTCCAAGAGGCGCCATAAATCTCAATATGATCAAAGTTTGCATCTGACATAAACTCAAAGCGATGCTTGGTTCCGCCCGCCCAGTTCTCCGTGTAAGGCGTTTGAGTCTCAACTACAACGCCATCCTTATCGACCAAATTGACCCTGAATGCAAAGTAGGAAAAATCAAGCTTAGACTTGTTCTCTACGACTGCCGAATACGTGAAGTACGTTTCATACTCATCTCTGGGATCCTGCTTTTCAAAGACGGTAGCATTCTGCAAATCCTGAGCTACAGCAGCCGCTTCACCATCATTGAGTACATCGCTCAGATTCTCTTTGTACTTATCTGGAACTTTTATCTCAGAGATTTCATTAATCTTGTGTAAAGCAGAAACACGATGCGAGTAAGCGCTCGACCAGCTGTCATTTTGGTCAGCAAAGTCTTTGCCGTGTGAGCCTTCCAACGCCTCAACATAAGCAGACGCCGCCTCCGCAAGGTCCTGATTCTTAAACTTCGCATCTTTATATTCCGCTACAGGAGCCAGCTCTGCCTTGAGAGCCTCATCCATATCTGTCGCACCAAGCTCAAAAGGATTCGACTCAAATTTATCCGTAATCTTCCATCGCGCCTCAAGTGCCTTCGCAACGGCGGCAGTAAAGTCCTCGTCCGCATAATGCACTTCTGCAACGGCGGCAGAACCCCCAGCAGACCCCGTAGTCGATGTTTTTGCACCGCTACAGCCGCTAGCGCCACCAACAATAAGTGCACCACAGGTAGCAATCACAACGAGATGTTTCTTTCCAGCGAGCAAATCCATTACCTTGTGCATGAGAATCTCCCTTCGAAAACACGACAAGAAGATTCTGCTGCTAAAAACATATACAGCTGTCCTACACCAAGGACAGCTGGTAGATATAAAAGCAAAATAGGCTTATCTACCCCATTTGAAGCTTCATGCACCAAAATAAACTACAGCGAGATATCCCGCTGTGGTTAGGAGCGACCAATGCAAACCTTTCAGCAACTAAAGTTTCTAATCCAGTCGATCTCTTTGACTTTTAGGAAAAGAGAGCGTGGTATATAGCATTAGGATGGGAATTCCTGCAATAGAGGTTCTTTGGATAAGAATATAAAGGCTATACATAATGATTTTAATATTTGCCTAGTTTATGGGAGGTCCAGATGAAAACAACAAAATTTTATGCAGGATATTGGGCACGCACCCTAATAACGTTGGCAAATGCCTTAGGTTACCCCCTCTCTAAACTTCCAAAAAACTCACAGGTAGATGAGCTAGAAAAAAGTAAAACCGATTGTTATGTTGGGGATATTACCTTTGATGGGGTACACCCACCGACTTTAGATATCCCAGTAGGATTCCTTCTGAATGAAATATTTTTTGAGGATTCAGAAGGAGTGCGATCTTCATGTGGCGAATTCGAATCTGCAGATGCTATCTATGGATTTGCACAACATGGCACATGGTATTGTCTGCGTGAAGTCGAAATGAAAAACTTTGTATCTTCCGCACCAGGTCTTGACTCACAAGTATTACGAGGAGTCTCTTTAACTGCTGCAAACAAGCCTATTTCAAATCATCCAACTGTAGATCGTATCTCTATAAGCTTAGATGGCTTGGGTTACTGGTTTCAAAAAAACCCGATAACAATAAGCTACAACAGACATGATAACCAAGGTACTTCTAAGGTTGCCACCACAGACTACTCAATAAAATACAATTCATCGGGCGTCGGCATCATCACACTATTCAAAGACGATGAGATTACGATAGAGATTCGTCAAAAAGTTAATAAAACTGGACACCCAACCTTAAGTAGCGGTATGTCAGTCAAAGTTGAGCATTACCTTGTTGTTGAATTAAATAATCCTTCAGATTTTGACGAGACTCTAGAAAAATGGATCTACCCTCTTCGTAATCTTATGACACTATTTTTAGGGAGATTCACTTCAATCAATTCAATAAGCGCGCATGAATTTCATCAGGACTGCACGTTCAGCTATTACACTGCCTACGTTGATCCAGAATCCCCTATTAGCAGATCAGAAGCAGAGCAAATTCCCTTTCCATACTCTCGGCTAGGAAGCCACACGCAAGAAATCTTGGGAAGATGGTTCAAGCTTGACCAAGATACAAAAAATGTATCAACAATAATTACGTCTCTAACAAATAATTGGCGTATGCCCGTCGATTTAGAGTTTGTTGCATGTGCATCTGCGTTTGAGGCACTATCTAAGGTTAATCAGGACGAGAAATGTTTTGACGAAGAAACATTTAATAGAGAATTCTCCCAAATGACAGCATCAATAAGTAATGAAAAATTCAAAAACTGGATTCAAAACCTCGTAAGAAATAGAAAGTCCGCAGGATCCCTTGCGCGTAGTCTTTTTACTCAACTAAAGCCATTTTCAGAATCTCTCATACCCAATAAGCGGCTCTTTTTACAAGATCATCGTGTATGTCGTAACACATACGTACATCGAAGCGAAACGGGAAACTCCCAACTTTTGCGAGAGGTAGAGTTATATTTTCATACACAAGCAGTATGGCTACTAAGTTACGCAGCCATCCTAAACTTAATTGGCATACAGCCAGAAAAAATAAATAATGCCATCCAAGAAGCTGGGTACAAAGTTGGAGTCAGGGAGAAGATTAAAAATATGTATGAATAATCAACAATAATCGTCTGTACTCAGATATCC
>NZ_CAMXYY010000076.1 GCF_947253395.1 uncultured Olegusella sp.
ACCTACACCAGCAGGACCTGAAATTACAAAGAGACGGGGTGTAAGTTCCACTACTTGGAAAGCACCTCAAGCAGCTGCTCGCGCTGACGAGCACCCAAGCCCTTGACACGACGAGTAGCAGAAATGCCCAGCTCATCCATAATCTTGGTAGCCTTTGCCTTGCCATAACCAGGCAGAGACTCGATAAGAGCAGAGACCTTCATGCGTGCAGCAATGGGGTCATCAGAATCGAGAACCTCCTGCAGAGAAACTTGACCGTTCTTAATCTTATCGCGAAGCTCTGCACGAGCATGACGGGCTGCAGCCGCCTTCTCGAGTGCTGCTTTACGCTGCTCATCGCTCAGCTGAGGTAGTGCCATGAAGTCCTCCAAACATCCAACGTACCTAAATGCAATTCAAAAAAAGAGTGCCAGTCGCACATCTCATTGATACCGCTGACTTGCACGGACATTTAGTGTGCCACAAATTTGTCTGAATGCAAGCATGAGCTGCAAAAACGCGCTTTTTTAGCCTTCTTCGTCACATTACGTACGTTTATACACGTTTTTTTGGCTTAAAAGAAGGATAAAGACAGGCTTCAAGACTAAGCGCGCCAAGACTCATCAGCAGGATTATCTCGAAAAGCCAGCAAACGAGCCTCATCTGACGGCTTGATATATCCTTCTGCGACTGCCACTTTTGCGAGCGTATCAAGATCACATAAGCTTGTATTGCAAACATGCTCTGTCGATAAACGATCGAGGCCTTTTTGCATACCGTATGTAAATATCGATACCACACCTAAAACATCAGCGCCTGCTTCACGAAGGGGCAAAACACAATCGAGTACAGAACCTCCCGTTGAAATAAGATCCTCAACTACAACAACCTTCTCACCAAACTCTAAGTGACCCTCAATTTGATTTTTGCGGCCGTGATCTTTTGCAGAACCACGCACATAACCCATAGGCTTACCCAAACGATCAGCCGCAATAGCAGCATGAGCAATTCCTGCAGTAGAAGTTCCCATGAGCATTTCTACTTTGGGATAAAGCTCGGCAATACGAGCGGCGATAGACTCATCGATGAGGGTACGTACGTCTGGATATGAAAGAGTAAGACGGTTATCACAGTAAATAGGGCTCTTGATACCACTTGCCCACGTAAAAGGGTCATCTGGCTTCAAAAAAACCGCACGAATAGAAAGCAAGGCATGGGCAATCTCAGCGGCAGATGCAGCACGAATAAGGGAAGCCATAGGAGTTCCTCCTTTTTTGACAAAAACAGCTATATAACAACGCTTAGTGAGCGGTCAGCTCAGCAACAATGGCATCAAAGGCACAAACAGGATCTTCTGCCTTCGTAATCGGTCTTCCGACCACCAACTTTGAGGCACCTGCCATAAGTGCGGCAGCAGGAGTAGCGACACGCTTTTGATCTCCCCTAGCAGCACCTACAGGACGTACGCCAGGTGTCACAATGAGCGCATCAGGGCCCAAAAGTTCACGCATTTCGGCTGCCTCCTGAGGAGAGCAGACGATACCATCAGAACCTGCCCCTACAGCTAAAGTTGCAAGACGAGAAACTTCTTCTTTGACCGTAGACTGCACGCCAATAGATGCCAAAGCTTCTTGATTCATGCTGGTTAGTACTGAAATTGCCACCAGTCTAGTGCGCTCACCGCGCATCTCAGCTGCCTCTTCAGTGCCCGCGCGTGCTTCGCCTACCATCTCAGCACCACCAAGGCCATGAATAGAAAGGATATCTGCCCCTACCAACGACGCAGCACGGGCTGCTCCTCTAATTTGGAAGGGAATATCATGCAGCTTGAGATCAAGAAAGACTTTGAGTCCACGCTCATGCATCTTTTGGACTATAGCTGGTCCGCAAGCATAATAAAGAGTCATACCCACTTTGACCCAACGAGCACGACCTTCAAGCTGTGCAGCTAATTTAAGTGCTTCTTCATGACTGCAGTCAAGCGCAATGATTATTGCATCACGGGCTTGTTCAACTGACAAAGGAAGGCTTAACATTCAAAAGCTCCTATCAATTCATTAATATCCGAAGCACCCTGATTTTTTGCCCAGTCATATAGCTCGTCTACTACACGAACCGCTGTCATGGGATCCGTCAGATTTGCTGTACCAACCGAAATTGCAGTAGCTCCCGCCAAGATAAACTCCGCAGCATCTGCACCATTGGTAATGCCACCAATGCCACAAAGAGGAAGGTTTGATGCCTGGTGAGCTTCCCAAACCATACGCACGGCAATAGCGTGAATAGCAGGACCACTCAAACCTGCAGTGGGTCGAGAGAGACGAGAGCGACGCGTGCGCGTATCAATAGACATGGCGGGAATCGTATTAATAAGGCTAAGCGCATCAGCACCTGAAGCTTCAAGGGCACGCGCAATTTCTGACACCCGGCTTGGTGCCATTTTGACAATAAGAGGCTGTTTGGTACGAGGACGCACTGCTTGCATAAGCTTTGCAGCCGTCTCAGGGGTAGCGCCCATTGCAGCACCACCGGCAGCGATATTAGGACAAGAAATATTAAGCTCAAGTCCAGAAGCCCAAGGTGCAAGCTCCTCATAAAGCTCTACTGCCGCAATATATTCGTCGATGGAATGGCCCGCAACCTGCAAAATTACGGCACAACCACGCTGAGTTAATCCCTGGAGATATTCACCTTCAGACTCCACCATAGCGCGAATACCGACATTTTGTAGCCCTACCGTATTCATAATACCTGAGCTGACCTCACACATACGAGGTGCGGGGTTGCCATCCCAAGGCTCTACAGCACAGCCCTTACACGTAATTGCACCAAGGCGAGCAACATCATAAAAGCTCTCAAACTCCCGCCCAAAACCATAGGTACCCGAAGCGGTATTCACAGGATTTTGCATATGAATACCACCAAGATTTACTGCCATCAAAGGTGTACTCACCATGCCACCTCCTTGGCATCAAAAACAGGGCCGTCGGTACAGCAGAATTTATAGCCACCTGCTCGCATAGCAACATTACAGGTATGGCAGGCGCCAAAACCGCACGTCATCATTCGCTCTAAGGAAGCTTGGCAGTCTATTTTGGCCTTTTTTGCAAGTGAAGCCACACCAGCCATCATCAGGTTTGGACCACAGGTGAGAATCTGTCCGAAATCACCTGGCAAAAGCTCTGCGACCACCTCGGTGGTAAAGCCTTGCCTACCGTAACTTCCATCATCTGTAGTGACAATAACGGTAGCACCCATATCTTGAAGCACCGACTCGCCCCACAGTCGCTCTTTTGAGCGCGCACCAAGAACAGCGCAAAGCTCTACGTCCCGTTCTTTTAATTCGCGCGCCGCAGCAACAATGGGAGGTGCACCAACACCACCAGCTACCAGCAAAGCAGAACGATTATCGCTGAGATTCCAGCCCTTACCACACGGACCAATCAACGTAGAGCTCACACCAATCCTCATCTGAGAAAGTCGCTGCGTACCTTCACCTACTACGGCATAGATGAGCTCAACACTACCCTCTTGCAAGTCAATGGAAGCAAAGGACAGGGGAAGGCGCACAATATGAGACGGATCGCCAGGTACGGCAATGTTGATAAACTGGCCTGGCATAAGCTTTTTGGCAAGCTCAGGTGCCAAAATCTGCATGCGATACACGTCTTTTGCAACTTTTGCGTTGGACAGCACGCTAAAGTCATATTGCTTGATACCCTCTGTCCTCATTTTCACCCCATTGCTTTTTATAAACTTTAGGCCACAACACCGTTTGCAAGTGTACGTTTACCGCCACAGAACACATCACAAGCAGCGCCTTTGAGCTTATTGCCCAAGAAAGCAGAATTTTTAGATTTAGACTCAAAGTAGTCCTCAGTTACCTCAACTTCAGCTTCAGGATCAATGAGTGTCAGATCGGCAGCCGAACCTTCTTCAATCTTGATCGCAGGGAGACGCAAAATCTCACGCGGGGATACAGCCATCACTTCTACGAGACGACTCCAGCTCATAATGCCAGGTTCAACCATATGGGTAAGCATCAGAGGAAGAGAGGTTTCAAGACCGATAGTGCCAAAGAACGCAATTTCCCACTCACAGTCCTTCTCGTGAGCGGCATGAGGAGCGTGATCGGTCACTACACAGTCAATGGAACCATCGACAATGCCCTGACGCAGGGCTTCAGCATCCTTAGCAGAGCGCAGAGGAGGATTCATCTTGAGGTTAGTGTTGTAAGCAGTGGTGATATCGTCATCACAAAGGAAGAGGTGGTGAGGGGTTACCTCACAGGTTACGGATAGTCCTTCGGCTTTTGCTGCTTTAACCATTTCAAGGCCACGAGCCGTTGAAATATGAGCGATATGTAGGGCATAGTTAGTAGAACGAGTTAACTGAATATCGCGCCAGATTTCATGCTCTTCAGCCAATGCTGGCCAGCCAAACATGCCGAGACGAGTTGCTGCACGACCAGCGTTGATAACACCATTCTTTGAAAGGCTCTCATCTTCACAGTGAGCAATAGCCACCTTGTTGAACTGAGAAACATAGCCCATGCAAGTCTTCATCATGCCAGCAGATTGCACACCATGCCCATCATCAGAAAAAGCGCACGCGCCTTCGAGCACCATGTCCCCTATCTCGGCCAATGCCTCACCCTTTTGACCTTTGGTAAGCGCACCGATAGGACGAATATGCACATAACCTGCTGCTTTACCGCGGTCAATCTGATAGCGAATCTCGGCTCCCTCATCAGCAACGGGGTTGGTATTGGGCATGGTGGCCACATCGGTAAAGCCACCATGAGCAGCTGCACGAGATCCTGTCTCAATGGTTTCTTTGTACTCAAAACCTGGATCGCGGAAATGTACGTGCATATCTACCATACCAGGAATGAGCACCTTACCTGTAGCTTCTACTACCTCAGCATCTGTAGTATCAAGATTGTTGCCAACTGCTTTGATTTTATTGCCCTCAATCAGCACATCGCGCACATCATCAAGACCAAGCTGTGGGTCGACAACGCGTGCGCCACGAATCAAATACGCCATTAGTTTTCTCCTCCTAAGAGCAGATACATCTCAGCCATACGGGTTAGGACTCCTGCGTTTACCTGCTTTAAAATCCTCGACTGCAAACTATCAGCAACCTCAGTATTGATTTCCATACCACGGTTCATAGGACCTGGGTGGCACACGATGGCACCAGGTTTCATCATGGCAGCACGGCGAGCATCTAGACCATACAAGCGGTTATACTCACGCTTGGAAGGAATTGCAGCACCCTCCATACGCTCCAGCTGCACGCGCAGCATATAGACAACATCCATCTCAGGAATAACCGAATCAAGATCTGCCGTCTGCTTGCAACCATACCAGCTGGGATCGCCTACCTGGAAGGTTGGAGGCCCAACAAGAGTAACTTCGGCACCCATAGTCTTAAGAGCAGGTGCGAGCGAGCCGCAGACACGACTGTGAGCGAGGTCACCAACAATAGCAACCTTAAGACCATCGAGATGCCCAAACTCCTCACGGATGGTGTAAAGATCAAGCATGGCCTGGGTTGGATGCTGATGTTTACCATCACCTGCGTTAATAACAACAGCATCGGTATTTTCAATAATTTTTTTGGGAGTACCTGCCAGCCTTGCACGACAGACAAACATATCAACGTTCATAGCATCAATGGTCTGAATAGTATCAGCGAGGCTTTCTCCCTTTACAACAGAGCTGGTAGAACCGCCCATATTGAGAGAGTCAGCCGACAGACGCTTTTCCGCTAGCTCAAAGGAACTGCGTGTACGCGTAGACGGCTCAAGAAAGAGATTTACAATCGTGCGACCACGTAAAGCGGGGACCTTCTTGATAGTACGAGCATTCACAATAGGATCAAAGGATTTGGCAGTATCAAGAATCTGGGTAATGTCATCTGCCGTAAGGTCGTTAGTATCAATCAAATGCTTTACTGAGAGCATGAGCGTTGGCCTCCTGTCTGAATTGCGGCCTTGTGAGTCGCACTACCCCAAATTTCAACTGCTGAGTGATCGTCATCAGGCTCAACATAGACACGCACATCCTCCTCACGGGAAGAAGGAACGTTTTTACCAACATAATCGGCGCGAATAGGCAACTCACGGTGGCCACGGTCAACCATAACAGCCAGCTGAACCCTACGAGGTCTACCGTAATCCATCAGAGCGTCAAGAGCAGCGCGGATGGTACGACCCGTATAAAGGACATCGTCTACGAGCACAACCACAGCATCATCAATATTAAAAGGAATATTGGAACCCTGAAGTACTGGCGCTACGCGCTTGCCAATGTCATCACGGTAAAAGCTAATATCGAGCGTACCGATTTGTGGATGCACGCCAGCTGCCTTTTCAATCTCATCGGCAAGCTTGCGAGCAAGCGCCTCACCTCGACGGATGATTCCTACAAGAACAAAATCCGTACTACCTTCGTTATGTTCTAATACCTCATGGGCAATACGAGTGATGGCGCGACTCATCGCCGCCTCATCCATAATCGTCGCCTTTGGCTCAAACTGTGCCATTACGCTCCTTCCCATCTCTTGGACGCAGTCGCGACAAGAAAAAAAGATGCCCTGTCGCCGTTAGCGACACGAGACACCCCGCAAGTAAATACACATATAAAATTTAACACCTTACGGGCATCTCGTACCGCGCTTAAAGGTCGTGCTCCAGTGTAGCAGGTCTTACAAAACCTGTGTGTCACAAATAGACAAACTATTTATCTTCCGTAAGACAGACTAGGTATCTTCCGTATCAATATGCGCAAGTCCCCAAGAAAGCCATACCCAACAGGACTTTTTTCCATCAGGTGTTGTGCAACAAACTTGCTGCTTATCATTCAGTGATATCGAAGCGATCTCAAAATCAATGGCAGAAGACTGCCAAATAGCTTGGATATGACCTTCTTGCATAGTCCAAATAAAGATGTGCTGGGAAAAATTAATATCGTCTTGTTTGATCCAAAAAGGACGGGATTTGCCAAAACTTCCCCGCTTCCATAACAGACAAATAATTTCTTGACTGTTGTCATGATTGATATCGCCTACCAGCACATCAGAAACAAACCAACTGGTATCTGTTTGAAAAAGCAAGGTTGTATTGTTGCTTATCTTCAGCTGACGCTGATGGAGTGCGAGTGTCTCTGCTGTTCCATTGTTATCAAGATCAAGACTTTG
>NZ_CAMXYY010000077.1 GCF_947253395.1 uncultured Olegusella sp.
AGGTAGAGGCATTGCGTGCAGCTTTCATAATGTTGTCAGAGGTAACAGCATTGCGAGCGACGCGATTGCCGCGATTGGCCAAAAACTCCTTGCGACGCTCATCAGACCAGCTGGTCTCGATTGCGGATTTGGTCATTCAACACTCCTTTTAAGAATAAATATTTCAAGCAAAAAAGAGGCACTGCTTGTCAAAAGATAAGCAGTGCCTCAAGGCAGAACTTATTGCTAGTGGCAAAGTGCCAGCGAACCCATGGGATCCCAAGGTGCAAGCACAGTTGCTTCCTCGGTCTCATAGATGGTGCGTTCTTCATCGCTTAGGTACTTCTTGTCCACAACAACCTGGAAGACATACTCGTTAAACCAGTTATCAGAGAGGGTATCAAAGCCATCGCGGCCATGATCTTTGCCCCAACTATTTTCGACCTTCCAAGACTGAGGTTTACCGTTAGTATCTAGTCGGACGCCTTCAAGCACCATTGCGTGAGTCATCAGGGACTCACCGTAATCCAGGCGTTCTGCCTTGGTAAGACCGCCTTCCACTGTCATGCCCAGCAGCCCGTCAATATCGAGAGCAGCGGTATCCATGATGCCCTCATCGCGCAGATAGGACTGGTTGACATCGCAGCCAAACCATACAGGTAGATCGTCGCGCATCTGAGCGATGGCAAGCTCCTTAAGACGATCGATAGGAAGGTTGAGATAGCGCACGCCACCTGCTTCGATAACATTGCCGAGACGTGACACGGTGAAGGTGTGACCAAAGGGCTTATCGGCAGTAGGAGCAGAAATCAGCGAAACGTAGTTGGAAACCTCCATGTCTACAGCCGCCTTAAAGAACTCCTGCGGGGTGAAATGACCAGAGATAGCCTCGATGAGCTGGTCGTCTTTGTCGCGAATACGGGCTTCAAAGCTCTTGGGAGGCATACCCAAGCAAATGGCAAGAAAATGCCACACCTCAGAAATCATCTCAGCACGCATCGCTTCAAGGTCATCTGTGCTTGCGCCAGCAGCGGCAGTCTCACGCAGTCGCTTGGCACAACTGCGCAGGAAACGAGTCAAATAGCCATCCATATCGCGCGTGTTTTTGGAGCACGCAGTTTCGGGCATGGCCTCCTTGGGGACAACACCATATTTTTCCACCAGTGCGCAGAACATATCCCACTGACCGCCGTCGCCGATAGGATCAGTGAGCAGGTAAGACACGAGGCGGCCATCCAAAGGCTCATCGAGCGTATCGAGGATATTGGCTAAAAACCAGTTGGACTTCTCCAATTTGTCAAAGAACAGAGGGTATGCCTGAGAAAGCTCAAAGGTTTTAAGGTTGTATTTTTTGATAGTACGGAAGCGCATGGTATTAAGACTGGCAAACATCCAGCAACGACCAGAATGCATTTGGTCGCAACGCTCGCCCTGCTTGACTTCAATATCAAAGCCGAGTGCGTTTGCTGCAATACCCTCGGGTACGCGGGCAGCCTCACGTAGACCCATAGAGCTGGTGGCGTTTTTTGCAATCTGAGCCGCGCGGTCAGCAGCGAACTCCTCTCGCGCTTTGCTTAGGGCATCTGCACCAATGGCGCGCAAGCTTTCGTTTTTACTTGCCATATGACCTCCAATAGTCAATAACAACTGTTGTGAATACATCCTCAATGAGAATAGCACCAGGCACTAACAACGAGTCGGCGGTATACTGGTTCTATCGAAAATGCAATGACTTTTTACGCGCCAGCACCCTGTAATTTTGCTGAGGAAGGAAGTTGAATGCCTCTTGCGACATCAGAGATCTCTCTTGAGCTCCCGAGACCTGCTCTGCGTGTAATTGAGGCGCTCGAATCTGCAGGTTTTGAGGCATGGGCAGTTGGTGGCTGGGTGCGCGATGCCTTGCTGGCAAGGACTAGTCATGATGTTGATGTAACTACTTCAGCTAGCTGGCAGGAGTCAAAACAGGTACTTTTAACTGCTGGAATGGCAGTGCACGAGACGGGTACAGCGCATGGCACTATTACAGCCGTTTGCGATTTTATGCCTATTGAGGTTACAACCTATCGTGTTGAGGGTGCCTACAGCGATCATCGACATCCCGATGAGGTGCGCTTTGTCCGCAATGTTTGTGATGACCTTGGGCGCCGCGATTTTACGATTAATGCCATGGCATATCACCCCACCCGTGGTCTGCTTGACCCCTATGGTGGACAAGCAGATCTTGAGCGAGGTTTGATACGCGCGGTCGGGGTGGCGAAAGAGCGCTTTGAAGAGGATGCCCTGCGCGTATTGCGTGCGGTGCGTTTTGCGTGCCGTTTTGGCTTTGAGGTGGAAGAAAAGACGCAGGCTGCCTTGCTTGCTTGTGCACCTCAGTTAGCACATGTTGCTCAAGAGCGCATAGGACAAGAAATGCGTGGCATCGTGGAGTCAGGTCATGTTGACTGGGCATTGATGTACCAGACCGATGTTATGGTGCAGGCAATTCCTGAGCTTGCAGCGATGGTTGGCTTTGACCAATGCAGTCCCTACCATGCCTTTGACGTACTAGAGCACACGGCGCGTGTGTGTCGTGCGGTAGAAGAATTCGAAGGGGGAGTGGTTGCTCCAGAGCTACGCTGGGCTGCTTTGCTTCACGATATTGCTAAGCCAGCGACTTTTAGCAAAGATGATACGGGGCGTGGACATTTCTTTGGGCATCCCAAGCTTGGTGCTGAGATGGCAGAAAGCATTATGCGTCGCATGGCGTTGCCCAGCGAGTTGGTCAATGCTACGCGCATGTTGGTGCGTATGCATGACCATGTGGTTGTGCCTACGACGCGCTCTATTAGGCGTACGTTGCGCAAGTTTGAACTTGCTTGCCCAGGCCGTGCGGTGGCACTGACTTGGCAGTTGATTGATCTGAAGCGTTCTGATGCAGTGGCAAAGGTGCCTCGAGCGGCGAACTATGCCATCGAGTTGGATGCTATTGCGCATGCTCTACGCCGAGAAGTGGCAGCAGTGCCTCCGCTGAAAGTACAACAGCTTGCAATCAGTGGAGCAGATGTCATAGCAGAGATGCAGCTCGAGCCAGGACCAGCGGTGGGACTTGTGTTGGATACCTTACTGGCCGCTGTTATTAATGATGAAATCCCCAATGAGCGCGAAGTTTTGCTTGCCCAGATTCGAGGCTATTAGCGCATGGCACATGGCGAATGGCAAATGCCACATGCCAAATAGCACATGCCAAATGCCACATAGCACATGCCACATAGCAAATGGTTCACGTGTCGACCTGCGCGACCATAAAACCGCAGGTCAGATTTTCCCCCAGCTCGAGAAACGAACCATCTTCTGAAATACTGTCCTTCAGCTCACCATAGGTCTGCGTTTGCGTGCAAAACAAACAAATTAGAGCCAGGCAAAAAATAAGATCTACTTGTATACAAAATCATTTTTTATAAAATAAAAATAAGTCATAGCTAACATTGTTAAGGAGGACGTATGGCAAAAGACTTGTAATGTTTCAGTAGGTCAAGAGAAAATAACTGCAGGAGTTGGGTTTAACGTATCGGGACAATTTAGTACTTCAGGCTCAGCAAGTATGAAAGCAAAAAGGAGAGGTCATTTAGTACTTGTCCCTCAATATAAAGTTGTTAAATTTAAGGTTCTGATGAAGTCACGTCGCCCGATTATTAAGACCAAAAATCCATGGGTGCACATTGGCAATGGTACAGCAAAAAAACCAGTTGCTTTAGTGGCTTTGTGGGTAAATGACTAAAGGAAATAACTATGGAAGTAAGATATGTGTGGCGCTATCCAGCGATACTTCTCTCTGCTCTATGTCTTTTTCATTCGGATAAAATTGCGTTTTGGATATATAGCTCATATACCGAAGGTGTTAGCGACTTTGAGCTGCTTAAGCTTTGCATGAGCATCCAACTTCTTTTTGCAATAATGCTTCTCAGTCTTTTGGCGACCCTTGTTGTAGATTACGCACATGCTGTATGGAATGGGAAATCCGATTAGCGTTGCGAATTTCGGGGCTATAAATCCGCTTCTATCCGTTGCAACCTCAGGTTGCAGTATTTGCTCTCTAGCTGCAGTTTTGTCTAAATATGCAGGTAGAAGGGTTGTCTGATAAAACGTTGCAACCTGAGGTTGCAACGTTTTATTGAGAAAAAAGATTTCCCATAATCACTAATTTAAAAAGAAAAGGTCAGAGCCGACGCTCTGACCTTGAACATTTGGTAGCCCGTACCAGATTCGAACTGGTGATCTCCGCCTTGAGAGGGCGGCGTCCTAAACCGCTAGACGAACGGGCCATATACTGAGTAGGACGGAAAATGGCTGGGATGGAGAGAGTCGAACTCCCGCTGACGGAACCAGAATCCGTTGTCCTACCACTAGACGACATCCCAATGATTTTCGTCCTTGCGCTAAGCTCATGCTCCTCAACGCGAGAATTCACTTTATAGGAAGGCGCAGTGCAATGCAAGCCTCCTTTTCAAAAATCTTTTCGTGAAGGCAAAAAGTTGAGAATTTATGTACATTCATATGCGCATTAGGCTCTTCGAGGAGTTTATCGAGCACCCGCATATACATGTTAATCCCTTGAGTATGCATCCCTAAATAGTAACAATTCTATTGCTGGGCTGTTCTCGCAGATAAAAAAACGCTAAAGTATTAGCAAGGGCTCGTTTATACGAGACCATGTTGTCGATGATTGGGAGATTATGCGCAAGACTAAGATGTTTGAAGGTAAGCGTCATGTCTATGACACTGCTAAGGCTACCGAGGTTGCACACCGTAGCTTTGGCGGTTTTGGCGATCCTGCTGGCTATGAGGAAACCCTCTATCAGACTAAGCAGGGTCTCTATTTTGTCGTGGGCGTAGGCGGAGCCGATTCCCCGTATCCTACCGAGGATCTCAAGCCTATTTCCAAGAAGGATGCTGAGGCTTTCGAGGCGTAGTTCCTCTGCGATTACAATTTAACAAGGAAAAGGGCAAGAGCTTATAGCTTCTTGCTCTTCTTTTTAGGGTGGGTGGCAATGTCACGTGCTCACTCTCTTAAGTTAGCGCTTTTCACAAAAGCGGATGCCTATGAGCTTTTTGCAAAAACGCTTCGCAAACGAAGAGATATCGTGCGAAGTGCTTTTTCTGTCCGCTGAGGCTGCTATGCTAAAAAAGCTAGATTTTGATAGATAAAGCAGAGACGAGGAATGTCAATGTCTATTTGTAGCAAGAACACCCGTGTTATGCGACTGTTAGTTGCCTGCGTGTTGGCCTTTTTGATGGTGACCCCAGCCTCTGTCGTATGGGCTTCCTCAATGCCACAGCTACCTAAAGATGCGGCAATCTATCTCATAGATAACCAAACAGGCGACGTTATTGCTACGCAGCGTGCAGATGAAAAGATGTATCCCGCAAGCCTTACCAAGATGATGACCGCGCTTGTCGCAATGGATTATGTAGGCGATAAATTAGACGAAAAAGTAAGCGTTGGCGATGAGGTCAAATTAACGCCTGAGGATAGTACAATCATGGGCTGTCATTCTGGCGATGTATACAGCTGGCGTGATTTGATATACGGCATGATGCTTCCCTCAGGAAGCGATGCAGCATTGGTATTGGGCACCCATGTAGGTCGCCTATCAGCAAATGATTCTAAACTTGACCCTAAAGACGCTCTTGCAAAATTCATTGGTTTGATGAATGAAAAAGCCAAGACAATGGGCTTGACTGGAACTCACTTTAATAATGTGCATGGCTATCATGACAAAAATCATTACAGTTGCGCGCATGACCTCACATCTATTGCACAGGCGGTACTTACAAATAATTTTTTGAGCGAGGTTGTCTCGACTCAATCTCATGAATGTGTCAATAAAAACGATACTAACGTTACGGTTTACAACACCAACTGGCTTGTAGACAAAACAGCAGGCAAGATTGAGGAAAACGTATTGGTAGATGCGGGCGAGACGGGTATTGATAATCCTTATTACAAGGCAGAATGCCAAGGTATCAAGACGGGCTATACCGAAGAAGCAGGTCGCTGTCTTGCCTTTGCGGGTAAAAACAAAAAGATGTCTTTTGTTGGCATCGTCTTGCACCTGTCTGATAAGCCTACTATCTACAAAACAACAGGTGCTGCCCTTGAGAGCGTACTCAACGAGTATGAACGCCGTAGCTGGGGCACAGATGTGCTGCCTTATACGGTGACGATAAACAATCCTTCGTTGCAGGATTTTCTTAACCATAACACCACGCTGAGACTGCGTCGCAGAGATATCCCAAAGACGGTAACTATCGATGCCACACTGAAATATGAAACTAAAATTGCCTGGGACAAGAAATACGTTAAAGAAGACTCCAAAGATACATGTGAGTTGCAAAGTGCTATCAAGGCAGGCAGTCAGATTGCAACTATGCAGGTGTTTTGTGAGGGCAAGCTGATAAGCGAAACTCCGTTGTATGTGGATCAGACTATGATGCCCTTTAGCAATGCAGACAAGCTTGTGTTAGCTGCTGTGGCTGTGGGAAGTGTTTTGCTCATCGTGCTTGTCATCTCTGGTGTACGTACGATTGTTGGACGCAATAGGCATGAAAAGTCAAAGTCCAAAAGAGGCTGACGATTTGGCAAAGCAGTAGTTGTACCGTGTGCAGTTTTTCTTGTCTGCAGTAAAATATCTGTACTCATGAGTGAGCGGTATAGGAAGTAGGCGACGTGACAAGTACAGCCAATAAGGCGCACAAGGGCGTTGCCACTGAGCACAAGCCCAAGCCGCGAATGAGCCGTAATTCCAATAATGAAAATGAGGCAAAGGCGCGCAAGGGAGCACTTTTTCTTGTTGGAGCTGTAATTGCCTACATCATCTATCTGATAGTTTCTGGGCAAATGAGTAGTTTTATCGAGGCTCTGCGCGGAGTTGATATGCGCTGGGTTTGGTTGGCGGCTCTCTGCTATGTCTTTTATTTCTTCTTTGGTGTCATTGCCTATGCGATAGCAGTTGTGCTTGATCACGAATCGCCTGTGGGTATTCGTGATCTTATGAGTGTTGAGGCATCTGGTGTATTTTTTGGCAATCTCACGCCCATGATGGCAGGTGCAGTGCCGTCTCAGATTTTGCGACTTACGCATACGGGACTTGATGCGGGCGAAGCAAGTGCAACGCAGTTTACCCGCTTTATCATGTTTCAGTTGGGTGTGGTACTT
>NZ_CAMXYY010000078.1 GCF_947253395.1 uncultured Olegusella sp.
TTAGAATAACGGTCTCGTGGGCTCGGAGATGTGTATAAGAGACAGCCATATACCTATCGCCTTCTAATCCGTAGATATCGCGGGCATTGCTGCGCATGAGCTTCAAAACGCTAAAATATGGCGCGAGCGCTTTTGGCGGAGTACCTAAACATAAAAAAAGGAGTTCAAATGAAATACTTCGGCACCGATGGTTTCCGCGGCAAGGCAAACGAAGGTCTCACAGTTGAACATGCATTCAAGATTGGCCGCTATATTGGCTGGTATTACGGTCTGCGCACGGGCCGCAAAGCGCGTATCGTAGTAGGCAAGGACACCCGACGCTCGAGTTATATGTTTGAGTATGCCATCGCATCTGGTTTGGTGGCAAGCGGCGCTGACGGTTATCTACTGCATGTCACACCCACCCCTTCTGTGAGCTATGTTGTTATTGATGGTGGTTTTGACTGCGGCATCATGATTACCGCTAGCCACAACCCCTATCAGGACAACGGCATCAAACTGGTCAATCGTGATGGCTTCAAGATGGAGCCCGAGATCCTCGAAAAAGTTGAGGAATACATTGATGGTAAGGTCGAGGTTCCTCTGGCTACCGGCGATGCTATCGGCCGCACTATCGACCATGAAGCAGGTCGTGAGCGTTATCTCAATCATCTGGTTGCTACCGCAAACTTCCGTCTTGATGGCATGAAAATTGGGCTAGACTGCGCAAATGGCGCAAGCTGGACTGTTGCTGAGCGCGTCTTTACCACCCTTGGAGCCGAGGTGCATGTCATCAATGACACGCCCAACGGCTTTAATATCAATGTCAATTGTGGCTCCACGCATATCTCTACCCTGCAAGATCATGTCCGCGGAAACCTGCTGGACTGTGGCTTTGCTTTTGATGGCGATGCCGACCGCTGCATTGCCGTAGACGAGCGTGGCGAGGTTGTAGACGGCGACCTAACGCTGTTCCTCTGCGGTAAATACCTCGATGAGCTAGGTAAACTCCCCGACCACATGGTTGTTGCTACCGTAATGAGCAATCTGGGCTTCTTCAAAGCTTGTGAGGCCAACGGTCTTAAGACGACTCAAACTGCAGTCGGTGATAAGTACGTCCATGCCTGCATGCGCGAGAATGGCTACAAACTGGGTGGCGAACAATCTGGTCACGTCATTTTCTCTGACTATGAGGTGACCGGCGACGGCATCATGACTGCCCTGCGTATCCTTGAGGTAATGGTCAAAAAGAACAAGCCTCTCTCCGACCTCACTGCCCCTGTAACGATTTTCCCGCAAGCACTGGTCAATGTTGCTGTCTCTGACAAAGAGCATGCACTGAATCACGATAGCGTTAAGACCGCAATTGCTGAGGTAGAAGCAAAACTTAACGGCAACGGCCGCTTGCTCGTGCGCCCCTCAGGTACCGAGCAGCTTGTCCGTGTCATGGCCGAAGCTCCCACCCAACGGGAGTGCGAAGAGGCAGTTGCCCCTGTAGTCGAAGCACTAAAGGCTCTAGACTAACCAATAAGACAGCTATAGCAGCATCTCAGCAGAGATATGGAGCCGCTTACAGCTCCTATCTATACCTCAAGCTATTCCAACCTCAGATTGGGATAGCTTTTTGTTGCGTGCCATGTGACAAAAAGCCACACCTCATTTCACACCAAGCGCCAAACGCCACGTTTCATTTCATGTCACTTCAAGCCAAGTACCAAACGCCACGTTCTACTTCACTTTTTTTGCCAAAAGCCACGTTTCATTTCACGCGAAAAAAATCTACCTGCGGAAACGTCAGGACCGTTGAAACAGAACGTGGCTTTTGACATTTTTTCTGAAATGGAACGTGGCGTTTGGCAAGCAGGGCCGCCTCATCTGAAATGATGTGTGGCGTTTGGCGCGCGGTGCGGTAAATGCGGGTAAAGAAACTCCGCTGCAAGTTGAGCTTGCAACGGAGTAAAAGCAACTCATATGAGAGTCATTTAGCTCAAGCGCAATGCACGGGTTGCATTAAGCACACAAAGAATCATAACGCCTACATCTCCAAAGACTGCGAGCCACATAGGAGCCAAACCCACCGCAGCCAACGCCAAAATCGCTAGTTTAATCGCCAAGGCAAAGAAGATATTTTGACGAGCAATACGCATGGTGCCACGAGCAATACGAATGGCAACAGCAATCTGTGAGGGTCTATCGTCCATCAGCACGACGTCCGCCGCCTCGATAGCAGCATCTGATCCAAGTGCTCCCATCGCGATACCCACATCTGCACGCGCCAAAACGGGAGCATCATTAATGCCATCACCAACAAAGGCAAGTTTGCCGCCAGTCCTTTCAGTGGCAAGCAGATGCTCGACTTGTTTTACCTTATCGCCAGGAAGAAGTTCTGCATGGTATTCGTCAACACCAACTTTGCCAGCAACTTCAGCTGCGGTCTGTTGGCGGTCGCCAGTGAGCATGACCGTTTTTGTAACTCCGGCTTCCCTCATTGCCAGAATTGACTCGGCAGCATCAGTTTTGATCTCATCAGCAATAACAATATGACCAGCATAAACACCATCAATTGCAACATGGATAACCGTACCCGCAGCACCTGCATGCTCACAGCGATAAAAGCGCGCACCTTCTGTTGTCATAAGACGCTCGTTGCCTACAGCAACTCGTTTGCCATCAACAGTAGCAACAACACCTTGGCCAGCAATTTCTTGAGCAGTGCTTACACAGCAATCATCATCTGTTTCTGGATAAGCTTGACGCAAAGCAAGTGCAATGGGATGGGTTGAAAAGCTCTCAACATGGGCTGCGAGATGCAACAGACGACGCTCATCTTCATCACAAGCGTCAAGACCAGCATAGCCGCGACCATTGCTGTATGCTCCCGCCTCAACGCAGGCAATATCATGCACAGCAGTCACTTCGAAGGCACCACGCGTCAAGGTACCTGTTTTGTCAAAAGCAACGGTATCAACTGCTGCAAGAGCCTCAAGATAATTGCCTCCCTTAATCAAAATGCCCTGGCGCGAAGCTCCGCCCAAGCCGCCAAAGAAAGATAAGGGTACTGACACCATCAAGGCGCAGGGGCAACTCACAACCAAGAAGGTCAAAGCACGTAGTGCCCATGTGGGAAAGGCAACAGCAAAGTCAGCGGACAGCAGTGGTGGCAAAAAGGCAAGCACCAACGCAGCAAATACTACAAGAGGAGTGTAGTAATGCGCAAAGCGTGTGATAAAGCGTTCGGAGCGAGACTTACGTTCGCGGGCACCCTCAACCAAATCCAAAATACGACTGGCTGTAGATTCGCCGGCACTGCTTGTTACGCGTACGCGCAAGGTGCCCGATTGGTTAACACATCCTGAAATTGCTTCATCGCCTACACCAATAGCTCGGGGAAGACTCTCACCCGTAAGAGCAACTGTATCTAAACTTGAATTACCCTCAACAACAATACCATCCAAAGGTACGCGCTCACCAGGGCGAATAATAATAAGCTCACCGAGCGCCACCTCTGCAGGATCCACGCTCACAACATCACCAGCACGTTCAACATTGGCAACATCAGGGCGGATGTCCATAAGCTCTTCGATGGAATCACGGCTCTTATCTACTGCAGCATCTTGGATGAGTTCGCCGACCTGATAAAAAAGCATGACAAAGACAGCCTCGGCAAATTCGGGCGCACCACCAGGCAAAAAACCAATTGAAAAGGCACCCAGCGTTGACACGGCCATCAACAAACTCTCATCAAACGGATCGTGATCGCAAATGCCTTGCCAAGCTGCTGCCAACACATCATAGCCTGCAACTACATAGGGCACAGCAAATATCACAAGGCGAACCCACATTGAGGGCGCAAACGTCCGCTCAACACCCACACAAATGAGCAAGAGAATAGAGGCTGCAATGATACGGATGAGCTGGGCTTTAGGGTTTTCCTCATCCTCATTGCGAGCTTGGCTCAAATCACCACAGCAACATCCATGGCTATGGCCTTTTGTGTCATGGCAGTGCTCATGATTATGACTACTTTCACCTGAGCTAGTATGCACATGGCTGTGATTATGTTTTTCATGGCAATGACACTCGTGGCTGTGCTCGTGCTGCTCCTCATGGCAATGACAATCGTGACTGTGCTCGTGCTGCTCCTCATGGGAATGGCACTGCTTTTCTTCCTTGCAGCCACCACTTTGTTGCTCTTTAATCTCACTCATTTGGTACTCCTAAACAATATATGAGCATATGTTCATATCTTCTGCTAAAGGATAGCGCTCTACTCTTCTCCTGTCTAGCAAAAAAGTAAAGCGCTACACAATTATTTTGAGCTCGCAAAGCAAAATGAAGCTTTACTCTCCTGTCACTGCTGCCCAAAGCTAATCGATAAACCTCACCAAGGCTACCGAGCCAAAACGATAGGGTGCACTATGCACATAGGGCCTAATCCCTTGTAAGCTTGCGATGCAAGCGATGCGGCCGTGCAGCATCTGGGCCGAGACGACGTACACGATCTGCTTGATAGTCTTCAAAGTTGCCTTCAAACCAATGCCAGGCACCAGGATTTTCGTCAGTTCCTTCCCAAGCCAAAATATGCGTGGCCACACGGTCCATAAACCAACGGTCATGACTAGTAATCACAGCACAACCAGGGAAGGCAAGCAGAGCTTCTTCCAAGCTCTCAAGCGTCTCGGTATCTAAGTCGTTAGTAGGCTCGTCGAGTAACAGCAAGTTGCCACCCTGCCGCAAGGTCAAAGCAAGATTGAGCCTGTTGCGCTCACCGCCAGACAGAACACCTGCGCGTTTCTGCTGGTCGGTACCCTTAAAACCAAAGGCAGAAACATAGGCACGGCTGGGAATTTCCTGATCACTGACAACTATATAATCATTGCCATCCGACACAACTTCCCAGACAGTTTTTTCGGCATCTAGACCAGCACGTCCCTGATCGACATAGGAAAGCTTTACCGTCTCCCCCAACTCCAACAAACCAGACGTTGGCCGCTCCTGACCCACTATCATTTTGAAGAGGGTTGACTTACCTACACCGTTAGGACCAATCACACCAACAATGCCATTGCGTGGCAACGTAAAGCTCAAATCATCGATGAGCACGCGCTCACCAAAGGCCTTATGCAGATGCTCAACCTCAAGCACCTTGTTACCCAAACGAGGACCCACAGGAATCTGGATATCCGTAAAGTCAGTCTTTTTGGTCTGGCGTGCCTGCGCCTCCATTTGCTCATACGCGGCAAGACGAGCACGGCTTTTTGCTTGACGCGCCTTCTGAGAGCTGCGCACCCACTCCAACTCAGACTTCATCTTTTTGGCGCGACGGGCATTTTGCTTGGACTCCATCTCAAGGCGTGCTGCCTTAGTTTCCAGATAGGTGGAGTAATTACCCTTATAGGGATACAACGTTCCGCGGTCAACCTCGCAAATCCATTCGGCAACGTTGTCCAAGAAATAGCGATCATGTGTAACCGCCATCACAGCGCCAGGATAATTCTTGAGGAACTGCTCAAGCCAAAGTACCGACTCTGCATCCAGATGGTTGGTTGGCTCGTCTAGCAGCAGCAAATCAGGCGCCTCCAGCAAGAGCTTGCATAACGCCACACGACGACGTTCTCCACCCGACAGGTGGTCAACCTGCTCGTCTGGATCAGGACACTGCAGGGCATCCATCGCCTGTGTCAGCTGGCTATCTAAATCCCAGCCATTTGCCGCATCGATCTCGGTTTGCAGCTCGCCCATCTCGGTCATCAGAGCATCAAAATCAGCATTAGGTTCACCCATTTCCTCGCCGATTTTGTTGAAGCGCTCAATCTTGGCAAGCAAATCGCCAAAAGCCATCTCGATGTTTTCTTTAACCGTTTTGGAATCATCCAAGGGTGGTTCCTGCTGTAGCATACCCACGCTATAACCTGGTGCCATTCTTGCTTCACCTGCGGAAACATCTTCCATGCCCGCCATGATTTTGAGCAGGGTCGACTTACCCATACCATTAGGACCCACAACGCCAATCTTGGCGCCAGGGAAAAAGCCCATCGTCACATCATCAAGAATGACTTTGCCCTCAAAAGCTTTGCGAACCTTGTACATCTGGTAGACAAACTCTGCCATATCTCTCCTCATATCCTGCTTTACATACTACAAAGCAGCCTCACGTTGCTTTACTTCTTAATCGATAATAACAGGCAAAACAGCTTACTTTCATCCTCACTACTCCGTTCACCGTGTCTCCGCCACCCCAAATCGATTGCTAGTGATAAAACATGAGATCGCTTGTTAGTATGACGGCAAGTACTTGCGGATACGACAAATGAATACTCTCGGAAGACACGAACGGAAGAGACCGTGACTCACACGGAGCCGAAGGGGCGGCAATAACTCTCAGGCAAAAGGACCGTTCGTCGACGAAACCTTGGAAAGGTCATCTGACCACCGAAGAAGCAATCCATTTATTTGGAGAATCTTTCAGGTCAAAGACAAGGGCACAGAGCTGCGGCTTTGCTCTGTTCGTAAAACATGACTCTACCATTTCGCGCTGGAAGCCACAAAGTCTTAAGGGAGTAGCTATGAAAAAGACACCCCTGTACGACATCCATGTAAAAGAAGGTGGCAAAATCGTCCCCTTTGCTGGCTACCTGCTGCCAGTACAGTACCCCACCGGCATTCGCACAGAGCATGAGGCCGTGCGTACACATTGCGGTCTTTTTGATGTATCTCATATGGGAGAAGTACGTTTTTCAGGTCCTGGCGCCCTTGCCACCATCAACCATTTACTTACCAACAACTACAGCAAAATGAGAATAGGCAAGTGTCGTTACGGCATTATGTGCAATGAGCACGGCGGTTGCATTGATGACCTTATCGTCTATAAGTTTGCCGACGATGATTATTTTGTTGTTATCAACGCTGATAATCATGACAAAGATATTGCTCATATGCAGGCAAACTTACTACCTGATACGCAATTTGCCGATCTATCAAGCAACACTGCCCAACTCGCACTACAGGGACCTTTGGCACAAACCATTATCGAAAAGCTGACTGACCCCCAAACGCTACCCCAAGGCTATTACAGCTTTTGTCCTCATGTCCTTGTGGGTG
>NZ_CAMXYY010000079.1 GCF_947253395.1 uncultured Olegusella sp.
CAATCCACGAGCATACGCACCGCCCGATCCTTAAACTCCTGAGAATACCTCTTAACCATGCCCCAATCCTCTCAAAAACGAGTAGGAACAAAACCCAGGACAGTTCACCTGACTCATTTTTCCCGACGGCGCGCCCGTATCAAACCCGCATCGGCGGCCAAGCCCAGTAGCCCAAGAGCAACCGCTGGATACACACCTGCCGCACCCGTACGCGCAAGCCCCTTACCAGGGCGTTTCGCAACTGATGTGCTAGGAGCCGGCGGAGCGGCCGGATTATTCGGTTCCGGTGCCGGTTAACTCAACCTTGCTCACTGAATACTGGCTATCTTTGTTTACTACACCCCAGCCCATTCCGTATTTAGTGCTTGAATTCCAGTGCATCCCGTGCCCGATTTGCGCCAGCAAATGCAACCCTGTTGTTGCACCCACCGACTTGCAATGGAATACAATGAACCGGTTATCAGCTCGGAGAACCACACTTTCACGCCAAAGGTTCTAACCCTCGTAGTTCTTCCAATCCTTAGCCGGCGCCTTACCGGCACACCAACCTTTCCACATGGCTTTTATTTTTGCCCCCTTTTGCTGTTCATATAAAACAACCCCTAAAGCGTCATGAATCAAACGAAACGTCATTAATTTTTTAAAACCGGGAAACCTTCTCCCATAATCAATCATCGTGCGCCGTCCATTTCGGAAAATATAAAATTTCCTCATCGGCCCGTGATGGTTGGGGCGAATAGTCAACCCCAAGAAATGATGTTCACTGCGGTCACCAATAGTATGAGTAAAAGTAAGACGATTAGTTACAACTATCGCTTTGCCTTCACTGAGCATTCGCAGACTCCACTCAGTATCAACTTGGTCTATAAAGAATTCGGAGGCAAAAAGCTTTTGACCCTGTTCAAAAACTGAAACTGGCATAAATGAAGCCGAAGAAACCACAAAGCTTACCGATTCAGGCTTTTCTATATCATGAACAGTCTGATAAGAATTGCCTGTCAGTCGAGCATAACGCCCAAACTGATGTAAATTTTTGTCATACAAATTGGGCGCCAAAATACCTAACGGATAGATTTTAGAAAGCCGATTATATTCTTCAACCATCCCCTTAAAAAAACAGTCAGGCAGATTTGAATCTTGGTCGAAAAAGAACACGCCTTCAGCACCGAATTCAACGGCTTTTAAAATCCCCACATTTTGTGCATGCGCCAACCCTCTATTGACATTTAACGATATTAATTCCGCCCATCGGAGCTTATATTCGCCTTTCGTTTTCCGGCACAGCAACTCAATATCCGCAATCGAGCTAGTTGCATTAGAGCCATTATCCACGACGACGAAGGATTGACCCTGGTCGATGAAAGTCTCCAATAAGCGCACAGTGCTGCATGTGGGTTGGTAGGTGACCATGATGGCTAAGGTGGCTGACTGCTCCATAAATTCTCCTTCATGGCCTACGCTACTTAAGCCATAGCCTCTTCATGCTTTAACAAATAGTTGCTGATTAAGGATAACAACTATTCCAACAATAGCTAAAAAACCATCCCAGAATGCTCCACAAACCAATAACTAACTTATCAAACGGCGGGGTCTTCCCATTCACCAGTCCCAACAGCGCTTTCGCAAGGACGTTCCTGGGGCTCCCCTAATGCTCCAACCAGCGCAAACGGGGTACGTCAATCCGTATTCTCAGTTAGCTCAAACCACCTCATTGATTGCTAGCTCCAGGCCAACCGGACCAACAACAGAAAGAACAACAGAAAGAATGCGGCAAGCGTAGTTGAACGTCTTCGGTTATCTAGCTGCCGAAGATGATACAAAGCGGCGGGCGTGACGGCAATGGAGAGAGTAGGCTTTTTCGCTTGATATCAAGCCAAAACAGTGGTTGCACCATTGCGCTAGGAGCGCTGTATTTAGCCGCTACGACAGCGAGCGCATCACGGCTCGATTCACGGTCTGAGAATTTTGGAGCAAACTTCGCACAGAGAAAGCCGTGCCGCGAAATTGTTTCCCCTGCCGCGCAAAGGTTGCTCCACTCTCCGATTCTGGATCGTATTCCCAAGAATAAATCGATCCAACACCCTCGATTAAGCTAGCCATCGGAATATTAAGAGCTAGCTCAACTTTTGCAAGCGTTCTATGAGGGTTGATATTTATCAGTTCAGAAATCGCAACGCCTTCATCCTTCGGCAAGATATCAAAGCTCTTGTCAAAGAGCGCAAAAAGAAGCTGCTCAAGCTTAATAGAAATCTGGCAATTCGATTCGATTTTGTCGTCGCGGGCACCCAAGGTGGCCGGAATTCATCGCTGATGCTTTGGAGCAATGGGCAAGGGAGGATGAGACGATTCAAGCGTTTATCCCGCCGGGCGAGCCCTGGCACAACGGTTTCGTGAAATCGTTCCACAACCGGATGAGAGACGAACTATTGGATGACAACTGCATCGAGAATCTTGCACACGCCCAGCTGCTCGTGGATCAATGGTCACGGCGCTACAATAACTTTCATCCGCACTCGTCCCTGGGCTACCTCAGCCCACGGCAATACGCGGAACAATGGAAACAACAACACACGGTCAACACTTAAACCAAGTGGGTCTAATTATCAGGCCACTCCACTACAAAAGTGTTCTTTGCTCGTCAGCGTTAAGCGAGGTGTTGAGTTGTTTTTCCGGTTTTACCGCGCCTTGGGCGCATTGTCAGGGCTTGGGCAACATTAGTGATGCCACTCACTCAGCTTTTTCAACATAAGCTGATTGCTTTCTTCCTATGCCTTTTTGTTCCCTTCTTCTGTACCGCCTACGCGGAGAAGCATATTTCCAAATGTCATAACGCCATTGCCTATAAAGACATGCCCAGCATCTTCATAGATCTGAAGTGTTGTGTTCTCTGGGCGTTCTTTCTGAATGAGCGCGGCCATGGATGGACTGTCCCACATCTGATCCTCTTGGCCGGCAATAAGCAAAATTTGCGCAGTCGTCTCTTTGACCGGAATGTGTTTATCTTCTTTGTTCTGGTCAGTGTTGATTGCCGAGGTGTAAATGGGTTTATATCGAACAGGCGAGTTGATTACTTGAGGAACTACCATATCCGAGAGAAAAATCGGCAGAGACGATCCCTTCAAGTCAATGTAAGGCAGCTCATTGCCATTCCATGTCCACGAAGAGGCGTACTGGCTGAAGTCCAATCCGGCAAACGTGTAAGCGGATGGCGATACCAAAATCAGGTAATCAATCTCCGAATACTTCACAGCCAGATTCAGTGCATATTCCGCACCCTTGGAGGCTCCAAAAACAGTAATAGGTGTCTCCGATACAGCTTCTGTATTTATTACAGATAAGATGTCTTCAAACTGTTCCAACGGAATCTTTGTGAGGGTCTTTGACTGATTGGGCTGGCCAAACATGAACATGGAAAAGACTTCGTATCCATTTTGCGCGAAGATCTTTGCCTAATCGTAGCCTGGTGTTCCTTCCGATCCGCCAAAGACAACGATGACGCCCTTGTGTTTTAATTCCTTTGGAACAAAGTTAAAGCCCTGTGCCGCTTTTTGATCAACATGCGTTACAGTGACACCTTCCAGTTCTGTCGGATACAGGCTCAAATCAGAAGGGCTTTTGTAATAAGTTGGCGAAGCCAGGGAATAGGCGGATTGGTACTTGTTTTGATTATAGAGGCGTATGGCGAAAACAACGCCAGCTAAAAGGACAATGATGATTAAACAAACGATTAGCAGTTTTTTGAATCTTGGAAAAGCGGAGTGTCTCATTTTGCCTCCCTTATTTTTTATCCTTGTTCCCATACACCATCGTCAGCACAATGGCTAACACGCCGCACAGAACACCGGCAACTGGCCAGATGATCCAGCTACGTCCCCAGTCCATCGTAATAAAACTGTATCCGAGGAAAATGGCTGTCGTCACCAGCCAGTAGACGCCCATGATTGGGCCCATCTTACGATCGATGGCTTTTTCCTTTGGACTGAAGTCGCCTTCCTGAAGAAGCCGTTTGTAGGCACCGTAAGGGATGCCGACGCTCACAAAGAGATAGACGGCGATGGCAGCGATTCCGAAGCCAAAGGCCGTAAAATACGATTCCGGCAAGTTGACCAAATTCCCAGACAGATCAGAGGCAATGAAGCAGATGAGCGTCAAAATACAAAGGCAGACCCCAATAACAATATGGGCCATCCATCTGGGTTGCAGGACGTTCTGTCTTTCACGCACCATGCCAGAGACGCCATAAGCCATCTCAAAGGGTTCTTTTTCTATCCACTTCCAGGCATTCAAGGGTAAGCCGTTTACAAGAAACAAAGCCACCGCACCGAGAACAATGAGAAAGGCAAAGATCACCCCAATCGGCTCTGCAACGGCTGCGTTTACAAAATCGTCAGCCAACAAAATAGGGATGATGGCCATAACGCAGAGCATCACGCCGAAGGCGATGGGGCGGGTGCCTTTTTCTTTGAGCGCAAGATAGGCATTAGCTTCTTCCATGCTTAAGACGCGCAAGGGGTGTTCTGCGTCCTCCGTGTCATAGACAGGGGCTGAAGAGAGTTCAATTTCATCTTTGATGAGTGTATCCGTGCTGACACCAAATAGCGTACTCATCTTCAGGATGCGCTCCAGATCAGGAATGCTCTGCACGCTTTCCCATTTTGATACGGCTTGCCTGCTAACCCCCAGCTTTGCAGCCAGTTCTTCCTGTGACCAGTTATTTTTCTTTCGTAGCTCGATGATCTTATCGGCGAGTATCATGTGCGTTCCTCCTTCGTGGTGGCGACTTTTTCTGTCCGGACAATCAAATTCTGACAGTTATTGCGGTTGCATACCACCAAGCGCACCTTGAACTTAGCGCAACCGCGAGTTGCAAGGCTTATGTTTGGGACTGCTGAAGGTTTGGTTGACGTTTTTCTTGTTCCTTCAGCCGTCCCGACGAATTCTGGGCAGGAATCGGTTGGAAGCATCTACCTCGAAAAGATGGTGACCCTTTGATAGGAACCTGTTTGTTTTGCTCCAAGCAGCCAATTAATAGCTGAACCCCTACCACCTATTTTGAACCTGCTAAGCCGCGAGCGCCAGACACTCGCTATTTTGTATCCAATCCGAGCAGTAAGTTTCGCACAAGCGTCCGTATTGGATACAAGGGCGCTTGGCGCTCGCCTGTGAGCCGAGCGAGCTTTTGGCTTGATAGTAGGCAAAATGGCGCTCGTGGCTGCGCGTTCGACGCTCGCTTCTTACCCTGATTCGGGTTGCTGTTATTTTCAAGGGTAAAGGGCGATTAGCGCCAGTGAACCCGATGGCACTGCCGGAGCCGAGACTCGCGCAAAGGTGCGAGAGTCGCCAAAAGGTACAGATTAGCTGCCGAAACAACTGGATTAGTGGGCGATTTAGAGCGTGTATATGACTAGCGAAATCACTACGTGAAGGGAAGCTAGATGCACGCCACAATAGCCTCACAGCCGACTCAAGCGAGGCAGATGGATTACTGCTTGGCAGACTTCTTTCTGACGAATCTTGCCCTAGAAGGCACGCTCATGTGGGGAAACGTCCGCGATGCGCAAGACCTACTCATCGCCGATCTTGGCCTCACGCGCACAGCGCCGAGAGCGCCGTTACCACTCGGCGGTAAACAATCATTTGGCGTGCAACTATCGGGGCTGATTGAGTGCGAATCTTGCGGCTGTAAATATGGGCACATAACCTGGCATGCCCGCACCCCGAATCGCGTGGACGTTTGGGAATGCGCCACAAACCACCTAAAGCGCGGCACCTGCGCCGCCCCGCACATCAATCCCAAAACCAAGACGACTACCATCAACGCTTCAAGAAGCTGGAACAACGCCAGCGCGAAGCCATCGACGCCTACGAAGCAACCACGGCGGAGATTGAGCGTCGCACAGGCATCAAAGCCACACTCAACCACTACCGGCGCACCCTCACCACACTAGACAGTGTAGGCGACTTTAGGCCCGCTACATTCCACGCCCTGTGCCAACGCATCGAGATAGCACCAAGTGGCAAAGCCACCGTGATCTGGAAAGACGGAACCAGCACACCAGAGCAATAGCGCCAAAGCCCAGAAATCAAAAGCCAGCACCAATCATTTCAAGATAAGCGTCACGTGGGTATTAACCCAGAAAAAGCGACTAAGAATTCTATTTCTTAATCGCCTTGTCTCTTCAGTATTAAATTTTACTCAGCTCGACAAACTGGGAGTTGTATGTAGCAATTAATTTAAAGCAATTCTACATCAATATTTTCAGCATCAAAAATTTCCTTTACTTTATCAAAATCGCTGCTCATTATTGTTGCTTTTCTAAGATTTGGAAATTGACTTAATTCTGAAATAGTCACATTATTTAAATCAAAACAGTCATCTTCTCCATCCCACTGTGGAATTATATTCATATATACTTCATTTCCACCATCCATGTAGATTTGTTCCACATACTGTGCAAATTTCTTTGGAATAGAAATTTCTCTAAAGAAATTAAGGGCTGGTTCTATTACAGTATAACTGTCTGTATCTATCTCTTTCTCTTTGTATTTATCAGCAAAATCATAAATATCAAAACGAGGCTCTAATAAATTCAACTCATACATCAACACTTCAACTATAGCCAGTTTGAAATTCAAATTATCAAAGTACAATATTTCTTCTGTATTATTATCACTATATTCTCTTAAACACTTTTCTTTTTTGACATCTTTTACTTTATCTAATTCAAATTCTTTTTCCCTTCCAAACAGTCCGAATAAACCCATTCTTCTCTTCCTCCAATCATTATATTTAAGAACAATTTATTATTCAGTTAGACAAACTGGGATTTAAAGTTCTCTGATTATCCATTTAGCCTCTTGATTTTTCCTTGTTGCGCAACATCCACAAGGCATTTCTGCCAAAGTTCCTATCGAATTATCTAAGTCAAATACAGACTGTAAAGAAACTAGTTTAGCGTCCTCTGCTTCGTGTGTTTTT
>NZ_CAMXYY010000080.1 GCF_947253395.1 uncultured Olegusella sp.
TAACGGTCTCGTGGGCTCGGAGATGTGTATAAGAGACAGGTAGAACGTGGCGTTTGGCATCCGACGTGAATTAGAACGTGGCTTTTGGCAATAGGCAGGGGAAAATGTGCAGCGAATGACGCCCAGGATGAAGAAAGATGTGGCGTTTGACAGCGGAAAGACGTAACGCGGTGCTCAGCCCACTGCGATACCGCTCTACAGCATTCAATATTGCTGAGATCCATGCAACTTGCTCTGCTGCCATTTATATAGAGAAGCAAATCAGCGATTGTTGAGCGTTAAAACTAATGAATGCTGTTTTGATTACCTAAGCTTGGGTGAGCAAACTAGTCAAGATATGTAAAAGCACGACTGAGGCTTTTTGCGCTGCGTTTCTTGGCGTATAGTTAACACGTATGCGAGTTGCCTGTCGCAGGTAGGCAGGCTGTAACAAAGAAGGGCAGCACCAGTGGCTACAACAACTATTAGCACCGCAGATTTTCGCAATGGCATGGGTATTTATCTCAACAATCACTACTACACTCTTGTTGAGTTTCAGCATGTCAAGCCTGGTAAGGGCGGTGCTTTTGTGCGCTACACCCTCAAGGATTTGCAGTCTGGCAAGACTATAAACAACCAGACGTGCAATGCAGGTAGCAAGTTTGAGAGTGTTCAGCTTCTTACCCATGAGATGCAATATCTCTACAATGATGGCATCAACTATGTCTTTATGGACAACGAGACCTACGAACAGGTAATGGTTGATCCCAGCTACATTGGCGATAACGCCCAGTGGCTCAAGGAAAACGATACGTGTCAGCTGCTCTATGCTGATACCGAGCTTCTTGGTGTTCAGCCTCCCATGTTTATTGAGACTGAGATTACCCAGACTGATCCTGGTTTTAAGGGCGACACTGTTCAGGGTGGCACCAAGCCTGCTACCATCGAGACAGGTGCCACTATTCAGGTTCCTATGTATATCAACCAGGGCGAGCGTATTAAGGTTGATACGCGTACGGGCAAGTTTGTCCAGCGCGTTTAGTTTTGCGTTTGATTGTGCGCTGACGTTTGTCGTTGATGTGACGTTGGCATAGGCGTTGGTGCACGTTTGATTTGTTTGTTCACAGCCGTAGGCGGCTTGTCCGCGGCGCGTCCGAAAGGATCTCACATGTCTAGCTCAGAGCTGAACATCGAAGGTATCGGTATCTCGCGCACGGTCGTGTCATCCATTGTGGCAGCTGCAGCCGAGAGGGTTGAAGGCGTTGCTTCTGTGGGTCAGAAGGCCACCGCTTCCAATTTGGTATCGTCTTTCTTTGCTACAGGTTCTGCTATGCCCGAAAATGACCCAGTGGATGCTGAGGTTGTTGATGGAAAGCTGCACGCCACTGTGCATCTCACGGTTTTGTATGGCTATCCGTTCACCCAGCTGGCTGCTTCTGTGCGTGAGGCTGTTGAGCTGGCAGTCCAAGAGCAGATGGGTGTTCAGGTTGACGCTGTGGATGTGTGCATCGATAGCATTGTCTTTCCCAAGGAGTAGCCTCTCGTGCTAAAAGGTAGATCTTTTGTCGGACGAAGCCTCGCCCGCTCTCAAGCACTGCAGTTGCTTTTTCAAGCTGAGTTGCGTGATCGTAGTGTTGAGGATGTCCTTGCTCAGGGACCTTGTCTTGAGAAGGGACCCTTGGATGATTTTGGTCGTGAGTTGGCTTTGGGCGTTGAGGATTCTCTGCGCGAGCTGGATACCATTATTTCGGCGCGTTCTGCAGCTTGGCCTGTTGAGCGCATGCCGTTGGTTGACCGTAACTTGCTGCGTATTGCTATCTATGAAATGCTCCACGTTAAGGAAGTCGATATTGCTGTTGCCATTGATGAATGCGTTGAGCTGGCAAAAGCATATGGCACCGATGAAACTCCGCGTTTTGTAAATGGTATTTTGGGCCGTGTTGCCGACCAGCTTGAAGCAGGAGAAGATCCTGTTGAGTTGTCACGTGCAGAGCTCACGTTGCGTAAAGCCTCGTCTGCATCAGGCTTTGGCTGGGAGAGTGAAGCTTCAGCTAATGAAATCGGAGCTGCAGATGCTATTGATGGCCAGGTGGCCGTTGAGGGCTTTGAGGGTAGCGATAGGGATGTAGTCACCAGCGGAGGAGAGCTCTAATGGCAAACCCCGATATTTCCCAGTACCGTAGTTTTGACCAGATTTGCGACCGTCTTGACAGTATTATCGGATCTGTGCGCGATAAGGATACCTCCCTCGAACGTTCACTTGACTTATTTGATGAGGCAATCGCCTTGGGTTCGGCCGCAGTCGAGATGGTCGATGTGACTGAATTATCTCCTACAGAAGAAGCGCGTCTTCAGAAAGAGGCGGCTCAGGCTACAAAAGACAGTTCTTCTCCTGTTGATGCTTCAGTTGAGCAGAGCTCTTCTTTGCAGGATTAGCGCTCATGGCACGTAGGCGTCTCGATCTTGAATTGGTAGAACAGAGCTTTTTTTCAAGTCAAGCTGAAGCTGCTGTAGCGGTACTTGAGGGACGTGTCTCTACTTCTCATAAGCGCCTAGAGCATCCTGGAGACCAAGTTAAACCTGGTATTTATTTGCATGTACGCGGAGCACGTTCCTATGTGTCACGCGGCGGCCTCAAGCTAGAACATGGTCTAGCTTATTTTGGTGTTGATCCTACTGGGTTTGCTTGTCTTGATGTGGGCTGCTCTACAGGGGGTTTTACTGATTGTTTATTGCAGCATGGCGCAAAAACGGTGCTTTCGGTAGATGTAGGCCGTGCTGAATTTTCTTGGGCCTTGCGTAATGATCCGCGTGTGGTTTTGCTTGAGGGTACCAACATCGTGGATGTGGCGACTCCTGAGCGTTGCTCCACCATTGATCTTGCTGTATGTGATGTGTCCTTTACCTCTGTCGAGACAATTTTGCCTGCCGTGATGGCCTTGCTTAAACCTACTGCTGCTTTTTTGACCTTGGTAAAGCCACAGTTTGAGGCTCCGCGCGAGGATGTGGGCGCAGGTGGTATTGTCCGGGACCCCACCGTTCGTCTTGCTGCTGTGCAAAAAATTTCTGATGCCTTTAGCCAAGCGGGCCTTCGTGTGCAGGGAAGCTGTGAAAGTCCCATTACGGGTCGTAAAGGCAATATCGAATATCTTCTTTACGGCACCTGCAGCTGTTAGCATCTCGCATTGCAAGTAGATCAAAAAGACACTTTTGCGAAAGAGGGTCAGGCGCGGGATGCGGAAAAGCCGGAGGATGATACACTGCAGATACGTTGAAGTGTTTTCGCAGAACGGTGAAGGTGAGTGCGCAACACTTGCTTGTTGCCAAAGCTGCGTTGAATGGAGCCAATGTGAAAGTTCTTTTTGTCCCCAATTATTCACGGGAAGCCGCAGTGGAGGGTGCTCGTCAACTCGCTGAGTGGCTGGAAGAGCAAAGCGTTGAGGTCGCATGGGCTCCTGACAAAAAACTCTTTCCCAATGCACCAGCTGACACAGAAGATGTAAACCTTGTCGTTTCGTTGGGTGGGGATGGCACGCTTTTGCGTGCGGCGCGTCTTGTAGGCTACCAGGAGATTCCTATCATGGGTATTTCCTATGGTCATTTGGGTTTTCTTACTTGCGGTGAGCCAGGCGAGATGTTTCAGTTGGTGGAAGCAGCCCTAGCAGGAGAACTGCATGCTTCCAAACGAGCAACGCTCGATATTGAAGTCGAGTTTGAGCAGGAGAATGGCTCGGCATGCATGGAACATCATTTTGCGCTTAATGATATGTCGCTCACGCATGGCGCACATGGCGACATGATTGTCTTTGATGTAGCAGTTTCTGGTCACCATATTGATCGCCTACGCGGCGATGGTTTTGTCGTTTCAACAGCGACGGGTTCAACAGGTTATGCGCTTGCAGCGGGTGGTCCCATCGTAACACCCGAGTTCAAAGGTATGGTTTGTGTACCAGTGGCTCCTCATACGCTGATGGCGCGTGCATTTCTTACCTCGCCGTCTGATGTTGTTGAGATTGCTATTAGTGATGAACGCAATGCAGATCGCCTCTTTTATGCTGACGGTCAGCCCATTGGTGATGGTAATTATCGTGGCATCAAAGCAACCGTACGCCGCGGTCCTTCGGATATCATTCTTCTTGACCATAGTTCAAGGAGTTTTTATGAGTCGGTTTCACGCGTCTTTTATGGCAAAGCAGGGCAATAAACATGATTGATGAGCTGCGTGCACAAAATGTAGCGCTAATAAAAGATGCAATAATCAGCCCAGCTGCAACAGGGCTGACAGTACTGACTGGCGAGACGGGTACCGGCAAGTCTGCTTTGCTTTCTTCAATAAAGTTGCTGATGGGTGAGCGCGCCGATGCAGGAGCAGTACGTGAAGGTTCAGATGCTCTTGTTGTAGAAGCTCGTCTTTTTCTTGCCGGGGGCGATCCTGACGGCATGATTGTGCGCCGCCGCGTTGAGGCTGGAGGCCGGGGCCGTGTAGATATCGATGGGCAGATGGCTTCGGTGCGTGAGCTTGCCGAGCAAGTTGGTAGTTCAATTGATTTGTGTGGCCAGCATGAGCATCAACGGCTGATTAGTCAGGCAAGTCACGCTGCAATGCTTGATGGCTGGATTGGAAACACAGCACAAGAAGCTCGGGATGCATATGGTGAGGCCTTAGCATCTGCACGTGCAGCATCACGCGAGCTCGAGTGCGTGCGTGAAGATGGGCGCAATGCAGCTGAGCGCTTAGATGAAGCGCAGTTTACCCTGAATCGCATCAACGCAGTTGATCCTCACGAGGGTGAATACGAAGAGCTTGAAGAACGATTGCCGCGCTTTGAGCATGCTGAGGCGTTGATGGGCGCTGCTTCGACGGCTCATTGTGTACTGACAGGCGATAATGCTGCAGAAGATCAGCTTTCTGATGCCATAGCAAATCTGCGTGAAGCTGCGCGCTATGACAAGCAACTCGCCCAACTCGCAGACACGCTTGAAAGCGCGCTTATCGAAATTGAGGATGTGTCGCGCGAGCTGCGAGATTATCGCGATTCGGTGGACTTTAATCCTGGCGAGCTTGATCAAATGCAAAGTCGTATGGCAAGTCTGCGTGGACTCATGCGCAGCTATGGTCCTGGTATACAAGACGTGCTCGAACGTCGCGAGCGTGCGTCACGTATTGTGGCGGCAGCAGCTGATGGGGGAGAGGCTCTGCGCAGAGCGGAGGCAGCGTTAGCTGCAGCGGAGGCCACCCTTGTCCAAAAGGCAGATGCGCTTGATGCCCTGCGCCAAGAGGCAGCGCCTCGCTTTGCTCGAGAAGTGAGCGAGCAGATGGCCTTTTTACAGATGGGCAGCGCCTCAATAGAGTTGGCTGTAGAACGCTTGCCGCGTTCGCAGTGGAGTAGCGAGGGACCTAGCCGCGTGACCTTGATGTATCGTCCTGCTGCAGGTCTTAGCGCGCGACCCCTTAGACGTATTGCCTCGGGTGGTGAGGTGAGCCGCGTAATGCTTGCCATCAAGGTAGTACAAGGTGAGACAGACGCGAGCGATACACTCGTCTTTGATGAGGTGGATGCTGGCGTTGGTGGTACTACTGCTGTAGCGCTGGCGCAGATGCTTGCACGCTTGGGTAAAAGCCATCAGCTCATTGTAGTGACTCACCTCCCACAAGTGGCAGTCCTTGCGACGCGTCATTATGTGGTGTCCAAGTCCGATGCGAAGGTGCCCGAGACAACCATCGAACACATCACGGGTGAAGCGCGTGTTCATGAAATTGCTCGTATGCTTTCGGGCGATGAAACAGCAGCATCCCTTGCGCATGCCCGCGAAATGCTTGAGGAAGCAGTGTGCTAGCGCAGCGTAGCGATGAATGTGGAATTGCTGAAACTTGCAAAGGAATTGCCTTGCACTAGCGCAGCGTAGCGATGAGCTGCTGGCTACGCTTGGAAATGCGCTCTGCCAATAGAGCAGGTTCCACCTTACGAATATGTGCTAGCTGCAGTAGCGCTTGATGTAGCGCATCAGACATGCTCTGCGCAACAGCTATTGCATCTGTTGCCTTGTCTTGAGGGGGAAAATCAGTTTCAAGTAACAGTCGCTCGGCGGGTAACTGGCGCGCATATTCGCGCCCGCGTTTGGATGCGAGCATAAGTTTGCCTATAGAAAAACGGCAACCTGCGCGTACGGCTCGTGTGAGCTCAGGACTGCTTGCAGAAAACCAGTGCATGATACATATGCAACTTGCGAGCACTCCAGTATCGCCCAGGATATTCAAAATTGCATCCACGGATTTCACGCCATGCAGCGACAGGATCGATCCGGGCTGGATGGTAGTTGCAATGCGCCTGAGAGCTGCAAGCTGCGCATCTTTGCTCGGGAGATGCGCCGTTCCAAAGTCAAGCCCTATTTCTCCTACAAGACAGGGTCCTTGGGCAAGCAGATCACAGGCGGCGGCAACGCCAGCTTCGCCTGCACGTTTGATCCACCAGGGATGTAAGCCAACGCCGACAAGCCACTTGTCTCCAGCAAGCTTCGCTGCGACCTCATCATGAACCTCGGGCGTTACCATGCAGCAAAGCCCGCCTGCAACCTGTCGTTTTGCCAGTTCACGTGCTGTGCCCGTAACATCGCGACAAAAATCTAGGTGACAGTGCATGTCATACAACGCTGGCATATCTGCACGCTCTGCTTGAACACGTGTATCCATATGCTCTCTTTCACCCTTAGATGTATCTGCATGGTTTAGAAGGAATTTGGTCTAAAGCTTTTTCTGTTGCATGCCTATCTCTTTTAGTAAGTCTAAAGTATTTTTTTTGGTTGCGATGCTCAGAGCTATTCGAATGTGCTTTGCTGAGTGTGGAAAATTTGCCCCGACGTTCGGTTGAAGTTGATATTCAACCC
>NZ_CAMXYY010000081.1 GCF_947253395.1 uncultured Olegusella sp.
CCCATAAGGTTTCGTCGGCAGCGTCAGATGTGTATAAGAGACAGGTTCTATTTCCTACCTTGCCTTCTCATATTTTGATGACAGCAAATTCAAGTCTTTAGCTGTTGATGGCAACAAGCCCACAAATGAGAATGTCTGCTCAGGAGACTTTGGTATTTGGGCTTATGAGCATCTCTATTGTTCAACTGATGTTGACGCAACGACCCAAGCCTTTATTGACTACGTTCTTTCGGACGAGGTACAGGGTAGTCTCGTAGAGTCTGAAGGCTTTATTCCTATTACCTCTATGCAAGTAAAGAAGGACGCAAAGGGCAATGTCAGTGCAGCCTAAAGTCATACAAAAAGACTGCGCCAATATAGTAGATATGGGCAGCGCCTCTTCCCAGCAAAGGGGCGCCTGCACTACTGCTGCAGTTGGGCATCGTCTTTCAAAACGTAAGCTTGAGCGGATAGGCCTTGGCCTAACGAGTTTTTGCGTTGCTCTTGTAACCCTTGTCATGTTTGCTCTCATCATCATGGTATTTAGTCAAGGACTTATGACTTTCTTGCATGATGGAGTTGATTTTGTCACCTTCCTCACAAGTGCTCACTGGATAATCGATAAGGGGTATTTTGGTGCTGCCTCTCTTATTGTGGGCTCTTTTTCGGTTACTTTGCTGTCAACGCTCTTTACCCTACCGATTGCTATAGGTTCAGCAATTTTTGTCGTTGAAATCCAGCCAAGCTTTGGTCGCAAGGTATTTCAGCCCTTGGTAGAGCTACTCGTGGGTATCCCATCGGTTGTGTATGGCTTGTTGGGCCTTTCCGTAGTCAATTCAAGCATGCGCATGTTATTTGGAGAACGGGCAGGTACAGGCGCCGGTATTTTATCTGGTGCAATCGTTTTGGCAGTCATGATATTACCTACCGTCACTACCTTGACTATTGATGCATTGGCAGCCGTGCCGCTTGCCTATCGTGAAGGTTCGTATGCACTTGGATGCACACGTTGGCAGACAGTACGTCATGTTGTGTTGCGCAGCGCAATTCCTGGAATTATGACAGCGGTCATTATGGGAATGACCCGTGCATTTGGCGAGACTCTTGCTGTGCAATTTGTCATCGGTGGCGTTGAGCGTGCAATGCCAACCTCGCTCTTTAGTCCAGCGGCAACCCTTACCACAGCGTTAACGTCAGGTTTTGCAAATGCCACGACAGGCTCGGTGCCTTATCACGCATTGTGGTCACTTGGCATGTTGCTTTTAGCAATGTCGTTGTTCTTCATTTTGCTTATTCATTTAATTGAGAAGAAGGGCAAGGTCAAGCATGGATAACAGCTCTCTTCCCAATCCAGAAAAACGAATGGATGCGACCTCAGCTACAAGCTCAGTACATGTTCAACGTGTAGCTCGTCAGGATCGCTTCGCGACAGCCATACTTACCGCAATTGTTGCGTTTGTTCTGGCGTTGCTTGCTGGTATTGTCATCTACATTGTTGTGCAGGGTATCCCTGTAGTGCTTCGCCCAGGTTTTCTTACCAACTCACCACTCGATCGAGTAAATCCGGGTATCTCCTTTGAGCTTTTTGACTCATTTTATATGTTGCTTTGGACGCTTATTATTTCACTTCCCATTTCTTTGGGTGCAGCAATCTTTTTAGTCGAATACGCTCCAAACAACAGGCTGACCTTTGTCGTAAAAACAGCAATCGAGGCGCTCTCAAGCCTTCCCTCAATCGTGGTTGGCATGTTTGGCTCGATTTTCTTTGTTGCGTATTGCGGCTGGGGCGTATCGATACTTTCTGGCGCACTTGCTCTTACGATGTTTAACATTCCTATCCTAGTTCGTGTCATCCAGCAAGCTCTCGAAGCAGTGCCCACGGTACAGCGTGATGCTAGCCTTGCTATGGGGCTGACGCGTTGGGAGACTACCTGCCATGTGCTGCTTCCAACGGCAATGCCAGCGATTGTGACGGGTGTGGTAATTAGTGCTGGTCGAGTGTTTGGTGAGGCGGCGGCTTTGATTTTTACTTCTGGAGCGGCACCTGCCATGCTTAACTTTCACAGTGCCAATCTGGCCTCTTTGCGCAATCCTTGGAATATATTTAGACAAGCAGAAACTCTTGCTGTGCATATTTACAAATTGCGTATGGAGCCTACACCAGGTAACGATCAAATTGCGTGGGGCACAGCAGCAGTTCTTCTTATTTGTATTCTCTTCTTTAATATTGCAGCACGCCTCATTGGTCGTTTGCTTGTACGAAAATCCACTGGTGAATGAAGACACCCATGAATGAAAAACAATCCAAAGCGCTCTTAGAAACTCGTGATGTTACGGTCACCTATGACTGGACTCATGAGGCTTTGCATGCGACTTCGCTCAAGTTTTCCGCTCAGGAAGTAACCGCGCTCATTGGGCCGTCTGGCTGCGGAAAATCAACTTTTTTGCGGGCACTCAATCTAATGAATCGAGAAATTCCCTGTTGTAAAATTGGCGGAGAAATTTTCTATCACGGTCGCAACATTAATACACCAAGCGAAGATGTATTTCAGCTTCGTCGTTCTATTGGCATGGTTTTCCAACAGCCTACGCCATTTCACAAATCAATTAGGGACAATATCTTGTTTGCTCCGCGCCGTCATGGCTTGATAGCCAACCATAGTGACGCAGATGAACTTGTAGAAAAAAGTCTTCGTCAAGCAGCGCTTTGGGATGAGGTAAAAGACAAGTTAGGACGCTCCGCTTATGCCCTTTCGGGTGGCCAGCAGCAGCGTCTTTGTATTGCCCGTACGCTTGCCATGAAACCAGATGTGATCTTGTTTGATGAGCCGTGTTCTGCTCTCGATCCCATCAGTACGTTTGTTGTAGAGGAATCTATTCGTCAAATTGCCGACTCGGGAATTTGCGCCGCAATTGTGACACACAATATGGAACAAGCAACGCGTATTTCTGACCGTACTGCCTTTTTCTATTTGGGCGATATGGTCGAAACCGGAACGACAAAACAGATTTTCTCGGATCCTTCCGATCAGCGGCTTGTGGATTATCTGACAGGAAGGTTTGGCTAATGTCTGCGATACATACAGATTCCTCAGCGTCTAGTGCAATACAGATGAGGGATTTTAATTTGTGGTATGACCAGGGGGCTTTTCAAGCGCTCAAGCATATCAGCCTTGATATTCCTAAACACAAAATCATGGCATTTATTGGACCTTCCGGCTGTGGCAAATCAACGCTTCTGCGCTGTTTCAATCGTATGAGTGATTTTGTTGAGGGCATCAAAATTGAGGGAAGCATGAAAATGGGGGAGCAGGACATCTTTGCGATGGACGCACTGTATCTGCGCACCCAGGTAGGCATGGTTTTTCAAAAGCCCAATCCGTTTCCTTTTTCGGTTCGTGAAAATGTCTTGTATGGTCCTGCACGTGCTCGCCATCTCAGCCGTTCGGAAGGTGATGAAATCTGCGAAAAAGCGCTTTCTGAGGCCGCCCTTTGGGATGAAGTAAAAGATAAGCTCAATCAAAATGGCCTTGGCCTGTCTGGCGGGCAGCAACAGCGTTTGTGCATCGCTCGAGCACTGGCAACCGATCCAGACATTATTTTGATGGATGAGCCAACGTCTGCTCTCGATCCTCTTTCTACTGCAGTGATTGAGGAGCTTATGCTCAAATTGGCGGGGGATCATACTGTCGTTGTAGTTACCCACAATATGCAGCAAGCAACTCGCGTTGCTGACAATACGGCTTTTTTCTATCTAGGCGAGCTTATAGAAATGTCTACCACACGAGAACTTTTTGCCAACCCGCAGCACCACCGCACACAAGAGTATCTCTCAGGAAGGTTTAGCTAATGATTACTCGTACTGTTCTTACCGAGCAACTCGATCAAATTTTGCAGCTCCTCTCCAGCTATACGAACCTGACGGCAAAAAACATTAGGCTTACCAACGAGGCCTTTTGTGGTGATAGCGAAGCGAGCGAAATGATTTTGGCTGCTGCGAAAAAAGGAGAAAAACTGAGGAGTGACATTGAGAGTAGCTGTTTGGATGTACTGCTTCTCCAGCAGCCGCTTATTGGTGATGACCTGCGTTTTGTTACTGCGAGTTTTCGCGTGGTGTCCGACATTTCACGCGTCGATTCAATGAGTCGAGATATTGCATTTTTAGTGCACGAGATGCCAAGTAACATTGCCGCTTGCATCGCTGAACCTATAGAGAATATGGCAGAACTTACCTCGCATATGGTGGTATCAGCAGTTGATGCCTTTCAAGCATCGGATGTTGCTGTTGCAGAGTCAGTCATCGCCGCAGATCAACAGATCAACGAACTGTATGCTCAGTGCGAGCACGATATCGTTGAACTTATTCGTTCAAAAACCTCATCAGCAAGTTATCTACCCGAGCTGTTGATGATTGCCAAATACTTTGAGCGTATCGGAGACCACGCAAAGCGCATTGCCTCTTGGGCAATATTTAGAGCGACTGGCAGGCGTCGTACGGGTTTAGGACAAGTAACTGATATTCTTTTTGAAGATGAGGGCAAAGGTGCTGATTCTACGCTGCGCGGGTAGATAGATACTCGTTGTCATAGTGTGCAGATGGCAGGATGCTAAGAGCACATAGATGGTAAGAGTTTTACGGATGGATGGTTGTGAATAATGGTCTATTACGTTGAAGATGACAAGAACATCCGCGAACTCACTATTTATGCTCTGAAACAATCCGGCATCGAAGCCGAAGGCTTTCTCGATGATATTTCATTTCGTCGTGCCTGTGCTCAGCGTGTTCCCGATGTTGTTTTGCTGGACATAATGTTACCTGGCTCTGATGGGCTAAGTATTTTGCATCGTATTCGGCAAACCGCAGGTATGTCTCATGTAGCCGTAATGATGTTGACGGCAAAAGATACAGAGTTAGATACAGTCAGAGCTCTTGATATGGGCGCTGATGACTATCTCACCAAGCCATTTGGAATGCTTGAGATGGTAAGTCGTGTACGGGCGTTATTGCGGCGTGTCCGCAGTAGCTCTCATGAGCAGTTAGATGAAAAAATTGAAGTCGGGCCCTTGGTGGTTTTTCCTTCTAGAAGAGATGCACAAGTTGCAGGTAAGCACCTTGATTTAACGATGCGAGAGTTTGATTTGCTGTCCTTTCTTGCGCATGATCCAGGGGTTGTTTTTTCGCGAGAAGAACTGATGAGACGTGTATGGGGCTGGGATTTTGACGGAGGAAGCCGTACGGTAGATGTGCACGTACAGCAGATCCGCGCCAAACTGGGGGCACAATCAGGTCTTATTGAGACTATGCGTGGGGTGGGATACCGCCTTTGCGATACTGCAAGAAAGCTGGATTAGTGAAGAGTTTGTTTCATAGAATATATGCGGTGCTTCTTGTAACTTCGCTGATGGCGGTAGTTTTGGCTGCTACCGTAAGTGCCTTTGTGTTCTATGAGTCATTTATCAATGATGGTCATGCAGATCTTGAGCGTAGCTGTGGATTGGTAGTCTCTACCCTCGAAGAACAAGATGATTTGCTTAAAAAATTGCAGTCAGCTGAAAGCAAAACAGAACTTATTGATGAAGAAACCCGTCTGCTTTCAGGATTAGATTTGGGTGGCGCGCGCGTCACGCTCATTGCAGCTGATGGCACGGTGCTTTATGACAACAAATTTAATGCTGCAGATTTACCCAATCATGCTGATAGACCAGAAGTCGCTCAGGCTCTAAAGCAGGGCTTTGCGAGTTCTGAGCGAGCAAGTGACACCGCAGGTTATGTCAGTCTTTATCATGCCAAGCGCATGCGTGATGGGCGTGTTGTGCGCCTTGCCGAAGACGAAGCGAATGCCTCTCGATTTTTGACCCAAGATATTGTTCCTTTGGGGATAGTGTTTGCGGCACTTGCCGTTGCTTGCATTGTCGCCGCCCGCTTTTTTTCACGTTGGCTTATGAGGCCTGTCCTTGCTATGGATTTGGGAGATTTGAAAGCCAGATCACCCTATCGAGAGCTTGAGCCTTTGACTCAAAGGCTGAGCGAACAGCAAGATGAAATTCATCAGCAGCTCCAAGAGCTACGCGAAGCAGCAGAGATTCGGCAGCAGTACAGTTCAAATGTCACACATGAACTCAAGACACCTATCGCATCGATTTCTGGTGCAGCAGAGCTTGTTGAAAGTGGCTTGGTGCCTCCTGAGGATATCCCAGGTTTTGCTCATCGTATTCGTGGAGATGCAGATCGCTTGCTTGTGCTGGTAAACGATATTCTCACCCTGTCAAGACTTGATGAAAGCGAACGTTCGGGAGATTTGTCACTGCTGGGAACCGCTGAACCTTGCGATTTGTATTCCATTGCTGCTGATGTGTTGGTGCGTCTAGAAGCCTCTGCCGAGAGCAAGGGCGTGAGCCTTTCCCTCAAGGGTTCCAGCGTTATTATCCAAGGATATCCCCGCTTATTAGATGAGCTGATAAATAACCTTATAGCAAATGCGATTCGCTATAACCGCCCGGAAGGATCTGTATCAGTTTCTTGTGGTGTTGCACAGCCTGATGTAAGCGAAAATCAGAATAGCGACGCTCAGGCTGTCCCGTTTATCACGGTTGCAGATACGGGTATTGGCATTCCTGCTGAGGATACGCAAAAGATTTTTGCTCGATTCTATCGCGTAGATACGAGCCGTGCCCGTGAAACAGGCGGTACTGGTTTAGGTCTTGCGATTGTAAAGCATGCTTCTGCAGTCCATCACGG
>NZ_CAMXYY010000082.1 GCF_947253395.1 uncultured Olegusella sp.
ATTATCGAAGATACCAAGGTAAAGCTTGATGTTGCAGGAGAGCCTTTCCGCGCGTCAGGATCGGTGCTGGCAAAACCAGGTTTTCGTGCCATTTATCCTTATGGTCTGCGCAAAGACGAGCAGCTTCCCATCCTTGCTGAGGGGGATGTGTTGTCGCTTGCGAGCATGAATAAGGATCACAAGCAAACCGAGCCCCCTGCGCGATATAGTCAAGGCAAACTCATTCAGGAGATGGAAAAACGCGGTCTGGGTACCAAATCCACGCGCGCCTCGATTATTCAGCGCCTCTATGATGTGCGCTATCTCAAAAATGATCCTGTAGAGCCAAGCCAGCTCGGCATGGCGGTCGTTGACGCTTTGTCGCAGTATGCTCCACACATTACAACTCCCGATATGACCGCTGAGCTCGAAGGTGATATGACTCAGGTGGCCGAAGGCAGTAAGTCACAAGACCAGGTTGTTATGCATTCGCGGGCGCTTCTTGCCAGCATGATGGACGAGCTGATTGAGCACAAAGATGATTTGGGTGACCGTATTTCGGATGCCGTGACCGCTGATGCCAAGGTGGGTACTTGTCCTAAGTGTGGTCGCGATCTTGTGATGAAGCACTCGGCAAAGACTCGCGGCAGCTTTATTGGCTGCATGGGCTGGCCTGATTGTGATGTTACCTATCCTGTGCCAACGGGTCGCATTGAGCCGCTTGAGGGTGATGCAGGCATCTGCCCAGAATGTGGAGCTCCCCGCGTTAAGGTGCATCCCTTCCGTCAACGCGTCTTTGAAACGTGCGTTAATCCTGCTTGTCCTACCAATGTTGAGCCCGATCTTGTTGTAGGAAAATGCAAGGCATGCGCGGAGGCTGGTCGCCAGGGTGATTTGGTGGCGCATAAATCTGAGCGTACGGGCAAACGTTTTATTCGCTGCAGCAACTATGATATCTGCGGTACGAGCTATCCCTTGCCACAGCGCGGTAAGCTTGAGGCAACGGGTGAGACGTGTCCTGACTGCGGCGCACCGATGGTGGTGGTCAATACCCAGCGGGGTCCTTGGAAGATTTGTGTCAACATGGATTGTCCGAGCAAGGAAAAAAAACCCACGACTCGTGGGCGTTCTGCTGGGCGCAAGGCGAGCTCCACACGCAAGACGAGCAGTAAGAAGGCCAGCACTAAGAAGGCAAGCAGCAAAAAGACAGCCTCACGCAAGAGCTAGGAGATGGTCGCATGAGCGGCTTGTTCATAACGCTTGAAGGTCCCGATGGCTGCGGTAAGACAACGCAGACCACGCGCTTGAACACTGCTCTTCTTGAGGCTGGGTATAGCGTATGCCGTCTACGCGAACCGGGTGGGACGAAGGTTTCCGAAAAGATTCGTACGTTGTTGTTGGATACAGCAAATGCGGGTATGTGCTCTGAGTGCGAATTGTTGCTCTATGAAGCCTCGCGTGCGCAGTTGGTACACGAGGTAATTGAGCCCGCGTTGGCTGCGGATACCTTAGTACTTTGTGATCGCTTTTTTGATTCGACGTACGCTTATCAAGCGGGTGGTCGAGGACTTTTGGATTCATTGGTGCGTCAGGCTAATACACTGGGTAGTCTTGGGCGCAAGCCCAACAGGACGCTGGTGTTAGACATGCCCGTTGAACAATCCTTTGCCCGCGCAACTGCAACGGGCGTTGATCGCATGGAGGCGGCAGGTTTAGAGTTTCAGCAGCGCGTGCGTTCTGCGTACGTAAGGCTTGCAAAAGAAGAGCCCAAACGTGTCAAACTTGTGGATGCCACCGGCAGCCCAGAAGAGGTCTTTGCCCGCGTGTGTAGGGCTTTAGCAGATTTGCTTCCCCCGTTGGTGGAGGCAAGAGATGAGTGAGTTTGCATCCCCACTACCTCCGGCTTTACAACAAATTCAGTGGAATATCCAGGTGCGAGATTTTCTTGCTTTTGCCGTATCACATGAGTATGTATCGCATGCGTATTTGTTTGTGGGTCCTGCGGGTTCGGGTAAAACGGAAGCGGCGCTGGCCTTGGCGCAGTGCATCGTCTGTCCTTGTGGGGGAGACGGTACGTGTCAGGAGTGTCAGCGCGTGGCACATGGTACGCACCCTGATGTACAAGTCATGAAACCTGAAAGTGCGATGGGATATTTGGTGTCACAAGCGCGCGAGCTGACGGCGCAGGCCGCGATGACCCCCGTGCGAGCCCAGCGCAAAGTTTATATTTTGCATGAGGCAGGCAAACTTGGTGGTGTCGCAGCAAACGCCCTGCTCAAAACTATCGAAGAGCCACCATCAGATGTGGTCTTTATTCTGATTGCGCGCTCGGTCGATCAGCTTTTGCCCACCATTGCCTCGCGCTGCCAGCAGGTATTCTTTCATGTGGCGAGTGAGCAGGACGCTTGTGCACTTATTCAGTCACAGACCGCTGCTGATGCTGTTGATGCGCGTATTGCTCTTTCGATTGCACAGACGCCTTCAAAGGCGGCAGAGCTACTTTCGTCTTCCAAGCGTTGGGAAGCACGTACGCTTGCGATACACACGCTGGCGCAATTAGCCCAGCTAGACGATTGGGATATTTTGCTTGCTGCTCAGACGTTTGTTGAGGCAGCAGGTATTTCTCTTATCAAAAAGTCTTCCAAAAAAGAGAACAGTACGCTGACTGAAACAGAGAAAGAGCGTATCGCTATTCGCAAAGAATACTTAAGCACCTCGGCTATTCATCGGCTTGGCGAAGCAGATAAGCGCGAACAAACTGCTCAAGCTCGTTCAGGTATTATGGAAATGCTTGCAGCTCTATCGTCTGTCTTGCGGGACGTTTTGCTGCGTTCGGAGGGGGTTGGTCAGGACATCGTCAATAGCGATGTAGCTGATGTGGTTGAGCAACTTGCCAGCGCATGTGGCACTGAAGGTGTTTTTGCTGCGCTTGACGCTCTCAATCATGCAGCGGATGACCTTTCTCACAATGTCACACCTCAGCTGGCCATTGAGGCCATGCTTTTGCGCATCAAGGAGGCGCTCATATGCCCACCGCGATCCCGGTAAAGTTTCGCTATGCAAGCTGTGATTTGCTTTTTGATCCTCGCCAGAGCGAGGCTATCGAGGGCGACCATGTAGTCTGCGAGACTGAACGTGGACTTGAAATTGGACTTACAACAGCTGACGCTCAGGATTATTCTGATGCCGATTTGCACGAAATTATTGGTGATGCACCCTTGCGGGCGGTTATTCGTGTTGCAACAGAGGAAGATCTTGTTCGAGCAGACGAGCTCGCCGAGGATGCCGAGCGCGCGCTACCCATCTTTCGTCGTCTAGCCAAAGAAGACGGTCTAGACATGAAGCCCGTTGGAGTGGAATACACCTTTGACGGAACCAAGGCAGTTTGCTATTTTTCAGCTGACGAGCGCGTAGATTTCCGTCAGCTTGTACGGGATTTGTCCCATGAACTGCATTGTCGTATCGATATGCGCCAAATTGGCGTACGCGAGGAAGCAGCGCTGGTAGGTGGCTATGGCCACTGTGGCCAAGAGCTATGCTGTGCTCGCTTTGGACATCAGTTTGAGCCTGTGTCGATTCGTATGGCAAAAGAGCAGGATCTGCTGCTGAACTCTGCCAAAATTTCAGGTGCTTGTGGCCGCTTGATGTGCTGTTTGCGCTATGAGTTTGAAGCATATCGTGACTTTAAGCAGCGTGCACCCAAGCGTAATGCCATTATTGATACACCGCTGGGTAAGGCAAAGATTGTTGAGTACAACACGCCCAAAGAAGAACTGGCGATGCGTCTGGAAAACGGCAAGACTATCCGTGTCAAGCTCGCTGATATGACCACGTCAGATGCTGCGGTCAAAAAGAGCGAAGAGCTTAATTGTCCTTGCCGCCCCGATACGGTAACGCGCGATATTTTGGAAAAGCTCAGTTCTCCCGATGTACAAATGGCTCTAGCCGAACTGGATCGCCAATATGGCGTTGACGCAGATGAGCAGGACTTTGATGAAAGTGACATTTTTGTGTCACAGAAAGCTCGCCCGCGTTCTGCCGAAAAGAAAAATGAGCTTGAAGCACAGCCTGTCGCAGCGGAGAAAAAAATAGCTCAGCCGCGTCGCCGTCGCCATAGAATTCAGGAAGTAGCCGAAACTCAAAATGGGCGTTCTGCTCAGGGTCACCCTACTGCTGGACGTCTTGCTTCCAAGAAAAAAGATAGCAAGCAAAATGTTATTGCGTCACAGACAGAAGCTCCCCGCAGGCGTCGTCGTCATCACAAGGCTGAGGGTGCGGAGGCACAGCCACAAATAAGGACAAATGCCAAGCAGTATCATCCGACTTCGGAGGGCAGTGGCACAAACCGTCGTCTCAGGCGCCGTCCGGGTGATCGTGGTGGAGCAGCTGATCGGCAGACGAATAAGCCTCAGGGCGGCTTTGGTGCCGGTCGCAAGTCTAACAACAAGGGAAATTCTAATACGCAGCAGACTCCTCAGCCTCGCAAGCGCGTAAACCGTCGTCGCCATCGCAATTCTGGAAGTTCCAACCAAAGCGATTAAGTAGTAGCTTGCACCGCGCATCTGTGCCTCACAAAAAGCAACGAGAGCAGCGGCGCATGGTGCAAGCTAGCTTTTGTACGGCGCATGTCGCAGAGTGCTATTTTGTTTTGGTACCGCGCTTAATAGAGGGGAAGCGCGCCTGTGATGGGGTCTATGTCGGATGCGCGAAGGGGTTCAAAGGCAAGACAGGTATACGTTGCCTCGCCATGGAACTCCGTGAGGCCTGCATCGCGAATGAGTGATACCAAAAATCCCTGTTCACGGCCTTGATGTGCGATCTCGAGTAACTCTTCTTCTGAATCAACATAGACGCAGACCTTGGCTACGCCAAAGCGAAACCAGTCAGTTAATGCCGATGGCTCACCCGCATCATCAAGGTCTGCCCAACAAGGCGTTTCCGTCTCGTCTACGTTGAGATATACATCTTGGAGACGATTTTCGCGGGCAAGTGCCATCAACACGGCTTCGACGCAAGCATGACCTGCTTGAGCTGCAATTTTGCCTTTGCGCATCTTGAGGTCGCGGCGCATGACAATGAGTTGCTTGGATTTGTACGAAGACAAACTTTCCTCAGTAGCCATTAGTCCTCAATCTCAAGCAGTTCGATTTCAAAATTGAGGTCCTTACCAGCCATTTCATGATTCATGTCAAAGGTGATGGTTTCTTTATCCATAGCACTCACTACGGCAGGATAGGCGACACCAGACTGCGAACCTAGCGACAGATGCATACCAACCTTGAGGTTTTCGGCACCCGGCAGACCTGCAATGGGGAAGGTCTGTACCAGCTCTAAACGACGGGGACCGTAGGCTTCGGCTGCGGGAATATGAACATTGCGAATTTCGCCAATTTCCATTTCGTTGACGGCAGCGTCAAAACCCTTAATCATCTGACCTGCCATGCACACAAAAGCGAGCGCCTCTCCGCGGTCGCGTGAAGAATCAAATTTTGTACCGTCATCCAATGTGCCCACATAGTGAACCTTGACCTTTTTACCTGCGTTGCTCATAGTCTTCCACCTTCGGGTTTGTGTCCGTTTGTCCGTCTGCGTGTATAGTTGTGTCCTACAGATTTGCTTTAGGTGCTATTGTCGTGCGGTATGGATTCTAACTGTCAAACAGAATGGCTGCCACTGACGACGGTAGTTGGTTATGAATATGTGGAGGTGATTGGGTGGCAAAGGACTTTATTGGAGTGCTTGATTCGGGCGTGGGTGGTATTAGCATCCTGCGCAAGCTTGTGCGCGAGCTGCCTTGCGAGGATTTTTGCTTCTTTGGCGACTCCGCACATAATCCTTATGGTGAAAAAACTGATGAAGAAGTGCGTACCCTCACACGCCACATCATTGCCCAGATGGTGGAAAATGGGGCAAAAGCGGTAGTAATTGCCTGCAATACTGCCACGAGTGCCGCTGCTAAGGCGCTGCGCAATGAATACGATATGCCTATTGTGGGTGTGGAGCCCGCGCTCAAGCCTGCTTGCGAGGTGCTGCCTCAGGGGCGCATTTTGGTGATGGCAACGCCTGTAACCCTGCGTTTGGACAAGTATCAGCAGCTTAAAAATGACTGCCATTGTACAGCAGAAGTTATCGAGGCGCCTTGTGCTGGTTTGGCAACACGGATAGAAAAAGGTCATCTTGATGATGCTGATCTGCATGCGCTGATCGAATCGTTGATTGGGTGCTGGGCGGGCCAAATTGATGGTGTGGTGTTGGGCTGTACACATTATCCCTTTGTGACAAAACAGATTCGTGATGTCCTAGGGGAGGTGCGTTTCTTTGATGGCGCAGCAGGTACTGCGCGGCAGACGA
>NZ_CAMXYY010000083.1 GCF_947253395.1 uncultured Olegusella sp.
GATATCCTGGATGCTTCTTTCTTCAATCGTGTCTAATCGTCCCAAGTTGTTTCAAAGAGCATCTGAGATTACTGACTTTCTTCTAGGTTGCTTTTTCTTACATGCTGGGAGCAAAAGAAAGGTATTCTATAGCTTTATAAGATACATAATCTCGACCATTGAGGTCGACTAGTACCTAAGGGATTCAGGCTTTGAAAAGAACTACGATAATAACCGCAAAGATTCTCGATCGTTATGCCAAGCTCATTGAGCAAGGTATAAAGCATTATGAGGTGCGGTCTGACTCCCTCGAAGCAATAGATGCCATCCATCTTGTAAGTGCTGAAACTGGGAAAAGTCTTGGTACGTATGAAGTATTGCACACGTTTCACTTTGGCAGGGATGATGACGAGAAGGTAATGCTGCTTGCTCAGACAACAGCAGATCAATTCTATAAGCTCTTTCCCAAGCCCGAACTAGGCGGGCCAACGATACTCTGGGTTGCAGAGCTCGGTAAGCCAGTGAATCTCGAAATATTAGTCAGTATTGAAAAGCCTGAGGCAGTGACAAAATGAAAGTCATGTTATCTATAAAGCCAGAGTATGTCGATCGCATAATGAACGGCGAAAAGATGTATGAGTACCGGCGCAAAACCTTCCGCAGGCAAGGTGTGGACACTATTGTTATCTACAGCACCCACCCTCAATGTGCTGTGGTGGGAGAGGCGATAATCGAAGACATACTAGAATCATCCCCTGAGGAATTGTGGAATAAGACTAGTAAACATGGCGGGATTGACCACGATAGCTTCCTGAAGTACTTTGAAGGCACAGATACTGCATATGCAATAAAGCTTGGCGAGGTACTAGTGTTCAATACTCCACGGTCTATCGCAGATTATGCTCCCAAGGTTAAACGCGCTCCTCAGTCTTTCATATATGTAGATTAATTTGATCTATTTCGCAAGCGCCCTTATCGTCCTATAGCGCGCTTCAGATAGCTTGGCTATCGATTGAGGTGCACTCATTCCAATGTGCCGCATTTCTGAGAGGCTTACAGGGTGATCCTCGAAGTAGCAAATAAGATTAAAACTGATGATTAGTACTCCTTTTGTTGCACCGGTTACAAGGGATTGAATTTCCTGAGGATTATAGACTGTTCGACGTTTGGTAAGAGCAACTATTTCATCAACGTCAGCCGACCTAGTCGCGCCTACAACTACCCCCATCGTATCAATAACTTGCCTATCCTTCGTTTGATAGAAGAGAAGTAAGTCTCCCACTTTGGGTATCGTTATCGGAGAACCAGTTAGATAGGCTTTCTTAATCGTGTTTCCTTCGGCCGCATATAAATCCGCAAAATCACGGAAGAGCGATCTACTCAAATCAGATATATCAGGAAAGAGTCGCTCATGCCACTTACGGATAATGGGCACTATGTACTTAGAAATTCCTTCATCATCTTTGTAACTCGGGTAGAAGCGTCGGATAAACTCCGCATTGTCTACTGAGATGTCTTTTTCATATTGTGGCACCATATACTTCAGATACACAGCATCACTGCCATGATAACCATTCTTATCAAATCCAAATTCATATCCAAGTTCGATGAGACTGGTCTGCTGCGATTCGTTAGTGGTGAAGTATATAGCAGTGCGGCCATTTTTCAGTGCATAATTAAAAGCGCAGTAGAGAAGACGCTCACCTATCTTACATCCGCGAGCAGATTCCCCAACTTTTAATGTACATAATTTCAGTGTCTTGCCCCGTGGAATTAAACCGCCATCATTAATTGGTTCACCCTGTTCGTCTTTGTATATGCAAAGACCAGCAATTTCCTCATTCCTTTTTACAATCCAACATTTTCTCTGAGCCTCACAGCATTTCTTCTCAAACCAATCATTGAAGCCATCGTAGGATGCGCGAAGCGAGTCAAAGAACGGGTCATCGATGTCAAGTTCATAGCAATAGGAATCATTAACCGCAGCAAGATTGATTGGTTCAGCGGCGGTAGGTAGGATCTCTTCAAATTCATCAAGCGTAAGCACGCGATCCCTTAAGCCAGATTGAAAAGCTTTCTCAAGAATCCCCTTGTCATTGGTAATGAGGAAACTCACCGCATGTTTCTCAACGCAGAGAAGTAAAGCGTTGTCGATAAAATCATTTCTAGTAACACATGTCCAACCACACTTTTGAAACTTCTCTTTCGTCGGCTCTGGAGGATTGTTAATTTTTTTGAACTTGGCGATGCGCGTAAGCAAAATGTTACGCCGAAAATCATTCTTATCATTGTTGATGTCTTCATATTGAAGCTCATGAATAAAGGGGTCCACACTTCCTCGTGCGCGTTTTAAAACTTCCGCAGCTGTTTTTGATAGCGGATGCCCCGTATCTTCCAAATCCATGATGATATTCGTATCAAGCAGCACTGTAATCAAGATTTCCCACCTCCGACAGAAAAATTCATATCACTCAAATATATCTAGGCTTTATCTCACAAAACCTTCTCTCCTATGCTTATAAAAATAGACCTAAAAGCACGCACATACGACTACTTCGAATACTGTCACAAAAGACGAGAAAATCTAATAGTTATCAACAAATATTAGACATATAAATTGCCAGACAACAATTACCGATTAGCTCGCCCGTACAATAGCCGTAGGGCTTAAGATAGCTACTAGACAACAAACATCTACTAACACTCTTGGAGCTCCATTGACCCACGTTCGCAACATAGCAGACAGCAATATCGTTGCCAGTGTGGTCAATCATTACGGAATTAATACGTTCAAGGCTCTCTTGGTTGATCGCACGAGAAGTGTTGGAAAGCGCGGATCAGCTCGGCACAATATCTACTGGGCCACCGATGAATACATCTCGATGGGTCCAGGCTTTATGCCGGCAGACGAAATGCAGGCAAGCCTTATCACCGGACCACTTTCATCTGTCATCCGCCCACGCGTTGCAAAAGCCCTTGAAGCCCAAGCAGCGCGAACAAAAGGCAAAGCTGAAGTCTTTACCCCCTCATGGCTCTGCAATCGCATGAACAATGATATGGATGAAGCTTTTTTTAACCGTCGAAACTCCTTCAATACAGAATCTGCCGACAGCCATAGCTGGACTCCAAGTAGCGAAGTGTCTTTTGCAGGCGCCCAAGGTGCCTGGCGCCAATATGTCAGCAATCGCATGCTAGAGATTACCTGCGGGGAAGCACCTTTTCTTTGCAGTAGATATGACACCACTACGGGCGATATTTTAGAAATCCCCTATCGCATCGGAATCCTCGACCGCAAGCTCCGCGTCGTAACAGAGAACACGAGCAGCTATGACGCATGGTGGAAGCACGCAAAAATCGTCCTACGCAATGTCTACGGCTACGAATATCAGGGGGACTCTCTTCTTATCGCACGCATCAATGTCCTCATGACCATGGCTGAGTGGAAACAGTTCTGCTGGGGTGAGTGGCTTAGTGAAAAAGAAGTTAAAGAAGTCCTAGAGATTATCTCTTGGAACTTCTGGCAAATGGATGGTCTCACTGACCGCATTCCCGATGTCGCAGATGGGAGTCGATGGGGCATACAGGCACAATTACCAGGTTTCGAAGAGTTTGGTATCGAGACATCTGAGGAGTGCACTCCCCTTTGCAAGGTTTGCGACTGGAATCACAACAAAGAAAAGGTGACGTTCGCCTCAATTAAAGTTGAGGAAGAAGGAAGGTTGCTGTGAAAAAGTTTTATGGCGTAATCGGAAACCCGCCTTATCAAGACACTTCGGTTGGAGACCAAAAGACCTTCCAAAAGCCAATATACAATGACTTTATTGATGCGGCTAACAAGGTTTCAGATCGGTGTGTTCTAGTCCACCCTGCTCGTTTTTTATTTAATGCAGGGTCTACCCCAAAAAGCTGGAATCGCAAAATGCTTTCAGATGAGCACTTTAAGGTGCTTCAGTTTGAACCTGATGCAAGTAGCGTTTTTTCAGGCGTCGATATAAAAGGCGGTATTGCAATTACCCTGCATGATAATATGCGCTCTTTTGAACCTATTAGGGTTTTTACTCCACATAAAGAATTAAATTCTGCTATGCAAAAGGTATGTAAAGACGAAACTTTTGAAAGCTTTAGCAATATCGTCGTGACTCGTACCGCTTATAGATTCACAGACAAAATGCATTCTGAACATCCTGAGGCAAAAGAACAGTTAAGTAAAGGACATGCGTATGATGTTTCCACTAACATTTTCGAAAGATTGCCGCAGGTATTTCACTTATCAGTACCTAAAGATGGAAATGATTACATACGGATATTAGGCAGAAGAAACAATCAACGAGAGTACCAGTACATAAGGCGAGATTTCATTAAGCCTGTAGTTAACTTAAACAGCTACAAATTGTTTTTATCAAAGGCAATCGGGAGTGGACAATTCGGCGAAATGCTAATTGCCCCAATCATTGGTACACCAGCTACTGGGTCTACTGAAACCTTTATTAGTATTGGCAACTTTGATACAGAAATTGAAGCGGCCAACGCCAAAAAATATATTGAAGGAAAGTTTTCAAGAGCTTTATTAGGTATATTGAAAATTACGCAGGATATATCACCAGATAAATGGGCATACGTACCCCTCCAAGACTTTACGTCGAACTCTGATATCGACTGGAGTCAATCTATTCACGATATCGACCAGCAGCTCTATACAAAATATGGCTTGTCTAAAGAAGAGATTGAATTTATTGAGACACACGTGAAGGAGATGAGCTAAGTATGGCCACCTCCAACATCACATCGCTTGTAAAAGCTTCCAAACCCGTACGTCCGATGATTTATTCCTATACCACTCCCCAGATTGCGGCTCATCAGGGTTGGTCAAAGATTGGGTACACGGAAAAATCAGTTGATGAGCGCATTAAGGAGCAGGTCAGAACTGCCCAAGTAAAAGCAAAAAAACAATGGCAAGGCCGTGCTGAGTTTGATGATGGCGAAGAGCCTACCACCTTTAAAGACTATGACCTACACGCTTATCTCGAAAAACTCGGTATTGAACGCGCCGTTGATGAAGAATCTGGCAAAAATACTGAGTGGTTTCATATAGACGGACCTACTAGTAAAAAACATTACCAAGATTTCAGAGAAAATCGTGGGTTAATCGCAACTGATGAACCGTCTACCTACATCTTGCGAGATGAACAGGTAAAAGCAACTAAACAAGCCCTTAGCTATGCTCACTCGCATGAACATGCAGAGTTTCTCTGGAATGCAAAACCGCGCTTTGGCAAAACTCTAAGCTCCTATGACCTAATAAAACAGCTTGGCGCAAAACAAGTTCTCATTGTTACCAACCGCCCTGCTATCGCAAACAGCTGGTATTCCGACTATGTAAAGTTCCTCGGAACTCAGTCTGGCTACTACTTTGTTAGTGAGGTCTCCTCACTTAAGGGAGCAAAGCATGTCATCTCACGTGAGGATTTCTCTCACCTTGTGGCAAACGCGCCTAAGAATAATTGTCCACGTTGCATAGAGTTTGTTAGTCTTCAAGACCTCAAAGGCGCAATTGCATTTGGTGGAAACTATTCCAAACTTGACCATATTGCTGAACTCGCCTGGGATGCGCTAATCATTGACGAAGCTCACGAAGGTGTAGACACCTACAAGACTAATGTTACGTTTGACCATATCAAGCGCAAATTTACCCTGCACCTTTCCGGCACTCCTTTTAAGGCTCTCGCTTCGGGTAAATTCGAGAATGATGCCATTTTTAACTGGACCTACGCAGATGAGCAGCAGGCAAAGACTAACTGGGATAAGAAAAACCCTGAGCTTCTTAATCCCTATGAGGATTTGCCAAAACTCAACCTCTTTACCTACCAGATGAGTGACGTAATCGCTGACAAGCTCAGTCAAGGAATTACTATCAATGATGAGACCGAAGAGTTTGCTTTCGATCTCAATGAGTTTTTCTCGGTCAACGACAGTGGGCGATTTAAGCATGATGCAGAAGTAGATCAGTTCCTCAATGCACTCACCACTCAAGAAAAATATCCTTTCTCTACTCCAGAACTTCGAGATGAACTCAAGCATACATTTTGGTTAATCGGCGGCAATCCTCGACCTTCAGACTCCGCAAAGGCACTTGCTAAGAAGTTAGAAAATCATCCTGTAT
>NZ_CAMXYY010000084.1 GCF_947253395.1 uncultured Olegusella sp.
GCTCGACACGTGCGGTGGTGGGCGTGTCGGGTGGTCTGGATTCGACGCTTGCTTTGTTGGTGACAGCGCGTGCGTTTGACCTGGTGGGGCTTGACTGTGCGGGGATCATCGCAGTAACTATGCCTGGTTTTGGCACGACCGACCGCACACATTCTAATGCACAGGAGTTGGCAGATGCTTTGGGCTGTGAGCTGCGCGAAGTACCCATCGCCGCAGCCGTACGTCAGCATTTTGCCGATATTGGGCAGGATGAAACGACACACGATGTGACCTATGAGAATGCCCAAGCGCGTGAACGTACACAGATTTTGATGGATATCGCCAACAAAGACGGTGGCTTGGTCATTGGTACGGGCGACCTATCCGAGCTGGCGCTGGGCTGGGCCACTTACAATGGCGATCACATGAGTATGTATGGTGTTAACGGTGGTGTGCCAAAGACGCTGGTGAGACACTTAGTTAACCACGTAGCGGATACCACGAACTCGGCTGCGTTGTCGCGCGTCTTGCTTGACGTGCTTGATACACCGGTGTCGCCAGAGCTCCTACCTGCCTCAGTTGATGGCACGATTTCTCAGCGCACTGAGGATTTGGTGGGTCCCTATGAACTGCACGATTTCTTCTTGTATCAAGTATTGAGGCGTGGCTTTGCTCCGCGCAAGGTGTTCCGTTTAGCGTGCTACGCGCTCGGTGATAGATATGATGTGGCGACCATCAAGACGTGGCTGAAAACTTTTTATTGGCGCTTCTTTGCGCAGCAGTTCAAGAGAAGCTGTTTGCCTGATGGGCCAAAGGTAGGCTCGGTGGCAGTGAGTCCTCGCGGCGATTTGCGCATGCCCTCCGATGCCCAAGCAAACCTCTGGCTTGCCGAACTTGATCATCTCGAGGACTAGTCAGCTATAGCCCTGTGCTCGCGAAGAACTATCCCCTCTCAGACGCCTTGCTTAGCAAAATAGCACCATGCTGAAACCAAGCAGAGCAGGGGAGCTTGCTGCCTAAGCTCCACCAGACCTACCATAGAAGCACACTTAATAAACCTAAGTGTGTCAATAGCAGATTTTTTTCTAATTTCGTTGTTATATTTTGCATATCTGGGTATTATTCCTAGCGTTGGCAGTTAAGAATGGCGGGTTCGGCCCGCACTGCTCGAAAAAAAGCGCCATATGGCGCAGAAGGAGGTTTTAATCATGACATTGAAGCCGCTGGGTGATCGCGTTCTCGTCAAGCCCGCTCCCAAAGAGGAGAAGACTTCCTCTGGTCTCTACATCAGCTCTGGCGCACAGGAAAAGCCTCAGCGTGGTCAGGTTATTGCGGTAGGCGAGGGCAAGCGCGACCAGAATGGCAATCGTATCCCCATGGATGTCCAGAAGGGAGACGAGGTGTACTACGGCAAGTTTGGTGGTAACGACGTCAAGATTGATGGCGAGGACTTCCTGCTGCTCCGCGCAGATGATATCTACGCCATTATTAGCGAGTAAGCAGCTCGTTGAGTAGCCGCTTTGCTGACAAGTACCGCAAAGCTTTTTGATTGAGTATTCCTACAAGGAGGAAAACAATGGCAAAGGATATTACCTTCGGCACCGATGCGCGTGCCAAGCTCGCCAAGGGTGTCAACACTCTTGCCGATGCAGTGACGACAACCCTTGGCCCTAAGGGTCGCTACGTGGCGCTTCAGCGTAGCTACGGCGCCCCCACCATTACCAACGACGGCGTTTCTGTTGCCAAGGAGATTGAGCTTAAGGACCCCGTTGAGAACATGGGTGCTCAGCTGGTAAAAGAAGTTGCTACCAAGACTAATGACACGGTTGGTGACGGTACTACCACCGCAACTCTGCTTGCACAGGTTATCGTTAATGAAGGCCTTCGCAATGTGGCAGCTGGTGCAAATCCCATCGCAATTCGTCGTGGTATTGACAAGGCAGTTGCAGCCGCTGTTGAGGAGATGAAGGGTTCTGCGCAGGACGTCTCCACCAAAAAGCAGATTGCTTCCGTTGGTACCATTTCTGCTGGCGATCCCCAGATTGGCGCCAAGATTGCCGACGCAATGGACGTTGTCGGCAAGGATGGCGTTATCACAGTTGATGAGTCTCAGACCTTTGGTATTGATATCGACACGGTTGAGGGCATGCAGTTTGACAAGGGCTACATCTCTCCATACTTTGCAACTGAGCAGGACACCATGACCGCTGAGCTGCAAAATCCTTACATTCTGCTGACCGATCAGAAGGTCTCCAACGTCCAAGACGTCATGCCTATTCTTGAGGCTGTCGCCAAGTCTGGCAGCCCTTTGCTGATCATTGCTGAGGACGTTGACGGTGAAGCTCTGGCATCGTTGATTCTCAACAAGATTCGTGGCGCTCTCCAGGTTGCAGCTGTTAAGGCTCCTGGCTACGGTGATCGTCGTAAGCGCATGATTGAGGACATCGCTGTGCTTACGGGCGGCCAAGTTGCTATGAAGGAGCTCGGCGTCACCCTTTCTGATGTTACCGCCGAGATGCTTGGTCGTGCGAAGTCCGTCAAGATTACCAAGGACAACACCACTATTGTTGGTGGCTCTGGCTCAAAGGAAGCCATTGATGAGCGCGTTGCTCAGATTAAAAACGAAATTGAGAACACCACTTCTGATTTTGACCGCGAGAAGCTCCAGGAGCGTCTGGCCAAGCTCTCCGGTGGCGTTGCCGTTATCAAGGTTGGCGCTGCTACCGAAGTTGAGCTCAAAGAGGTCAAGCACCGCATTGAGGACGCGCTTCAGGCCACTCGTGCAGCTGTTGAGGAGGGCATTGTCGCAGGTGGCGGCGTTGCTTTCCTGCAGGCAACCAAGGCTCTGGATGCCGTTGAGACCGTAGATGCTGACGAGCAGATTGGTGTGGACATCATTCGCAAGGCGCTTACGGCTCCCGTACGCACTATTGCTTCTAATGCTGGCTTTGAGGGTTCTGTTGTGGTCGAGAAGATCAAGTCTCTGCCCGAGGGCGAGGGTCTTGACTCTGCAAACGGCAGCTATGGCAACATGGTTGAGATGGGCGTCCTTGACCCTGTCAAGGTTACCCGCACCACACTGCAAAATGCCGCTTCTGTTGCTTCCCTGATTCTCATCACTGAGGCTACCGTCTCTGATGAGCCCAAGGACACCTCCATTGAGGAAGCCATTTCTCGCGCCGCTGCAGCTGGCGGCCAGGGCGGTGGCATGTACTAAGCCACTAGGCGAGATATAATCGCCCGGGCGGTTCATAATTGTTCGTAGTATCGAGCAATGAGTGAGTCCCTTTACCTGAGCTGCGCCTTCGAATCTTTGACGTATGGTTTGCGTCTTTTAGATTCGGGGCGCAGCTTTGCTTGTCGAAAGTGCGTGTTGTATGGCGTCTGATGTGTCGCAACCGGCTCCGCTTTGCTTGGATGTCTTGAGCTGTGCTGCTTGACCAGCGGACAGGTAAACTTTTTTAGATAACAGCTTTTTCAGACAAGCATAACTTCCAAGTGAAGTGAGGTGATCTACCGTTTGCGAGCGAAATACTACCACTTACGCGAGATTGTTGCCGATTTGCGTGTAGGTTTGGCGGGTATTGGGGCCTTGCATTGTGAGTCGGCGCTACAATCTCGCCTCATGAATATTCCTAGAGAAGAAGGAGAAAAGCATGGAACTTCACGAGCGCATCGACCACACCAATCTTAAGGCCAACGCAACGCAGGCAGATCTTGCCAAGCTGTGCGATGAGGCTATGGAGTACAAGTTTGCCACCGTTTCTATCAACGGTTGCTGGACCAAGTTTGCGGTTGAGCGCCTGGGCGATTCTGGTGTAGGTGTTACCACCTGCATTGGCTTCCCTTTGGGTGCTGCCACTACCGCGGGCAAGGCCGCTGAAGCTCGCCAAGCAGTGCTGGATGGGACCACCGAGATTGACATGGTTATCAACGTGGGCAAACTTATTGATGGCGATGATGAGTACGTTATCAATGACATTGCTGAGGTGGTCAAGGCTGCCGAGAACCATCCTGTCAAGGTTATTCTTGAGTGCTGCCTGCTTGACCACGATCAAATTGTTCGTGCTTGCCAGGACTGCGTGAAGGCTGGTGCAGCCTTTGTCAAGACAAGCACCGGCTTTAGCACAGGTGGCGCTACCATCGAGGATGTGCGCCTGATGCGTGAGACCGTAGGCGATGCTTGCAAGATCAAGGCTGCTGGTGGTATCCACAATCAAAAGGAGGCTTTGGCAATGGTCGAGGCTGGCGCTGATCGTCTGGGTACAAGCGCAAGCATCGCAATCGTAAGCTAAGTCCTCGCTAGTCTGATTCTGCACCCAAGCGGGCTCGCAAGCTTTTGCTGTCGAGTGTTACGCGTGTTGAGCCTCGTGCGTTAGCGTGATAGGCAGCAGCTATAAGTCCTGCTTGGGCGCATTTTTTTGCCGAAAATCCCTGGATCCAGCCCCATATAATGCTGGCAAACAAAGCATCTTGGAATTCTTTTGAAGGTGGCAGAGGACCTCCTACCCAGGGCAGCTGTGCTTCTTCGCCTTGACCCAAGCAGAATAAGCTGTCGCGTACCATCCTTGCGCGTAAAAAACGTTGGAAGCCGATTCTATCCCGCGCGCTATCATGGATTCACTTATATCTACGCCATTACGTTTGTAAAAGGCGGCAAGTTGAGGGTACGGTGACTAGATGAAGAAGAGGGTCTTTATTGTTGTGCTGGATAGCTTTGGCATTGGCGAAGAGCCTGATGCTCCAGAGTACGGTGACGAGGGCAGCAATACTCTTTGCGCCTGCGCAACCAGCACCTACTTCGCTATGCCCAATCTTCAAAAACTCGGCCTATTCAACATCGACGGTGCACTTGACTCGGCCTATGACGTAGGTCTAAAGCCTGTCGAGGCGCCTACCGGCGCATTTGGTCGCCTGCGTGAGGCTTCCCAGGGCAAGGACACTACGGTTGGTCATTGGGAGCTTGCAGGTGTTATTTCACCTGAGCGTTTTCCAACCTATCCTGAGGGCTTCCCTGTAGAGATTATTGAGGAGTTTGAGCGCCAGACTGGGCGCAAAGTGCTTTGCAACAAGCCCTATTCTGGCACTGAGGTTATTCGTGACTATGGCCGCGAGATGGTTGAGACGGGTGCGCTGATTGTCTACACCTCTGCTGATAGTGTCTTTCAGATTGCTGCACACGAAGACGTCGTTTCCTGCGAGCAGCTCTACGAGTATTGCCGCATTGCTCGCAAGATTCTCACGGGCAAGCATGCCGTTGCTCGTGTTATTGCTCGTCCCTTTATTGGTGAGGAAGGCGCCTACACCAGAACCTCGCATCGTCACGACTTCTCACTGGAGCCTACGGGCGAGACTATGCTCGATGCTTTGACCAAGGCTGGCGTTGACGTTATCTCCGTTGGCAAGATTTATGACATTTTTGCTCAACGTGGTATCAAAGAGTCCATCCCCACCTCGGGCAACCCTGAGGGCATCGATCGCACTATCGAGCTGCTTGATCGCGATTTTGAGGGTCTTTGCTTTGTCAACCTTGTTGATACCGACATGATTTATGGGCATCGTAACGATGTTGATGGGTATGCCAAGGCGCTGGCTTATTTTGATGAGCATATTCCAACCATTTTGGGCAAACTTCGCAAAGGTGATCTCTTTATGGTAGCTGCCGATCACGGCTGCGATCCTGTGACGCCTTCGACTGACCACTCCCGCGAATATGCACCTTGGGTTATTGCCGGCCCTCAGGTGCGTCCTGGTACCAACCTAGGTACCAGTACTACGTTTGCTGATGTTTCTGCCACGGTTCTTGACTACCTTGGTGTCCCTGCTCTTAAAAATGGCACGTCTCGTTTGAACGATATCTTGGAGGTTGCTGATAATGCCTAACGTACCGACTCCGCACAATGCCGCCCTTGAGGGTCAGATTGCAAAGACCGTCCTTATGCCAGGTGATCCCCTACGCGCGCAGTATGTGGCAGAACACTATCTTGAGAATGTGACCTGCTTTAATACCGTCCGTAATATGTTGGGCTTTACGGGCACCTACCAGGGTCAGCCTGTCTCGGTTATGGGTGGTGGCATGGGCATGCCTTCCGTAGGCATTTATA
>NZ_CAMXYY010000085.1 GCF_947253395.1 uncultured Olegusella sp.
ATATTGAAATCTGTAATGCTCGAAGCAATGAGAGCATGTCTCCCATCTCGGACATACTGGCGCATGCCCTCGCGCGCTCTTATTTTTCCTGTGTTTTTGAAATTTTTCATAATGAAGCAGATGAAAGAATTGCTGCTCCATATATACAAGAACTTGTCTACTTTTATCACAGTGGTTATGCAAGTTTATTTGATAAGCTGCGTTCATAGTCGAAATATAATAGCAAGAAAAGCCGCCCGCGGAGTTAAACCGCAAGCGGCTCTGGTTTAGGGTAACAGCATAGCTGTTATATCAAACAAGACTACTTTTTTGCCTTGCCTTGGTTGGCGACAGCGTTAATCTTTGCCTCAATGACGGCAGGATCGCCGATGTAACGCTTGTCGATAACGTTCCAGTCCTTGTCAAAGGTGTACGCACAAGGAACACCAGTAGGAATGTTGACCTCAAGAATCTGCTCAGGAGTAAGGTGCTCAAATTGCATCACAAGAGCACGCAGACTGTTGCCGTGAGCGACGATGAGCACGCGCTTGCCAGCCAACATCTGAGGCTTAATCTCGGACTCAAAGTACGGCCATGCACGAGCGATGGTGTCCTTGAGGCACTCGGTGTAAGGCAACTCCTCCTGAGGTACATCGCGGAACTGATCTTGGACGTGAGGATCGCGCTTATCGCCAGGCTCTAGCGCAGGTGGACGTACATCAAAGGAGCGACGCCAAATTTTGACCTGCTCATCGCCGTGCTCTGCAGCAGCATCAGCCTTGTTGAGACCCTGAAGTGCGCCATAGTGACGCTCGTTAAGACGCCATGTCTTATACACAGGTAGCCAATTGCGATCCATCTCATCAAGAACGTGGTTGAGGGTATGGATAGCACGCTTGAGCAGGGAGGTATAGCAGAGATCAAAGTCAAAGCCTTCCTCCTTGAGCGCACGGCCACCTGCCGCAGCCTCCTCGCGGCCTGTCTCGGTAAGATCTACATCTGTCCAACCAGTAAAGAGGTTGAGCTTGTTCCACTCACTTTCGCCGTGACGAATAATGACAAGTTGCATGTTTTGGTTGTCTGCCATCTGTTCCTCTTTCCTGTCTTGTCCCTACGCGGTAATCCGCGATCTGTTAGTTCTTATTGTAAGCGAGAACGAGGTCCGTATGTTCCTCACGTAGCAATCAACGTATTACTACCGTAAGGTAGAGTTTGTTGGGTATAGTTATACTTGTCTAACAAAGATGAGGGGGTCCCATGGTTGATGTGATTGTTCTAGCGCTCGTTGGACTGGGTGTATTTTTGGTGTTTCGTTCTTTCAGAAAAGGTAGAGGAGAGTGTGCGAGTTGTGGCAGCTCTGGTACCTGCAAGGCACGAGCTGCGGGTTCAGGTCATTGTTCTGCTGCAGCCGATATGCTCCAGCGCGCAAATTCTGCTCTTGAAAAGGACATACAAGGTCGTTAGCCTACCTTTTGCAGAGTTCAGTCAAAACAGGTAACAGAGACGAAATTTATGTATGGAATACTTCGATGTTCGACTATAGATATGTGCAGTTTTGCTGGACTGCCCCGTGCAAGAGCGGTACAGAGTTTGTCTGGCACGATATGTCTGAGGGAGGCATTGAATGAGCGATGACAGAAACATCGATTTCGTTCTGCGTACGGTAGAAAAGCGCAACATTCGTTTTATTCGACTGTGGTTTACCGATATGCTCGGCACATTAAAATCTTTTGCTATTTCAGCTGAAGATTTGGAAGAAGCTTTTGAAGAGGGCATTGGCTTTGATGGTTCCTCCGTTGATGGCTTTGTACCGCTTGAAGAATCTGACATGCTCGCTTTTCCTGATGCTTCGACTTTTCAGATTTTGCCAGGCAACTCCTCTGAAGGTCCCTCTGCGCGTATCATTTGCGACATCGCCACACCTCGTCGTGAGCCTTTTGAGGGTGATCCTCGTACCTGCCTCAAAACATTCTTTGAAAATCTTGATGAAAAGGGCTATGTAGCCAACATTGGTCCTCGTATCGAGTACTTTTACTTTGCTTCAGATGGTTCCGCTCGTCCCAATCAAGTGCGTCCTTTGGACTACGCAGGCTACTTTGATTTGACTTCTTTTGATTCAAGTTCTGATTTGCGTCGCGATACTACCATGATGCTTGAGCGCATGTCAGTACCTGTAGAGTATAATTTCCACTCCAGTGCGCCCTCGCAAAATGCTGTTGAACTACGCTTTACCGAGGCTCTTACTGCTGCTGATAACATCATTACCGCGCGTTATGTCATCCGCTCGATGGCTCAGGAAAACGGAGTGTTGGCATCCTTTATGCCCAAGCCAATGAGTGAGTATACGGGCTCTGGAATGTTTTTGTATCAGTCGCTGTTTGACCTCGATGGCAATAACGTTTTTTGGGGCCCGCGCGATGGCGACTCCGATGCACCACATGCACACTTCTCTGAGCTGGGTTGCCAGTACATGGCAGGTCTTCTTAAATATGCACCCGAGTACACCTTAATTTGCAACCCGACAATTAATTCTTATAAGCGCTTGGTGCCTTCAGGGGATGCACCTGCTTATGCTACCTGGGGATTCAAAAATCGTAACGCTCTGGTGCGCGTTCCTCTACACAAACCAGGCAAACACCAGTCTGCCCGCTGTGAGCTACGTAGCCCCGATCCTTCTGCTAATCCTTACCTTGCTATTGCAGCTACTCTTGCTGCGGGTATGCGCGGTATTGAAGAGGGGCTGGTACTCCCCAGTGAAGTCAATGCTGAGACTTTGGCAAAAGGTCCTGCCGAGCTTGCACGTCTGGGTGTAGCCTCATTGCCGCGCACTTTAGGCGAGGCTTTAGACCTCTTTGAGAAGAGTGAACTCATGCGTGAAGTACTGGGCGACCACATTGTTTCTTATATGCTTGAAGCAAAGCATAAGGAGTGGGATGAATACTGTAGTGCCGTTACTGACTGGGAACGTGATAGGTATTACGCAGGTATTTAACTCTTTAAGGCTTCAGCTGGTTAAATATATTTGCAAAAAACGAGTCTCTGGTAATACTAGAGACTCGATGTGGGTTTTCATATTCGTGTCCAATCTTATATCAATATGCTATTCTTTTTTGAAATGTGCAGGGCCTTTGGCACTGTCTTAGCAAAAGAGTACGGGGAGCAAGCACATGCATCATAAGAATATCTTGCTCATTGCGAAGTCTGATCGCTACCATGCAAGAATGAGCGAGCTTACGCATAAGCTTGACGTTTCGGTTGCACTAGCCACGCCTGCTACGTTTTCGCAGGCAATTTCTTCGGGTCATGAGTTTTCTTTAGTAATTGTTGATCCTGAAGGTATGGAAAATGAAACACTCACCAGCGTTGATAGCTACGTTGCCGACAACGGACTCATCCCTCGTCTCTATATTATGGATGAGCATAAACTCAGCAAATTCCATTTGCCCGTTCAGGGTCACAATGATTTTATCTGCTCTACTGCCAGCGATGCTGAGCTTGAAGTGCGTTGTTCTCTACTGCTGTGGCCTGGCGAGGAAAATGCTCCCGATGACATTATTACTGTTGATAATATGACGATTAACCTAGCCACCTATCAGGTCTATATCAATGAGAAGAGCGTTGACTTAACGCTGATGGAGTACTCACTGCTGTCCTTCTTGGCTACACACCCATCGCGTGCTTATTCGCGCGAAGCGCTGCTTCATCGCGTGTGGGGCTTTGAGTATTGTGGTGGTACTCGTACGGTTGATGTTCATATCCGACGCGTTCGCTCCAAGGTAGGTCCTCAGATTGCGGCTCATATTGTGACCGTACGTGGCGTTGGTTATCTCTTCAAGATCTAAGCTGTGGATTAAAAATTTATATCTCAAATCTTTGTAGCTAGGTTTAGTCCTAGCTACAATTTTTTGAACAAGCACGATGCGACAGGTATTTGATAAAGCCGCAGGATGTAATTTGAGAATCATTACGCCTTACTGTTTTTTGTAAAATGTACTCTTCGTGCGTATTGAGTATGAGCACTTTCATTAAGGGTAAATTTTTCTTGTATTTGTGGCTTGGCATACAAGCAGTGCCAAAGCAAAGGAGCGACGATGAGTGAATTTGATGATCAGCCCAGCTTTGATAAGCAGAGTTCTACCTCTGAACAGTCTGCACAGGTGAGTCCTGCAGTACCGCCCACGGCAGTACAACCGCGTCCCACACAAAACTATGGTGGTGCAAATGGTCCTGTGGGTAATCAGCCTACAGCTGCGCCCTCGCTGCACAATACTCATAAGCAAAAGCGCAGTGGAGCCAAGCATTTTCTGCAGGGCGTACTTGGTGGTGCGGTAGGTGCTGGTGCACTGGTGGCGATACTTCTTGGTACAGGAACTCTTGGATCAAAAGTTATTACCACAACCGCAGGTCCGAGTAGCAAGATAACAATCAATGCCAGCAGTGAGAATGCTTCAATTGCGGGGGCGGTAGCTACCAAGTGTTTGCCTTCGGTTGTGTCCATTGGTGTCAAAACTCCACGCGGGGAAGCGCTCGGTTCTGGCGTTATTTTGGACAAAAAAGGCAATATCATTACCAACTATCATGTAGTTGAAAATGCCCAGTCGCTTACGGTTGATATTGAGGGAAAAACTTACAATGCCAAGGTTGTAGGCTCAGATAGCTCCTCTGACATCGCTGTTATCAAAGTTGATCTCAAGGGTGCGAGCGTAACTCCTATTGATATTGCCGACTCTGATAAGTTGGTTGTTGGTGACTGGGTTATGGCTATTGGCAGTCCCTTTGGTCTCAATCAGTCTGTTTCGACGGGTATTGTCTCGGCTTTGTACCGCTCAACCTTGTTGCCTTCTTCTTCGGGTACCACGGTTTACGCGAACCTTATTCAGATTGATGCTGCTATCAATCAAGGCAATTCCGGCGGTGCCCTGGTTAATGATAAGGGTGAGCTCGTAGGTATCAATACGCTGGTAGAGTCCTCAAGTGGTGACTTTTCGGGCATTGGTTTTTCTATTCCGGGAAATTACGCCGTAAATATTGCCAAGAAAATTATCGCTGGTGAAAAGGTCACTCATGCCTATATTGGCGTGTCGATGCTGACAGTTAACTCTCAAAATTCCAGTGGTCTTTCTGTTGACAAGGGCGCCTATGTGGCACAGGTTGATAAGGATGGTCCTGCCGCAAAGGCTGGTATCAAGAAAGGCGACATCATTACTGCAATTGATGATGACAAGATTAGTTCCGCTGATGGCGTGATTTTGAGCATTCGTAGTCATGCAGAGGGCGATGAAGTCAAGGTCACCGTCAATCGTAATGGCACAGAAAAGAGCTTTACGGTAACGCTGGGCAATGATGAGGAACTACAGACCCAACAACAACTCATGAGAAACAATCATCAAAACGATCAAAATTCTCAAGATTACAATCCTTTTGAAGGCTTTGGCGAGTAGATTTATTTATTTTGTTTGTGTAGAGAAGTACACCAAGGCTGTCACCTGTTGGCAGCCTTTTTGCTGTCCGGTGCTTGTGAGAAGATAGACGTCAAGCAAAGCTAGCGGAAGGAAAACTCATGAGCGATATCGTTTGTCCTAACTGCGGCACGCATTTTACCGTTGATGAAAGTGGTTACGCTCAAATTGTTGCGCAGGTGCGAGACAAGGAATTCAAACGTGAGCTTGAGGCACGTGAGAATTTGCTGCGATCTGATAGTCAAAAGTCTCAGCAGCTCGAGCTAGCAAAACTTCGCGATCAGCTCTTAGCTGATGCAGCCAAAGACAAACAAAGTGCTGCCCATGAGCTTGCTCAGCGCGATGCTCAGCTCGCAGAACTCAGAGCTCAAATTAAAGCTGCTCAGGATACTCGCGATCAAGCAGTACGTCTTGCTGAAACCCAAGCTATCCAGCAGATACAAACTCAACTAGCCGAGCGTGATGCTCATATTGCTCAACTGACAGCTCAGCTTGCTTCTCAAAAAGATACGCTTCAGGCACAAAACGAACTCGCGCTTGCCAAGCTGTATGCTCAAGCCCAAAAAGAGCGAGATGAACTGACTTCTCAGCTTGCGCTTGCAAAAAGCGA
>NZ_CAMXYY010000086.1 GCF_947253395.1 uncultured Olegusella sp.
GGGCTATTTCTGGTGTCGAAGATACCCAAGAAGAAACGCGTTGCGTTTTTATCGGAGAAGAGCTTTTGCGCTCGGGTCTGCGCGAAACCTTTGTGCCTGCCCTATGGCAAAAACATGCTGAATTGCGACATGAGCATCATCATGCACATGACGAGCATGAGCATGATCATAGCCACAACAAATAAGATACTTATATATAAAAAACCGGTGAACCGTACCTATAGCCTCATCGTCTGCTTTAAGGCACTTGCTCAGCTTGGCTGCAAGATCTCTCGCAAAGCTGAGTTGAGTCCATCAACAGAACTCAACTCAGCGTGCCAGGATCTGCTTATTGAGATTCTTTACAATGCCCAAGCCTCACTTTGGTTTTGCAACTGAACCATATGGGCAAATTTTCCATCATGCGCGAGCAAGTCTGCAGGACTGCCCTGCTCAATTACCTGACCATCCTCAAGCACCACAATCTTGTCAGCTCTAGAAATAGTACGCATACGATGAGCAATAACAAGAGTGGTTTTGCCTTCCAATAATCTAGACAAGGCCTTTTGCACCTTGGTCTCGTTTTCCACATCAAGCGATGCCGTTGCCTCATCAAGCAAAATAATTGGCGCTCGTTTAAGCATCGCGCGTGCAATAGAAATACGCTGACGCTCACCACCTGATAAGCGACTGCCATTTTCACCAATCAAGGTCTGATAGCCATCAGGCATACGCTCAACAAACTCATCACAGTTAGCTGCTGCTGCCGCAGCAAGCACTTCTGCATCACTCGCATCGCGACGACCAATACGTATATTTTCCATCACACTGTTATCAAAGAGCATAACGTCCTGAAACACAATCGATATATGCCCATAGAGCGTCTCGGGATCAACCTCTGTTACGTCAACACCACCAATACGCACGGCGCCCGCATTTGCATCCCAAAGACGAGCCACTAAGCGCGCACAGGTAGACTTGCCCGAACCAGAAGGGCCTACCAACGCGGTAACTTCATCCTCACGTGCTATAAAACTCACCTCTTCAAGCACTTTTTCGGTACCTGTACCATAATCAAACCCAACTTTCTCAAAGCTAATGTTGTGATTTGCAGGCTGGAAATCCTCACTGCCCGTTGCAAGCGGCTCATCAAAAAAGCGATTGAGACGAGCAGAGGAAAGCTTGCTCAGGATGAGCTCAAAAATGAGCGCAAATGACTGGTCAAACGGTGCATAAATACGTGATATAACCAGCAAAAACATGAAAAATGTCAAGAAGTCAATCGCGCCTGTGCTGATGAGATATGCACCAACCAAAATCGTCGTTGCAATACCCAGGCGCAAAATCACGGCAGCACTATTGATAAAAAGTCCACCGACAAACTCTGCCTTCTGCATTGTTGATTCCGCACAATCAATCTTTGAGTTTAGTTGCGAAAGATAGGCGTCAATTTGATTGGTTGCATGAATCTCACGAGCGTTATCGAGCATCTCTTGCATACCGTCTGAAACTTCAAGCGACTTCATGCGAGCTTGGTCCTGCAACGACTTCCACCAAGACTGTGAGCCAAAGAGTAATACGAATGCTAGGGGCACCGACCAAAGTGCAGCCAGACTAAGGCGCCAATCAAAGACAAAAAGACCTAGTGCGATGATAGCTGTTGAGATAATCGACCCGTACAGATAGCTCAATACATGAGACCACACGTGCTCTAGCTTGTCTACATCAGACATCATCGTCTCGGTAAGGTCAGCAAGGTCATGGCTGCCAAAGAAAGACAGAGGCAGCTTACGCAGGCGCTCGGCCAGCGAGATGCGGATGTGCGACACCTCGTCATAAACCGTACCGTAGGTGTTGATGTACTGTTGTACATGCGTAACAAACGAAAGTAGTAAAAAGACAAGACAGCCTAAGATATAAGGGAGCAGTGTAGGCATGCTCGCATCTTGTGTAACTACTGCCATCAAGTCGCGCATTGCCAAATAAAACAGAGACATTCCTGCCATGACTACAAGATTTACGATGACTGTCCAACAGATGCCCTTCTGGATATTTTTTGCTCCTTGGGCAGAGAGGCCATAGCGTTTTTGCAAATTCAACATCTTTTATGCCTCCTTTCCAGTGGATTGAATCTTCCAATTAATGGACTGCTGATAGTCCGCCCACATATGTGCGTAACGCCCATTTGCAGCAAGTAAATCGTCGTGATTGCCACTTTCAACAAGTTTGCCACCATCAAGTACCACAATTTGATCAGCATTGCGCACGGTAGTAAGACGATGTGCCACCATCAAAACCGTACGACCCTCTGTAAGACGTGCGAGAGCCTTTTGGATAAGCGCTTCGTTTTCTGGATCTGCAAAAGCGGTTGCCTCATCGAGCACCACAATAGGTGAGTTTTTGAGAATTGCACGCGCAAGCGCAATACGTTGGACTTCACCGCCAGACAGATAGGTGCCACCAGGACCAATAAGCTCATCAGCACCATTTGGCATTTTAAGCAAAATGTCATCACACTGAGCTGCACGCAAAGCGTCAAGAGCTTCTTCACGACTTGCCTCAGGACGAGCAGCCCGAACATTGTCAAGAATGCTGCCTTTAAATAGGCGATTATTTTGGAAGACAAAAGCAACTTGATTCATCAAGTCACTCTGAGCAATATTGCGCACATCTACACCGCCAACCAACACTCTGCCTGCCGATACATCCCAAAAACGCGGGACAAGCGACGCAGCAGTTGTCTTACCTCCACCCGAAGGACCCACCAGGGCAACAGTTGAACCTGCTGGTATAGCAAAACTCAAATCATTCAATGCATCAATTTTGCTGTTTTCATAACGAAAGCTCACGTGCTCAAAACTAATGGAGGAACCTGATGGATGCTCAATCACTGCTGCATCACGTAATACAGGAGCTTCGAGTACAGCTGAAATTCGTTCCATTGCATTATTAGCCTGCATGGTAAAATTTGCCGCAAACATAAGGCGTTGGAGAGCGGTCGAGACTACCGCAGAGAAAATGGCATAGAAGGCAAAATCGGCCAAAAAGTGTGGCAGGTCTTTTGCTCCTGGAGCCAAAATCAACGCTGCTGGTACAAGTAGCGCTACTATGCCATCAATAAAAGTAAGATTGAGTGCTTGGGGCACGCGACAAAAATTGTTTGCATAACTTTGAGCAATATCGCTATATGCTTCGATAGCCTCATGGAAGGCTTTGAAACTATAGATGGTCTGCTGAAAAACTTTGATGACAGGAATGCCTCGAACATATTCCGTAGCTGCTTTATTCATACGGTCAAGGGCTGCTTGATATTCATTTATATAGTTCATACCCTTGCCCGCCATCATCATGCTAACGCAGGCAATAGAAATCACAGCATCCAACAAACAGGTTAATCCCATGCGCCAATCAAAAACAAAAAGGAGGATGAGCATGCCAATGAACAATGCAGCGGTACCGCCTACATCAGGAAGCTGATGTGCCAAAAAAGCCTCGGTCAATCCTACCGAGCCATCAATGATGCGGCGGATTTCTCCTGATGCATGAGTGTCAAAGTAGCCCAAAGGCACCTGCATCAAGTGCTGTGCACTAGCTTTACGCAGATTAGAAGCCGTACGGAAAGCTGCTACATGTGTGCACATTAGCGCAGCAAAATACAACAAAATACCGGCAATTGCAGAGGCGCACGCTATCCAACCATAGTGAGCTAACTGAGTCGCTTTAGCCCAGTTAGGAGCAACCGCAATCAGGTCACGTGCCACAAGCCAAATACAGATATACGGAACAAATCCCAATACCATAGCCAATACAGAACAAAGCACACCTAGATAGGTAAGAAAGCGATACTTACCTGCATATTTGAACATAAGGGCAATGCTTTTGCTTTGCTGCTGAGTCGCAGCGTTTCTTGCTGCCTTTTCAGCCATAGACACCTCTTTTCCTCAGACTTATCGTCGAGAGCAATAGTTATACATGGCTAACTATAATCTCATTAAAGTAATCTGTCACTAACTTTTTGAACACATATGTGTAATGGGGACAAATAAGGACAATGCACCTCTAAAGCGAACTGAAAAAGAAGGTTTTACCCTACGCTACTGGTCAAACACGTACGTTTCGCCCTAACAAACAAAGCAAAAAGGAGCTTGAATCTAAAATCTCTCAGTATCAAAATGAGCCACAACAACAGAGTCTGCCGTGTTATAGATACGAGAGGTTTTACGCCCATGATACGCATCATCACCGACTCTACGTCTTCAATCCCAAAAGCTTTAAGAGAGAAACTAGATATTTGCTTACTCAACCTGACGGTTAACCATGGTGGTGTTAGCTACAGCGAAGGCGAGATGGATCTTGATGCCTTTTATTCAAAAATATACGAGATGATTGACGATATACCCACCTCAAGCCAGCCTTCTGCGCTCGCTGTAGAAACTGCACTTGAGCAGGCTGCTGTTGAGGGCAAAGAAGTCTTGGGCATCTTCATTAGCGCTAAGATGTCTGGGGTTTTGGAAAGCGTCATAAGGGCTGCGCGGGAAATATCCGAAAGACATCCCTCATTTAACTATGCGCTCATCGATAGTATGACTAACTGCATGGAATTGGGTTGGCCTGTTATCTCTGCCTGCGCCTGTAGAGATGCTGGTGGCAGCCTGATGGATTGTGTCCAAGCTGCAAAAAAAACTATTTTGTCAACAAGGTTTTTGTTTGTACCAGAATCCCTAAGGTTTTTGGAAAAAGGCGGGCGTATCGGAAGAGCTTCAGCACTTCTCGGTAATGTGCTTCGTATCTCCCCTATCCTCACCGTACAAGACGGTATTGCAACAACCTTTAAAAAGGTACGAACTCAAAAGAAAGCTTTGCAAAAGATCGTCGACACCTTCAAGCATGATATCCACGAAAAAGGCTTGGCAAATGTCACTGTTCATTACATCGGATCCAAAGACGTTGCGCAGGCATGGGCAACGGAGTGTATTGAGCCTATTGTCGGAAAAGAGGTCATAGTAACTCCCGCAAGTCCAGTAATAGGTGTGCACGTAGGTCCTGCAGTAGGACTGGTCTATGAATGCCAAGAGCCTCTTTCGGCCAAACTTGCTTCAATGATGCCAGAGATTATTACTGCCTAATACCCTTGTCCCCGATTTCGTTTTGCTCCATAAGCTCAATCACTTCTTATGCATCGTTGTGTTTTACTCCGAGCATTGCTGCAGCTCTCTCGTCTTGTCCTCCTATTTAGATATTGCTGCCGCGTGTGACATTATCAGAGCGCAGAGGACGGATGCTGCAATGGAAAAGAGGGCAACTATGCCCACAAATTGCACGAGTTCGGCGGACATTAGGGTGCCTCGTCCGTTGGCGTTTGATGCCAATGACATAAGCGCCCAAGGCCACCACAGTCCCCATCCCTTAGACGAGAGCAAAAGACCCGAGATGCTCCCTACAAGTGCTATTCCTACTGGTGCGGCAAAGCTGCGCACGACTAATGACACAAGTAGTTGCACTGCCACCATAGCTATGCCCCCGATCCAGGCGAGTAGGAGATAGGCGATATAGTCACAGGACGGCAAAGCAGCAAGACCCACTGCTTTCCCACAGGCTACGAACAACGCCCCTGTCGCAGCAAGGGCGACACCCAGCATCACTGTGCCTACCACGAGCTTCGCGGCGATAATACGCCAAGGACCGACGGGACTCGTAAGTAATTGGTTCCAATTTGACCCCGCATGCTCGAGCCCCATAAGCCATGAGCAACCCGCGCCTACAAGTGCAGGCAAAAAGAAGTAGAACTCAAACAGAGTATGTTGCGTCCAGAGATTTTCCCAGCCTGGCGTAAGTTGACCTAAATTTTGTTGGTAATTGAAAGTGCCGATAACTGCCGCGATAAAAGGTAGCGTCACGTAGGCAATCCAGATGGGTGCGCGATGTAATTTATCAACCTCCGCACACAGAGCTTGCATCATCATGCTAGAGCTCCT
>NZ_CAMXYY010000087.1 GCF_947253395.1 uncultured Olegusella sp.
GCTGCATGGCATGCTGCAAGACGAGTTGATACCGCAGATACGCGTTCTTCTCGCACACCCTGCTCAAAGCTGTTGCAAGCTCAGGTTGCAACACTAGGCTTTCTACCTGCAGTTTTTACGTAGATATGCAGCTAAAAGACTGAGCAAATGAGCCATCACAACCTGAGGTTGGAATAGCTTGGGTCGTATAAAGGCGCCGTAAGCAGACACACGTTTTTCTCACGTGTGCGAATAGAGCGATGGAGTGATGGCGAATTTGAGAAAGAAGTGAGTTTCAGCTCAGGCGGATTTGTTTGGCTGAGAAATCGGCACGGCTCAGTTAGCTTGGATTTGAACGAAGCGTGGGAACGCCATAGCGAGAGAGCCTGGCTAAAATCTCAGGATCCGAAGCGTTTGTGATAATTGCTGAGAAGTCAGTGATGGAAGCAAAACGGAATACGCCAGGACGGTGGAATTTCTCTTCTTCTACTAGCAAAAAGCGATAGGAGGCGTTATGAATGACACGCTCTTTCATCTCGCCTGTGTCGATGGAATTGGAAGTTACGGCCCCTTGTGTGAGGTTGACGCCGCTCGCTCCGATAAACGCCTTCGCCATCAGCAAGGGCTCCAACAAACTTTGGGCAGCAGAACTCATTGAGCCTGCAACTTGCACATTGAGATAGCCAACCGTGCCTAACACCGTAACATGAGAGAGGGAAGACAAGCGCCGCTGCACTTCAATCATATTGGTGGTAACAATGACGCGCTTGTCGCCTTCGGCAATTAAATCTGCCAGCAACAGGTTTGTTCGTGACACATCCAAAAAGATGGAGTCGCCATTGTTGATTTCAAGATATGCACGCCGCGCAACTGCTTCACGAGCAAGGTGCGCTGTAGTGTCAGCTTCTTGTTTGACAGAAATGGGACCTGAGATAGGTTCGGAGATATTCCAAGGCCAAGGATGAGTCTGAGTAGTGGGACGGGAAGTAGGCTCGAAGTCTTGATTAAGATTTTGCCCACTCTGGCGGACAGCGGCGGGGGAGGGGTTAGTAGTCCTGCGAGCTCCACCGTAATAACGTTCAATACGGCCTTCACGAGAAAGGGCTTGTAAATCCTTGCGGATGCTATCGACGCTCACGTTAAAGCGACGTGCAAGGTTTTCGACACTAGCCGAACCCTCAATTTCAAGGATGGCAACAATCCGCGCCCAGCGCTCCCGACGAAACAAGTCCGCACCCCCCTCTCTAAGCTGAGGGACTTGTGAAAAAACTATCTCACGATACCTCCAAAACATTGACTCTTTTTTAAATTCATCATAAATATGTAGAAAATATGTACAAAACGAGAAAAAGGGGGAATGTGTACTTTTTCCGAACAAAACAGGAAAAACATGAATAGAATGTGCACGTACTGAGAAGTATCTATGAACTTTCCAGGGCTTATGTGCTAACAGAAAGGTCTTAGCTTGCTTCTGGTGTTGAGAGTCGATTTTTGAGGGAGGTAATACCATGAGTGCTATGTCTGACATGCTTAAAAGAGAAAACGTACAAATTGTTTCTTCTTGTGCAGATTGGCAAGATGCTATTCATGTTGCCGTCCAACCGTTGGTAGATGGTGGCTTTGTTACACCTGCCTATATTGACGGCATCATCGAAAACACAAACAAGTTTGGTCCGTACTTTGTGCTTGCTCCGGATTTGGCTCTGTTGCATGCCCGTCCTGATCAGGGCGTTATCAAGCAGCAGCTGGCGGTAACTATTGCGCGCCAGGGTGTTGAATTCAAGCCTGGTGAGCCTGTTCGTGTCATCGTTACCTTGGCTGCAACAGATCCCGATTCGCACATTGATGTGATGCGCGTCTTGGCAACGATGTTTGCCGATCCTGCAAATATCGAAAAAGTGGCAACCGCTGCTGATGCTGATGAGGTTTATAGGATTTTTGTTGAGGAGCCTGCCGCCTAATACGTAGCTTTGCGGCCCAGCCGTCAAAGGACGTTTGTAATATGAGCGGAACCATGTAAGGCACATTGCAACTGGAGGAGGAAAAATGGCAGTACTAGACTTTATTGTCAACATTCTGTCGACGCCGGCTATTCTAGTCGGTCTGCTTGCATTTGTGGGTCTTTGCCTGCAGAGCAAGCCTATCGAAGACATTGTCAGAGGCACCATTAAAACCATTGTTGGTTTCTTGGTGTTGTCCGCAGGTGCATCTTTCCTGCAGACTGGCTCTTTGCTCGCCTTTGGTGAGCTTTTTAACTACGCCTTTAACATGCAGGGCGTTGTTCCTAACAACGAGGCAGTTGTCGCTGACGCTCTTCAGAACTTTGGTACCAGCTCCGCCATCATCATGGCTTTGGGCATGGCACTCAATATTGTTCTGGCTCGCTTCTCCCGTATGCCTTATATCTTCCTGACGGGCCATCACACTCTGTACATGGCATGCATGATTGCTGTCATTCTTGGTGGCGCTGGTCACCTTGAGGGTGCTTCTCTCTACATTGCTGGTGGTTGCCTGCTGGGCCTCATCATGGTTTTGTCTCCTGCTTATTGCCAGGTCACCTTCCGCAAGGTCACTGGCACCGACGGTGTTGCTTTGGGTCACTTTGGTGGCATCGGTTATTGGTTTGCAGGTGTCATTGGTAAGCTTTTTGCTAATGACCCCAAGCGCAAAAGCACTGAGGAGATTAACTTCCCCAAGCGTCTTGTCTTCCTGCGTGATACCACCGTTTCCATTTCCATCACGATGATGGTCTTCTTCCTGATTGTTGTTGGCGTTGCTATTGCCAAGGGTCTCCTGAACATCGTTCCTGCTGATGCTGATGCAGCTGCAGCAGCTGAGCTGCTTGCTCCTTATGGTCTTACTGTTGGCAACCTTGGCGCGCTGCTTAATATTGGCACCGAGACCAAGACCAACTGGATTGTCTGGGCTCTTACCTCTGGCATGAGCTTTGCTGGTGGCGTTTACATCATCTTGTCTGGCGTCCGCCTGATCATCGGCGAGATTGTGCCTGCCTTCAAGGGTATCGCTGACAAGCTCGTTCCCGGCGCAAAGCCCGCTCTGGACTGCCCTGTTGCCTTCACCTATGCTCCCAACGCTGTTATCATTGGCTTCTTGAGCTCCTTCATCGGCGGTATCATTGGCCTGTTCATTCTTAACGGTATCAACGCAGCCATTCCAGTTGCCCTTATCCTTCCTGGTGTCGTACCACACTTCTTCTGCGGCGCAACCGCTGGTGTCTTTGGTAATGCTGAGGGTGGTCTCAAAGGCTGCATCGCTGGCTCCTTTGCACACGGCTTGCTCATTACCTTCCTGCCTATGATTTGCATGCCTGTCTTTAGCGCTCTGGGCTATGTTGGCAGCACATTCTCTGATGCTGACTTCTCCTGGATGGGCATTGTCTTTGGTAACACCGTCGGCTTTGCACAGGATGGTCTGCTTGTTGCTATTTGTGTCATCGTGTACTTGCTGCCGATTATCTATAACTTCGTCGCTCCCAAGAAGCAGGCTTAATACCTCAATTCTTGGCCGAATGATGAGATAGCACAACATGGAGCCGGGGTGCGCATGCCTTCGGCTCCTTCGCTAGAAGTACCGTTTATCGACGTTGTCAGTTATTCTGTAGCGCTGCGAGAAAAAGTAGATAGACTAGGTACGGACACGCCGCTAAAACGATTATCTGCGGCCCAACCAAAAGGAGATCACTATGGCTATTCGTAAAATTATGTGCGCCTGTGGTTCTGGTCTTGGTTCCAGTCTCATTGTTCATATGAACACTGAGGAAGTTGTCAAGAAACTTGGCCACAGCGAGATTGAGGTTGACCATACAACCGTTTCTGATATCAACCCTACAGCAGCCGACCTCTTTGTGGTTGGTGCTGACCTTGGCGACTTTATTGCGAACATCCCCGATGATCGCAAAGTTGTTCTGACTAACATCCTCGATAAGGCTGAACTTGAAGAAAAGCTCAAGGCAAAACTGGGCTAAAATTCCTACCAATCGCCCTGTGTAGCCTCGGCTCACAGGGCTTTTTTGTTTTGAAGGTTTTATAACTCACGGGAGGTACTGTGAAAGAAGAAGAGCTCAAGGAGGCAACGCTACTGGCAGCGCGTGTGCGCCGCGATGTACTTGCCATGTTGCAGCACCGTGGATATGGTCATGTCGGCGGTTCCTTGTCCTTGGTTGAGCTGATGGCTGATTTGTACACCAAGCAGCTCAAACACGACCCTGCAAACCCCAAGTGGGAAGAGCGCGATCGTATTGTCTTGTCCAAGGGCCATGCAGGTCCCGTTATGTATTCTGTGCTAGCAGAGCGAGGCTTTTTCCCTAAAGCGTGGCTCATGACGCTTAACGATGGTGGAACTAATCTGCCATCTCATACTGACCGCCTAAAAACTCCGGGTGTTGATGCAACGACCGGCTCGCTCGGCCAAGGCACTTCCGAAGCAGCAGGCATTGCGCAGGCACTTGCGCTCAAAGGATCTGATGCGTATACCTATCTCATCGTAGGCGATGGTGAACTCAATGAGGGCCAGTGCTGGGAGGCATTCCAGTTCATTGCAGCAAAGAAGCTTTCCAACTGTATCGTCTTTATCGATAGCAACAAAAAGCAACTTGATGGCACTATTGACGAGGTTCTTTACGGCTTTGATTACGTGGAGAAGATGAAAGCCTTTGGCTTTGAGACTCAAAAGGTCAACGGTCAAGATATTGCTGCGATTGATGCTGCTATTGAGGCTGCAAAGCAGAATAAATCCTCTGCTAACGCTATCGTTTTGGATACCGTTAAGGGTGCGGGTGTCAAGTACTTTGAGATCGCTGTTTCTAATCACTCCATGAAGTGGAATAACGACGAAATCAACCAGGCAACCGATGAAGCTATTGCTGATCTTGATGCAAAAATTGAAGGGAGTGAGGCATAAATGTTCACACTTTCCGAAACGCTTGGCAGCAAAGGCGCCTCATATCGCGACGCCATCTGCGATAGTATCATCGACCTCATGAACACTAACGACAAGGTTATTATGCTTGAAGCCGACCTTGGTGGCGCCTCTGGTACAAACAAGATTTTGAAAGCACACCCCAAACAATATGTGCAAGTAGGTATTGCTGAAGCAAACATGATGGGTATTGCGGCTGGTATGAGTTCTGAGGGATTTATTCCCTTTACTCATACCTTTGGGCCTTTTGCGACGCGTCGCGCTTTTGATCAGATTTTCCTATCTGGTGGTTATGCGGCCAATACTATCAATATCTGGGGTTCTGACCCTGGCTTTACGGTGGGCGCAAACGGTGGCACGCATACAACCTGGGAAGATGTTGCAATTATGCGTACATTGCCAGGTTCTGTTATCTGTGATGCGGCTGATGCAGTGCAAGCTGACTGGATTGTGCGTGAGTTTGCCAAGATGGAGGGTATTCATTATCTGCGCACGGGGCGCAAGGATGCTCCTTCCATTTATGCTGATGGCTCAACTTTTGAGATGGGCAAAGGCAACATAGTGCGCGAGGGCTCCGATGTGCTGATTATCAGCGCGGGCCAGCTGGTTGCCGATGCGCTTAAGGCAGCAGATCTGCTTGCCGAGAAGGGCATCTCTGTAGAGCTTATTGATATGTTCTGCATCAAGCCTCTCGATGTTGAGCTTGTCTTGGCTGAGGCGGTCGGCAAGCGTGCAGTGGTGACTTTCGAAAATCACAGCATCGTTGGTGGTTTGGGCGAGGCTGTTGCCGCTGCCCTCATGGAAGGCGGCATTGCGGTGCCGTTTAAGCGTCATGGCGTCAATGAGCGCTTTGGTCAGGTAGGTACACCCGAGTTCTTGCAGGCGGAGTTCAAGCTCAC
>NZ_CAMXYY010000088.1 GCF_947253395.1 uncultured Olegusella sp.
TTGTCAAGCTTAATGGTGTGGGTGGTCGTGATTTGAGATCCGTTTGGGATAGCATTCGTGACGGCGCTCACAAGCCTGAAATTGCCTGCGTGCTCATCTCGGCTACTCCCGATGGCAAAGTTGCGCTTCTTGCGGCGGCAAGTGATTCTGCTGTGGATGCTGGTTTTGATTCTGGCAAGCTTATCCGTGAGATTGCAGGTCTGGTTGGTGGCCGAGGTGGTGGCAAAGCTGCTATGGCTCAAGCTGGCGGTGCAGATATTGCTGGTATTGATGCAGCACTTGCTAAAGCCCAGCAGTTGCTTAGGTCATAAAGCTAACGTGCTTACAAGCTTCGCGGCATCACGGCTGTTAGGCTTGTCTGAAAGGTCGGATACATGAGAGCTTTGGCACTGGATATTGGAGAGATGCGTGTAGGCATTGCAGCAAGCGATGCAAGTGGCACACTCGCCTTTCCTGTCAAAGTTCTGCCAGCGCAAGAAGTACTGGGGCATGCAAAGACGTTTCGTCGCGTATTGGAAGATTATGAGCCCGAGGTGTTGGTCTGTGGCCGACCTCTCACTTTGGCAGGTGAGAATGGCATGCAAGCCGCTCGTCTGACTGCTCAAGCAGAATGTATTGCAAAAAGCTGCGGTCTTCCCTTGGAATTTGCTGATGAAAGGCTCTCCTCTAAGGAAGCAAAGCGTATCCTCCGTGAGGAGGGGAGAAGCGAGAAAGAGATGCGAGGAATGGTTGATATGGTTGCCGCATCGGTATTTCTCCAAACCTGGCTTGATGCCAGGAAGGACTGAAAGGGCGAGTCGATGGCAGATCGTAGCTCCGAGGCCCGGAACAGGGGCTCTCATTTCGCAACAAAGCAAAACCCCAAGGTGTCGTCAAAGCTTCCTACCTTAGATGATTCTGACGCCAAGATAATGGGTACAGGTACCATTTCGTCGCGTAGTGTCGCAGCGACACGTCATGTCGCAAAAGGCAGCAAGCGTAGGCATCATGGTATGCGCACTCGTGCTGCTCAGGCGCAACTAGGCAATGGTACTCATGGCAGACAGCAGTCACAAAAAGCGCGTTGGCCACGCGTACTCATGAGTCTTGTGCTAGTCGCGCTTGTTCTTGGTGCGGCTTATATCTTTGTGTTACCCAGGATAAAAAACCTCACTAAGCCCGAGACTCCTAAGGTTGAGGCGGGAAAACAGGTCAGCATTACCATTCCTGAAGGTTCTGGTGCGGCTTCGATTATTCAGCAACTCCTTGATGCCGGTGTTATCAGCGATCAGGCAAGTTTTGCCAATGCTTTAAAACAACAGGGTGCCGATTCCAAGCTCAAGCCTGGTACCTATAACTTCATCACAGGCAGCAAAAACCAAAATGTCATTGATCTATTGATTGCTGGCCCTAATGCTTCTGCTAACACCGTAACCATTCCAGAAGGTTCGACTGTGGCTCAAACTGCCGCCTATGTTGAAGCTGTGCTTAAGATTCCTGCCAAGGATTTTATGGCTCAGGCAAAAGCTTCCAAATATGCAGGCGATTATGCCTTCCTTAAGGAGGCTGCTGCAACCGAGCAAGACTCGCTTGAAGGCTATCTCTATCCCAAAACCTATAACTTTGATGGCAAAGACGCATCAGCAGATGCCGTTATCCGCACTATGCTCGACCAATATGTAAACGAACTTTCCAAGCAGGACTTTGAGGCTGCAAAAAAGAAACTTAAGAGTAGTTATAACGTCGACTTATCTGATTATCAGATTTTGAAACTTGCTTCCATTATTGAGAAGGAAGCCATTAAGGACGACCAACGTGCCAACATCTCTTCGGTTTTTTATAATCGTCTAAAGACTGGCATGGCGCTGCAGAGCGATACCACGATGGCGTATGCGTTGGGCCACGAGATAAAGAAGTCCGAGGAAAATCACCAAGATAGTCCCTACAACTCCTATGATCACCAAGGGGTTTCTATTGCAACACCTATCTGCTCGCCTTCACTTACTTCGATTCAAGCAGCGCTAGAGCCTGCGTCAACGGATTATCTGTACTTCTGGATTACTCAGAAGGGCGAGCACTTCTCCAAGACCGAAGCCGAACATACCAAAACCTACAACGAGCATCTGAGCTCCTAGGACGGGAACCAAGATGGCAGTCATTCATCCGTATCGTTATGTTGCGCGCATAGATTACCTTGACCTTGATGAGCTCTATAGCCAAGGTATTCGGTGTATTTTGTTTGATCGAGATAACACCGTGGTGCCGCGCGATTCCAAGCTCGTACCTCCCGAAATCATGGCGTGGTTTGACCATGCGCGTGACCTTGGTATGTATGTCTGCATGGTATCAAATAACATTCATAGTGCTGCTGTTGAAGCTTCTGCAGCAAAACTTAAAAGCGATGTCATTCATCATGCTATGAAGCCTTTTCCTTGCTCCATTAAGGCAGCTCTTCGTAAGGGGGGTGTGGAGGCGCAGCAAGCTGTAATGATTGGCGACCAAGTTATGACCGATGTCGTTGCAGGCAATCTTGCTGGCGTGCGCACTATTCTTGTGCGCCCTCAGTGCCGTACTGACCTTTGGTACACTCACATCTTTCGTTTTTTCGAGGCGCTGATTTTGCATGGTAAAGACTTTGAGGGTGAGGCCGAGGAGCTGTGAGTTGCTCACCACAAGTTGCAGGCTATATTGTCCATGAGGGCTGCGACCATATTTTTTTCATCGGTTTTCTCGGCGCGGGAAAGTCAACCATTGCGCGCAATCTCGGGCAGATGTTTCACCGTCCCTATGTTGATACCGACCGTTTGGTTGAGCGAAAACTCTGCAAATCAGTTTGCGAAATCTTTGAACAAGATGGTGAAGCAAGCTTTCGCTGTGCTGAGGAAGCTGTGCTCAAAAATCTAAAGCAAAGAAAGTCTTTGTTAGTGAGTTGTGGTGGCGGCATTATCGAGAGACCACGCTGCTGTCAGTTGATGAAAGAAATGGGTTCAATCGTTTTTCTGGATGGTGATTTTGATGATTCATTGCGTCAGATTCAGCATCCCGAGAGGCGGCCTGATTTTAGGACAGCTCAAGAAGCAGAGATTCTGTATTGGCGACGCCGACCGCTCTACGAAGCGATTGCCGATTATGTAGTGGATATTCGAGCTAAGTCTTTTGATGCTGTTGCGAGTGAGGCGGCAAGTCTTTTGTGGGAAGAGGGGCTATTGTGAGCGAGATAAGCAACGAAACTTCTGAACTAAAGACCCAAGATGTCTACGAGCAGAATACCGTGGTCGAGGAGCTGTCTGAGCTTGACGGCTCTGCTAGCTCAGAAAAATCTTTTCCTTCTCGGGCTGAGATTATTCGCCAGTGGATTTCTCTGATCAAAGGTTCTTGTGATGTACGCGTAGGCTCAGCTGCTATCGTCTCGATGGGTGAGGTTATGCGTGGTTCAGTTACCACTACGCGCAGAAGCCTTTTGCTTGTAGAGGAGGGGAGTCCTGCCGAACTTGTTGAGGAGACGCGCCGTGAGCTTACCGATGCTGGCTTTGTTGTTGCGCGCTACGATTTACCTGCCAATACCAAGCGTTTTATGGCATCAGTAAATTCACTGGTAGAAGCCCTTGCCCAGGCCTGCATTACGTCTGATGATTTGATTTGTGCGGTAGGCAGGTCCACCTTGATGAGTCTTGCTGCCTATGTGAGCACAAACTGGTGTGGCGCAACTGAGCTGTGCTGTGTGCCCTGTGATCTCTTTGCCGCTACAAGCGGTCTTATTACACCTCTTGGTTTGGATGTTGCTGGCAAAGAAGAGCTTATTCGCTTTCCTGGCAAGGCCAAACATGCCTTTATTGACTTTGACTTTCTCACCACAGATCTGAGCTGTGAGTCTGCACTGCATACCCGTGCCTTGATGGTTCAGTCAGCGCTTGCTGATTCCGAGCGAAGTTTTTCGACGCTTTGGGATCGAGCGGATGATATCGTTGCAGGTGATTTGCCAACGCTTTCACTACAGATTGTTGATACGCTCAAGTCGCGTGGCAATCTCGTGTCTGCTACCTCGGCAGCAGTACGCCAGTCTGTAGATCATGGCAGTATTTTTGTCCGTGCCCTCAAGACTTTGCTGCCTGCGCATATTCCTGAGTCTACGCTGCTGGCCGAATCCATGCGCTTTGCTTCACGTCTTGCTGCAGCGCAATCAGATTTTGCCATTGATGATGTGCTTGCCGTTGATGAGCTGCTAGAAAAACTTGAACTTCCCCTGCTACAGGCGACAGTTGATCCCAATCAGATGATTGCCGCGCTCAAAGCGGTCTCATTTGAGCGTAGTTCGCGTTTTTTGCTCGGTCTACCGCGCTCTTTGGGTCGCGTACGTCTTGCAAATGTTGATGAAGATCTTTTAAAAGAGCATGCGAGCGCATGGTGTGCCGTTCATAGGGTTGAGGAGTAAAGATGGAATATAGGTATGCAGAGAGGGTTGCTGCCCTGCGGGAATGGATGCGTGAATCAAGTTTTGATGCCTTGGTATTACGCAACAATCCAGATCTGCGTTGGTTGACGGGTGCCGAACGTGTTTTTGATGACGAGATTGCCCATGTAGCTTTTGTTACTCCTGAAGGATTGTGGCTACATACAGACTCACGCTACTTTGGTACCTTTGTGAATCGTTTGGGTACCGATGGTCCTTGGCAGCTTGATCAGGAGGTTATAAGCCCTGCAGAATGGGTGGTCCGCCATATTATTGAGTCAGGGGTTTTTGCTGTAGCCATTGAAGACTCCATCTCCTTAGGGTTTTTTGATGAGCTCCAAGAGGAGCTCAAGCATAGCGGCGTAGATTGTACGCTGCCTCGCATGCACGAGGATATTGCTGCCAAATTGCGTGTTGTCAAAGATGATGAGGAGCTGATGCTGCTTCGTGAGGCTCAGCGTATTACCGATGATGCTTTTGAGCATATTTGCACGTATATCCATGCAGGTATGACCGAGCTGGAGCTGCGAGCAGAGCTTGAGGGATACATGCTAACTCATGGTGCTGAGGCTCTGTCTTTTGCGAGTATTGTTGCTGCAGGCCCTAATGGTGCTAATCCTCATGCACAACCTTCTGACTATGTGCTCAAGGATGGCGACATGGTTGTGCTGGACTACGGTGCGGCTTACCACGATTATCATGCCGATATGACCCGCACGGTTTGTGTAGGCAAGCCCAGCGATGAGGCTCGCAAGGTTTACGATATCGTACGCCAGACAAACGAAAGTTGTACTCGTGCTATCCATGCAGGCGTTATAGGTCGCGATATCCATGAACTTGCAGTCAAGCTTATTAGTGACGCTGGTTATGGCGAGTATTTTGGTCACGGTTTAGGTCATGGCGTTGGAATTCAGATTCATGAGAAGCCCAACTTCAATCGTCGTAGTCTTGATGTGATTGGCGCTGGTTCGGTTATTACTGTTGAGCCAGGTATCTACTTGCCGGGTAAGTTTGGTGTACGAATCGAGGATTGTGGTTTGGTAGATGAGCAGGGCTACCATCCCTTTAGTCGTATCAGTCATGAGTTGATGTGCGTTGGCTAGTTTTACTGCGCCACAATCATAATGAATTAAAGCTGCGCTTTACGGTGCAGCTTTTTTATGAGGTATCAGCTGTAGGGTCTTTTCTTTTTAGGCATGAAAGAGGGGAGGCAATGCAAGCTAAAGTGTGCATATATGTTGATATCAAAAATCAAAAGATTTAGGTGCTGTGTATTTTTGAATAGTTTTGTTCACTAATGTTTAAAAGAATCAAGTTTTTTAACAGTAAATTTTTATCTCCCTTAGAAAGAGAGCTCAAGTTAGCCAAAGA
>NZ_CAMXYY010000089.1 GCF_947253395.1 uncultured Olegusella sp.
TACGCAAAAGTTTGTCTTATGAGGAGCGTGCTCGTATTGATACGCTTATCGCCAAACATGTGGTAGCGACAGCCGAATGGTGCAACTCTGCTTTGATTTTGACGTATCTTTCGGTTGATAAAGAGGTTGATACTCGCGAACTTATTGAATATGCGTGGCAGGCAGGAAAGACCGTTGCGATTCCTCGCGTTATTCCTCATACCCGTCTGATGGACTGGTATCGTATTCAAGATTTTAATCAGTTAGAAAAAAGTAAGTTTGGCATCCTAGAGCCTTTGGCGGATCCAAAGAATCTGATTCGTCTCTCTGATGAAGATGTGTTTGGTATTCCGTCTCTGGCTGTTGTGCCTGGATTGAGCTTTGATCTGGCAGGCTATCGTATGGGTTATGGCGGCGGCTTTTATGACAGCTTACTCGCAAGTTTTGCGGGCTACTCTGTTGGTCTTTGTCGTGAAATTCAGCTGTGCGATAGTTTGGCGGATTTAGGCGTTATTGATATTCATGATCAAGCTGTAGAACTTGTTGTGAGCGAGCAGCAAACCATAAGGGCACACGCTTAGTGGCTGTCCTGTTAGCTCAGATGCAAGGATAGACCATCGTGCTTCTCTGCAAAAAATCGAGTGCTATTTCGTGATTCTACCTACTTAGTAAGGCAACAAAATATATTTGTGCGAATTACTAAAAGAAACAGTAGAAAAAATGTAATAGCAGATAAAACGCCGTGTTATAGTGAGTATATAAGTTACGAGAATGTTACGGTGACGACGGAGAAGGATGGTTTATATGGCAGTCATCGTTTTTATTTTTGCTTTGCTTATTGGCGGACTCGTTCTTTCTGCAGTTCCTTGCACTACCACATCTGAAAGTGCAGATCAGCCAGACTATCACTATGTTCCTTATGCAGGAGATGTCTGGAAGGCATAAGTTTGTAGTAACAACATAATTGAGATTTCATTTAGATCCTATTTGCGAGGCGGCACACCCATGGTGTCGTCTCGTTTTTTTTGCGCACCATACGCAACAGCTGCTCTTGAATCGTTTTTGGATGATTTGCTTTAACATTGGCATGAGTCATTTTTTGAGAAGCGGGGTAGTGTCCAGATAAACGGTATTTTTACAGCTAGCTGCTACGATATATTTTAGTTGAAAAGTATAGGAGAGCTTCCATGCTTATAGATGTACAAGCACTACGCGATGATTTGCTAGACCTCAAGCTTAAGTCAGTTCTTATTCTTGGTTCATCTGAGGTGATGCGCACCAAACAGGTAAAGGGTCCACTTGCATTGGCGCACATCGCAGTGCTTACTCCTAGTGATGAAGAAAAAGCATGGCTTGAAGCAGTGATGGAGACAGGCGTTGAAAATGCCGATGCAGAGCACTTTAAGCGACTTGTAGATCACGCAGCAGAACATGGATCTCAACTTGCCGTTATTCTCGATCCGACTTTAGTGAAATTGGCAAGCATATCTCAGGTAACGACAGCTGTTTTGGATGCGACTAAGTATCTGAAGAAGTAACTATTATTTAGGTGAAAGATTCATTATCGATCTTCATAGTATGGCTGTCATGCGGCAATTGCTAAGAATAATTCAATATGACAAGACAGGTGAACCGCTTAAACGGTATGGCAAGAATTAGCTATAACAAGATTTGGACTTATCTGTACTATTAACAGATGAGATCGACATACGCTTTTGTCTCATCTGTAAAGAAGGGGAGTTTGCAACTATGGCCAAGTCCGATATTGAGATTGCCCAAGAAGCAGAAATCAAACCTATCAAAGAGATTGCTAAAAAGCTGGGTTTGACCGATGATGAGCTCATTTTCTACGGTCACTTTATGGCCAAAGTTGATGTGAGCAAGCTAGCAGATAAGCCTAAGAAGGCCAAGCTCATCCTCGTGACTGCCATCAACCCCACGCCTGCAGGTGAGGGCAAAACGACAACTTCGGTTGGTCTTGCCGATGCAATGAACCGCCTAGGTTATAACACGGTCCTTGCTCTGCGTGAGCCTTCGCTAGGCCCTGTTTTTGGCGTGAAGGGTGGTGCCGCGGGTGGTGGTTATGCCCAGGTCATCCCCATGGAAAACATCAATTTGCATTTTACTGGTGACTTCCACGCTATCGAAAACGCTAACAATCTTTTGGCTGCCATGCTGGATAATCACATCAAACAAGGCAACGAGTTGAACATCGATCCTCGTCGTATCGTGTGGAAACGCGCGATGGATATGAATGACCGGCAGCTCCGCCAGATTGTTGATGGCATGGGTGGTGTTGCCAATGGTATACCGCGCCAAGATGGCTTTGATATTACGGTTGCCTCAGAGGTAATGGCTGTGTTCTGCTTGGCAACAAGTTTGTCGGATCTCAAAGAGCGCCTTGGTCGCATCGTGGTTGCCTACACCTATGACCGCAAGCCCGTATGCGCACATCAGCTTAAGGCAGAAGGCGCGATGACTGCATTGCTCAAGGATGCTATCAATCCGAATCTTGTGCAGACACTTGAGCACAATCCTGCTTTTGTTCATGGTGGCCCCTTTGCCAATATTGCACATGGCTGCAATTCGGTATCCGCTACCACTACGGCAATGCAGTTGGGCGACTATGTTGTTACCGAAGCTGGCTTTGGTGCTGATCTTGGTGCCGAGAAGTTCTGTGATATCAAGTGCCGCTTGGCAGATCTTTCACCTGATGCGTGTGTTGTTGTCGCTACGGTCCGTGCGCTTAAACATCACGGTGGGGTTGCAAAAGCCAATCTCAACAGTGAGAATCTCGAGGCACTTGAGGCAGGTCTTCCCAACCTTTTGCAGCATGTTCACAACATGAAAAACGTTTATGGTCTGCCCGTAGTCGTGGCTCTTAATGCCTTCCCGACAGACACCAGAGCCGAGCTCGACCTCGTTGAGGCAAAATGCAAGGAATTGGGTGTTAACGTTGCGCTCTCTGAAGTTTGGGCGCAGGGTGGTAAAGGCGGCGAGACGCTTGCGCGCGAGGTTGTGCGTCTTTGCGACGAGCCTTCGGACTTCCACTTTAGCTATGAGCTCGGCAGTATCAAAGATTCTATTGACGCTATTGCTCGTCGTGTCTACCACGCCGATGCTGTGGATTTCACAGTGGCCGCAGAAAAGCAGATCAAGCAGCTTGAAGACCAGGGCTTTAGCAATATGCCCGTATGCATGGCAAAGACCCAGTATTCGTTTAGTGACGATCAGACCAAACTTGCCGCCCCCAAGCATTTCCGTATTACCGTGCGTAATGTCAAAGTATCTGCAGGTGCGGGCTTTATTGTGGCACTCACAGGTGACATCATGACCATGCCAGGTTTGCCCAAACATCCTGCAGCAGAAAATATCGATGTTGATGAAAATGGCAACATCGTAGGTTTGTTCTAACTATATGAAGAGTGCAGAAGTTCCACTCTGCACTCTTTTCTCTCAATTTGAGGTGGACTTCATGACAGAACAACTGAGCACACGTAGCTGTCGTGATTTTGCGGCGGTATTAGCTTCAAAACAGCCAGTGCCTGGAGGCGGGGGAGCAGCAGCTCTGGTGGGTGCACTTTCTGCAGCGCTCTGCTCAATGGTGGGCAATTTCACCACAGGCAAAAAGCGCTATGCCGAGGTAGAGGCAGACATCCAACGTATGCTTGTGGACGCCGGAGAGCTCCGTGAAAAATTACTTAATCTCGTTGATGATGACGCTATTGCTTTTGAGCCGCTCTCGCGTGCCTATGCAATTCCTAAAGAAGATCCTCAGCGTATAACAATTCTCGAGGCGGCTACCCAAGATGCCTGTAAGGCCCCTCTTGAGATGATGCATGTATGTGCCCAGACCATTGACCTTCTAGACGAGATGGAGCAAAAGGGCTCACGTATGTTGCTTTCTGATGTGGCGTGCGGTGCTTATTTTGCTGTTGCTGCGCTGCAGAGTGCGGCTCTTAATGTTTTTGTGAATACCAAGCCATTTCGTTCACACGATTGGGCAATTGCGGCTGAGAGCGATGCAAAAAAATTGTTGGATATGTACCCCGCGCGGGGCAACTTAGTTGCTCGAAAAATATTTGAACAACTAACCAACTAAAGAGGTAAAAATGGCAAAGCTATTACAAGGTGCGCCCGTAGCTGCTGCGTTGACCGAAAAGCTCCAGCTGCGTACCGCGCTGCTCAAAGAACAGGGTATTACACCTACTTTAGCAATCGTGCGGGTAGGTGAGCGTGCAGATGATCTTTCCTATGAGCGTGGAATTCTTAAACGTGCTGAGAAGATAGGGCTGGGTGTTTGTCAGTTCATCCTGCCTCTTGACTGCAGTCAAGAGGAGCTACTCAAGGTGATTGGTGAGGTAAATACACGCGATGATATTCATGGCTGTTTGATGTTTCGTCCGCTGCCTGCCCATTTGGATGAAACGTGCGCTTGTGAGCTTCTTGATATAAGCAAGGACATTGACTGCATTACGATGGGCTCACTTGCTGGCGTTTTTGCCGCGCGTCCCGAAGGCTTTCCGCCTTGTACTGCACAAGCAGTTGTGCGCTTGCTTGAGTATTACGGTTATGAGCTTTGTGGGGCTGATATTTGCGTTGTTGGACGTTCTCTTGTGATTGGCAAACCCGTATCTATGATGCTCCAGGCAAAAAATGCGACGGTGACGATGTGTCATACAAAAACACATAACTTAGCCGAGCATTGCCGTGCTGCAGATATTTTGGTGGTTGCCGCAGGCCATGTAAAAACTATTGGCGCTGCTTGTGTGCACGAGAATCAGATTGTTGTTGATGTTGGTATTAATTGGGATACTGATGCGGCAAAACTTGTCGGTGACGTAGACTTTGAAGCTGTTGAATCTCTTGTTGCAGCAATCACGCCTGTACCAGGAGGTGTTGGTTCTGTGACGACGGCAGTGCTGGCGCAGCATGTGGTCGAAGCAGCTGAGAGGACGGTAGCCTAGATGGCTGACGAACAAACATATACGCAGATGGCAGGGCAGGCTACCGGCAAGATCGATCGTCCTCGTGCTGAAGCGGCCATCCGTGAACTACTCTATGCAATAGGGGAAGATCCTCATCGCGAGGGTTTACAGGGTACTCCCAATCGTGTGGCACGTGCCTGCGAAGAACTTTTTGCTGGTCTTTCTGATGATCCTGCCCGCTACTTGCGCAAGCAGTTCCAAGAAGACCATAACGAAGAGATGGTTATCGTGCGGGATATCCCTTTTCATTCCATGTGCGAACATCATCTATTGCCCTTTATTGGTAAGGCACATGTTGCCTACATTCCGCGTGCAGGTCGCATTACGGGTCTTTCCAAGATTGCTCGCTGTGTGGCGGGTTTTGCGGCGCGTCCACAGGTACAGGAGCGTCTGACAGCAGAAGTAGCTGATGCAATGGTAGCCGAGCTCAATCCCTTGGGCGTGATGGTGGTTATCGAAGCAGAGCATACCTGTATGACCATGAGGGGTGTCCGTGCCGCAGGTGCCGTGACGGTAACCTCCTCGGTCCGTGGTTGTTTTAAGCAAAACGAAAAAACTCGTACTGAAGCGCTGCGCCTTTTGGGTGTGAGCCATTAAGGGGTAGCCATGACCTATGCTCTTCCTTTTGAGGTTATAAACTGGGATTATGAGCAAGCGCTCGATCAACTGCATCGAGCGCTACATTTTGGTATTCAACCCATGCTTGAAACCGTTATTGATATGCTTGCTGAGCTGGGAAATCCTGATTTATGCTTCGATGCTTTGCAAATTGCTGGCACTAATGGCAAAACCAGCAC
>NZ_CAMXYY010000090.1 GCF_947253395.1 uncultured Olegusella sp.
CGTTATAGACGATATTAAAAGTATTAGCAAAGCTAATTTGTGTGCAACCCAGACCAAGTACGAGGCACGTGGCAGCGCTCACTAGTAAGTTTGCGCCGACGGCTGCAAGTTTTTTTGTATGCTTGGGTTTGGGAGTGAGTGACAGCATCAAGATTACCAAAGCAAGCAAAGCCACAGAGAGCAAAACCTTGCCATTGATAGCGTAGGTATAGCCACCACCGACAGCTGCAGCAGTACCCAATGCCAAGATATCGCCTGCCATGATGGGGGTGTTTTTGAAGGTAACCACAAAGAATTCAGCAATACCAGCGAGCTCAAAAATAAGAGCGGCAATTGTGGCACCAACACCAGAACGCTGAGTCAAAAAATGGAGTGCCACCATCACAAGCAAAATGATAGCAATCTCAAGAATCATGCCTTCAATCCAGAAACTGTCAATACGTGGGTTTGAAGGCAGTTCAATGCACACAAACGTGAGATAAGCACCTAACAGCAACATGAGCGCTTCGAGAATCTGAGGTGCAGGTTTGTGAAGCTCAGAAAGTAGCTTGCGGATGTTGTTGTGCCAAAGCGACACAATCGAGCCAGTTGTTAATGCAGCACTAAGAGCAAGGCGTTCCAGCAGCCCTGCGCTCACAAGCCCCGCTGCATCGTAGATGCCCATGCCTACAAGAAGGAGAGTAAAGACAATGCTCCAACCCCAATCGGCGGGTCTTATATCGTCTTTCTTGAATGTGCGCGGCACAAGTACATAAGCTGCTATTACAAGACAGAGAAAAACAAACTCAATAGCAAACATGACAACACTTTCGACGAGCTTTACGAGTTGACTCAAACAGATACAAGTTTCCCACGGTGTACATGAATATAATCTTAAGACATTCGAAAATTAATGAAAAAAATAGAGAAAAGAGCAGGTAGACTGTGAAATACAATCTACCTGCTCTTGAATTAGACCCAGAAAAGCAGTGAGTTGTAGCTAGGTACAGGCCACCAGTCCTCACCACAAATTTCTTCCATAGCATCGACCTTTTGACGTAGGTCTGCCATTGCGGGTAAAACATCGTCGCGATAGGCATTGTCCTGCTCGCCAGGATCTGCGAGTGCTTGGACAGCGGCGTTGCGCTCCTCTAAGGTATGGGTAGCAGCAGCGATTGCGGAGATGCCCTCGGTGACTATGCGGACCGTTTCTTTTTCGGTGGGGCTATCGATGCCGATGGCCTCTTTGGCTGCTACCGCAGTAGCAATTTCGGAAGAGAAACTGGTGAGCGCTGGCAAGTAGAGCTTGCGTGCCATCATTACCATGGTATTGGCTTCGATATTGAGGAGCTTTGCATATTGCTCGGCTGCTGAAATGTAACGAGCACGGAGTTCAGACTCGCTGAGTACACCATAGCGACCAAAAAGAGCTATGGCTTGTGGAGCAATCAGCGCAGGCAGGGCATCAGGAGTCGTCTTGAGATTGTGCAGGCCGCGACTTATAGCCTCAAGCTCCCAGTCCTCAGAGTAGCCATTGCCCTCAAAAATAATCCGGCGATGCTCGCGGAAGGTGCGTTTGACCCATGCCAAAGCATGTTCGACGAATTTGTCAGCGGGAACACGTTCGAGATCGTTGGCAAAGCGATCGCACTGCTCGGCTACTGCGGTATTCAGTACGACATTGGGGCCAGAAAGATTTTGCTGGCTACCACACATGCGGAACTCAAACTTGTTGCCGGTAAAGGCAAAAGGAGAAGTGCGATTGCGATCGGTATTATCGCGGAAGAAGTTCGGTAATTGAGGGACTCCCAAGTCAACCTCGGTGCGACTATGAGAATGCACAGAACGGTCATTAACCAGTGCATCTACAACAGGCGCAAGCTCGTCTCCAAGAAAGACGGATACGATAGCGGGCGGTGCCTCATTGGCGCCTAGACGATGGTCGTTGCCAGCCGATGCAATGCTTGCACGCAATAAGTCTGCATGTTCATCGACTGCTGCGACCAAGAAGGACAAAAACACCAAGAATTGCAAATTTTCCTCGGGCTCATCCCCAGGCTCCAGTAGATTTTGTCCATCGGCAGAAAGTGACCAGTTGTCATGCTTACCTGAGCCATTGACATACTCAAAAGGACGCTCGTGTTGTAGGCAAGCAAGTCCATGTCGGGTTGCGAGCAGTTTGAGTTTTTCCATGGTAAGGAGGTTGTCATCAATAGCAACTGAGCCCTGCTCAAAAATGGGAGCAAGTTCGTGCTGTGAAGGTGCAACCTCGTTATGCTTGGTACGGACGGGTACACCGAGCTTCCAGAGTTCATCGTCAACTTCCTTCATAAAGGCGTTGACGGTAGGACGAATAGCTCCGAAGTAATGTTCTTCGAGTTCTTGTCCCTTGGCGGGTGGGCAACCAAAAAGCGTGCGGCCAGTTAGTACCAGATCAAGACGAGCGGCAAAGTCCTGCTCACGAATAAGGAAATACTCCTGTTCGGGACCGCAGGTGGTGACTACGCGGTGGGGTTTGCGACCAAAAAGAGCAAGTACACGCTTTGCTTGGCGCTCGATAGCAACCTGTGAGCGCAAAAGCGGAGTTTTTTTGTCCAGAGCTTCTCCGGTGTAGCTAATAAAGGCGGTTGGGATGCAAAGCACTTCATCTTTGATAAAGACCGGACTCATTGGATCCCAGACGGTATATCCGCGCGCCTCAAAAGTTGCACGCAAACCACCTGAAGGAAAAGATGATGCATCGGGCTCACCTTGGATAAGCTCTTTACCCGAAAACGCCATCAACACGGTGCCGTCATCGCGAGGTGTGATGAAGCTGTCGTGTTTTTCGGAAGTGATGCCTGTGAGCGGCTGGAACCAGTGGGTGAAGTGGGTGGCACCACGCTCAAGTGCCCAGCTCTTCATTGCGTGGGCGACCTCATTTGCAATGTCAAGATCAAGAGGCTCACCATCTTGAGTGACCTGCAGGAGCTTTTTGTATGTTGGCTTTGGCAGACGTTCCTGCATGTCAGCATCGGTAAATAACAGACTTCCGTACTCTTGCGAGACCTTGTCTTTACCCATATCAAATCCTCTCGGGTTTTCATGTGCGGTCATGCGGCTAAAGTTTACGCCGAAATGCTGCATTTTTGCTGTCATTGGCCTATACGCACAAATGTTACGTGTGCGCTGGCGCGTGATGCCGACGTTAGCTGTCATAAGGGGCGGGTAGAATAGAGAGAACAGCTGTCAAAAAGAGCTTCAGAGGAGCTTTTATGCCTGAGAATACCTTTAGTGCCCATCGTACCATTGCCGTTATTGATGGCAATTCGCTTATGCACCGTGCCTTTCATGCGATTCCACCTACCATGACTGCGCCTGATGGTAGCGCAACCAATGCGATTTTTGGTTTTATCAGCATGTTTATTAAGATGGTCGAGACCTTTCGCCCAGACGGCATAATTTGTGCCTTTGATAAGGGCAAGCCTGCCGTGCGCATGGAGATGTTGCCTGAGTACAAGGCTCAACGTCCTTCGATGGATCCTTTATTACACCAGCAGTTTTCCACAGTAAAAGAGCTGCTCCATGCGATGGATGTGCCTGTGTGTGAGCTCAATGGATGGGAGGGTGACGATATTCTCGGCACTCTTGCACGCCGTGGTGAAGAAGCTGGTTACAACATGTATCTCATCACAGGTGACCGTGATATGTATCAGCTTTCGACAGATCACGTGCATATTGTCTCAACGCGCAAAGGCATGTCCGATGTGGCAATTATGACACCTGAGTCAGTTGAGAACCTCTATCACGGGATTACGCCCGAACTGGTTCCCGATTTCTACGGTCTTAAAGGCGATAGCTCAGATAATATTCCTGGTGTTCCCGGTATTGGTCCCAAAAAAGCCAGCGCACTTATCGTACAGTATGGCAATCTCGATGCGGTTGTTGCGCATGCTGATGAGGTCAAAGGTAAGGTGGGCGAAAGCCTGCGTGAGCATATTCAGGATGCTTTGCTGTCGCGTGAGGTGGCGCGGATTCGTACAGACGCACCACTTGATATGGATTTTGCCGATGCTAAATGGCCAACTTTTGACCCCGTAACTCTGCGTGCTGCTTTTACTGCATTGGGCTTTACCAGCCTGATCAAGCGCATGCTTGCCCTTGCTTCGGCCACGGCAGCACCTGAGGGTGACAAGCAAAGCGTTGCGTCTAAGCCTGCCTTTGAACTTCATAGCCCGCTTAGCGGAAAAGAAGCTCAGGCTGCTCTCGATGGTGCCCTTGAAGAAGGAGAGTGGATAGGCGTTGCCCTGGGGCTTGTTGAGGGTAAAGCTGGGCAGCTGACCTTGGATTTGGGAGAAGACAGTCAGCCACAACAGACACTCTGGCTCGCAACACGTGCAAATATACTGAGTTTTGAGGGTGATATAGCTCTTGCGACGCTTGAGCAACTCGTTCGCAAGGGAAAGCTTGTTGCAGCTGATATCAAGACATTAATACATGCGATTTGCCCGTATGATTCTGCGCTGCCCGCACGTGTGGAGCCTCATGAACTACGTTCTACGTGCCTTTTTGATTGTGGTATCGCTGCATATCTGCTTGATTCTGCACGCAGCAGTTTGGATATTGCATCACTGATGGCAGCTTTTCTTCCTGATGTTGTTTTGCCTGAGCCGAGCGATAAACTCCCACAGGCGGCACTTGATGCTTTGGGTGCGTGTTTGCTGCAACCCAAGCTTGCTGCTCTGCTTGCTGAAGATGGCTCTGAGGAGATTTTTAACACCATTGAGATGCCGTTGCTGCCCGTGCTTTTGCAGATGGAGCGCACGGGCCTTAAAGCTGACCCAGCGATTTTTGCTGCTCAATCGGCTGAACTTGCCCGCGAAGTCAATCAAATGGTTGCAGATATTCACGAAGCTGCAGGTGAAGAGTTTAATGTCGATAGTCCTATGCAACTCTCACATGTGCTTTTTGAGGTATTGGGCTTGCCAAGCTATGGCCTCAAAAAGACTAAGCGCGGCTACTATTCCACTAATGCCAAAGTGCTTGAGGACCTTGCTCAAGAAGAACCGATTGTTGCCGAAGTGCTTGATTACCGTGAGCGTGCAAAGATAAAGTCTACCTACTTAGATGCTTTACCTGCACTTATTCTAAGTGATGGACGTATTCATACCACACTCAATCAGACGGTGACCGCAACGGGGCGCTTATCGAGTTCTGATCCTAATTTGCAAAATATCCCTACGCGCTCTGAGTTGGGCCATCGTGTACGACGTGCTTTTACGGTGCCTGAGGATGCGGTCTTCTTGGCCTGCGACTACAGTCAAATTGAGCTTCGCCTACTCGCACATCTGTCAGGTGATGAGCATCTCATTCGTGCATTTTGCGAAGGTGAGGACTTTCATGCTGAAACTGCTGCACGTGTCTTTGGCGTGCCTGTCTCTGAAGTAACACCTGCACTGCGCAGTCGTGCCAAGGCGGTTAACTTTGGCATTGTCTATGGTCAACAAGCGTATGGTTTGGCCACTTCGCTCAAGATTCCACGCGCCGAGGCACAAGAGATGATTGATCGTTACTATGAAGCCTATCCTGATGTTCGTACTTTCCTCGATGCACAGGTTGCGCTTGCACACAAGCAGGGTTGGGTTGCGACAATGTATGGTCGCAAACGTCATATTGCTGAGATTTCTGCGCACAATCGCCAGCTTGTTGCCTTTGGCGAGCGTACAGCAACTGTCTCTTATACACATCTCCGAGCCCACGAGACCGTTATTCTAATCT
>NZ_CAMXYY010000091.1 GCF_947253395.1 uncultured Olegusella sp.
ATAGATGGGGTAGATGGCAAGGATGACTTTGGTGAGAGTCTGCCTCCTGCCGAGCTGTATGCCAAGATCTTGGCGGGTTCCGAAGCGCATACATCGCAGGTAAGTGTGGGCAGCTACGTTGATTTGTTTAAGCCAACGCTTGAGGCTGGCAAAGATGTTGTTCACCTCACCTTAAGCTCGGGTATTTCAGGTACCTACAACTCTGCGGTGACTGCGCGAGATTTGCTTGCTGAACAATATCCTGAGCGCAAGATTTATATTGTGGATAGCCTTGCGGCCTCTGCGGGTTATGGTCTGCTTGTTGATAAACTAGCCGACCTGCGTGATGAGGGCATGAGTGCCGATGAGTTGGTGGCGTGGGCCGAAAGGCACAAGCTTGAGCTCAATCATTGGTTCTTCTCCACCGATTTGACCTTCTTTATTCGTGGTGGGCGTATCTCTAAGGCAGCAGGTCTTGTGGGTGGCATGCTCAAGATTTGTCCTGTGATGAATGTGGCACACGATGGTTCGCTGGCTGTGGTCGAAAAGGTTCGTACCAAAAAACGTGCAGCTAATCGCGTTGTTGAAATCATGAAAGAGCGTGCCTTAGATGGCCTCAACTACAGCGACAAAGTGTTTATTTCCAATAGTGAGTGTCTTGAGGATGCACATATGGTAGGCGATGCGATTGAGGAAGTGTTCCTCAAGATGAATGGTAAGGTGCAGTACAGCAATATCGGTAGCACTATCGGTGTGCACACAGGACCTGGCACCGTAGCCCTCTTCTACTGGGGTGAGCCTCGCTAATTTTCCCGCTGCGGGTCTAGAAAGCAACGTTCCCATAGATGGTTCGTTTTTCGGCACCTATAAACACAGATGGTTCATGTTTCGGTTTCTCGAAAAATTTTACCTGCTGTTTTGTGGAAGGACACACCGAAGTTTGACCCATCTATTGTCTAAAGCGTCGAAGTTTGAACCATCTATTGCTTAAGGCTTCGAAACTTGAACCATTTGTAGTTTGGAACTTCGCAGTTTGAACCCTCTATGACGGGCTTTTTACGGGTCGCCAGCCTAGTTATGTACGCTTTTGCGCGGGACAAGAAGTCGTTGCATGCCTTCTTGAGGCGTGAACATTACATCAGCTGTAAGTTCTATTTACACCTATAGCTTTTTACAATGAAGCCAGGAGGTGTAAATATCATGAACGCTATTTTACAGGTTGAAAGTCTAAAAAAGTATTATGGAAAGGGCTCCTCGGTGACCAAGGCCCTCGATGGAGTCTCCTTCGAGATTATGCCAGGAGAGTTTTTGGGCATCATGGGCAGTAGTGGATCGGGAAAGTCCACGCTTCTTAATTGCCTAGCGACCATCGTAAAACTGAGCGCAGGCACCATTACCCTCAACGGTACGAATATCGCTACATTCAATGCAGATGCACTTTCTGATTACCGAGGAAACAAGACAGGCTATCTCTTCCAGAATTTTGAGCTTTTGGACAATCTCACGGCAAAAGAAAATATTCTGCTTCCGCTCTCCCTTCATGAAATCCCCGAGCAGGAGAGTATGAAGCGCCTGCAGACGCTGGCAGAGTACCTGGATATCAGCTCAGTGATGGATAAGTTCCCCTCACAGATGTCTGGCGGGCAAAAGCAGAGAGTGGCGGCGGCGCGTGCCTTGATTTTGGATCCAGAAATCGTCTTTGCCGATGAGCCAACCGGCGCACTTGATTCAAAGAACGCGCGCACCCTCATGGAAAAACTTACCCAGATGAATAGCGATTTTCAGACCACCATCCTCATGGTGACTCATGACAGCGCTTCTGCCAGTTTTTGCAGCCGTATCCTCTTTATCCAGGACGGCAAGCTCTATCACGAGCTTAGGCGAGACAAGCCCAGAGAGTCTCAGGAAGATTTTTATCAGAGGATTCTAAAGGTTATGGCAGGACTGGGAGGTGAACCGTATGTTTTCTAAGCTAGTCGCTCAAAATAGCCAGAGGAATCGAAAGAACAACGCGCTCTACTTTAGTTCAATGGTCTTGTCGGTTATCTCTTTTTATATCATCTTGTCCCTCTCGCATCAGGACGTCATTAGCTTTTTGACAAAGATGGAAAGCGATGCGGTCAATCGCCTCTTGGCCATGGTGCCCCTGTTTTATGTCTTTACCCTTTTCATTTTGCTGATGCTGGTTTATTTTGCGTCCAGTGTCCAGATGGAAAGAAGGAGTCATGAGTTTGGCGTGTATCTGACTCTGGGGATGAAACGCAAAACCTTGTTTCGCATGATTTTGATGGAGGATGTCAGGGACAGTTTGATTGCGCTTGCCATTGGACTTCCGATTGCGGTGATTCTGTCTGAAGCTATCAGTCTCGTAACGGTAAAGCTCATTGGCATCGGAATCGTGGGACATCGTTTTACCCTGTCCTTCTCTGCGATTCTTTTTACCGTTATAGGCTTTTCCCTGGTGAAATTGCTGGCAATACTGGTTCTCAGCAAGCGCGCGGTAAGCAAAGAAATCGGTGAGCTACTTTTCTTTGAGCCTGTCGGAGCAAAAAAACAAATCAATCAGAAAGCATGCTTTATTGCTTTCATATCCTCAGTGGGATGTCTTGGTCTTGCTTATTATTTGGGTCTTTCTGAACGTATGTGGGAAAATCTCGTATTTATGTTCCTTGTTCTTTTTAGTGGCACGCTTGGCACCATTCTTCTGTTCTATGCACTGCGCTTTGGCATTGAATGGGTGATGAAGCATTCAAAAAAGAAGAAACTACACGACTTCAATTTTCGCCAGATACAGGAAGGAATTGTTTCTCGCTCCACCTTGCTGGCGATCTGCTCACTTCTCCTGTTTTCTGCCTTTTGCCTGGCAGGCTATGGTAGTGCAGTGGCATCTCAGTACATTCAAGAGGACGACCACGTATTGGATTACACCTTCCTGCCAAATGAACCGACGAATGTAAAAGACCCAAACGAAACGATGAGTGTAAAAGATATTCGTCAGACCCTTTCTTCAGTAGGGCTTAGTAATTCTTTTAAGGATTTGGTGGAAGTAAAGCTGGGAAGTGCTTATCAGGAAAATATAGGAGCCTCTGCCATAGATGCCTCAGCGCTTAACAATGTCATCTCTATGATAGATAATCGTGAGTTCGCAGATAACCTTATGCAATTTATTAGGGACAATGACAATATTCTTTCGGAAAGCGGATACAACGAACTGTTGAAAGCAGCAGGAAAGGAACCGCTGGATCTGGATGGAAATAAGGTAGGTCTATATCTGGGAAAAGCCTTCTTTACAGATGAGAAAAGCATCAAGAAACTCAGCGAACTATTGAAATCAGATGTTGCTGTTAAAATAGATGCTGCAAGTTATGGGATTGATGCAAATATTCAACAAACAAACTTTGTGACCGATCGTGCCATCACCATTGGCGTTGCTTGGATAGTGCCAGATGAGCTTTTTGACCAGTTGACGGCAGGAGAATATAGCAGCTATTTGGGAGGCGTTCTGCAGCCGAAGCTTATTGAAGAAAAAGGGCTGATGATGGCGATTTCTGACATCAACACCCAGCTGGCAGGAACTGGCCTTTCCTATGAAAGCTATATTCAAAATGCCGGTAGGCAGATTTTCTATATCGTCTCATCGACATATCTCACGCTCTATTTGGCAACAATCTTCTTGATTATTGGAAATACCATCATTGGTATTCAGTTTTTGATGGAGCAGCAAAAGGCACATAGGAGGTATCAGTCACTGATTCATCTAGGTGCAGATTACAAGACCTTGTGTCGTGCGGCAAATACCCAGATTAATGGCTACTTTGGGATTCCTATTTTCGTGGCGCTCTTAAATGCTGCATTTGGAACCAAAACACTTTTCCAGGGATTACTTCCGTATTCATATCGCGATCAGAGCGGAAAACTTCTCATCATTGTTGTCATCATCCTTGTGCTAATTGCTATCGTAGAAGCAATCTATATCAGGGTAGTAAAGCAGAGCAGTAGTCAATATCTCTGGACACTAATGAAGCCGGCGCGGGAGGAATAGGCGGGGGACTGAAGTCTATGGCGAAACGCATTGCAATTATCGAAGATGAGCCTATGATTCGCAGGGAACTTGAGACCATGCTGCAGGCAGCAGACTATGTGGTCGAATGTATCCAAGACTTTCACGGTGTGTCCGATCAGTTGCTGTGCCTTTCGCCGGACTTAGTTCTGCTTGATATAAATCTTCCTGGGGAAAATGGCTTCCAGATTTGTCGGACTCTCAAGAAAAAGAGTGCCATCCCTGTTCTTGTGCTTACCTCCAGAGATCAGTTGCAAGACGAGCTACAAGCTCTTGATTTGGGTGCAGACGAGTACCTCACCAAGCCCTTCCGAAAAGAAAGACTGCTTGCAAGGATTTCTAATGTATTGAAGCGCTATGAGGGGAGAAAAAATCTGCTTGAAGGGGAGCAGTTCCTCCTCGACCGCCATACGTATACGCTATATTTCAACGGCCAGTCTGTGGTTTTGCCAGGAAACCAAGGGAAGCTTCTAGAAAGCTTTCTTTTGGCGGAGACGCCTTATGTAAGCAAAAAGGAGCTATCACAATCACTGTGGGGGACGACGGAGTATATCGATGAAAATGCACTCCACGTGAATATTACGCGTCTGAAAAAGAGGTTAAAAGACTTGGGAATTCCTCAGCATATCCAGTATGTTCAAGGCAAGGGGTATGCCTTGGTGAAGGATGGCCAAGATGCGTGAGCTCAAGCGAATCAAGCCCTATCTGCCGTGGCTGCTGATGATTTTGGCGGTCGATGGATTCTGCATCTTTCTTCTTTGGATGGCAGATATTGAAGCTCTGATTGCTTTGATTGGCTTGATTGTCTTAGCGACCCTTGTCTTTTTTATCGCCATTTGTCTCCTTCTGATGCGAAAAGAAAAGCAAAAAGAAAAAGTTCTGTTGCGCTATTTGGACGACCCAAGCTCAGCAGAAAATTTCGATAGCCTCTATGACTTGTATGGTGCAGAAAAAGAAGAGATTCTAAAGCAGCTTTTCAATAGCTTTCAGCAGAAGAACGACTTGATTCAGCAGAGCATAAGAGAGCGACAAGACTATGTGGACTACGTAGAAACATGGGCGCACGAGATAAAATTACCCCTTTCGTTGCTCACGATGATTCTTGATAACGACGATGGAACTATTCCGCCAGAACTCTTTTTCAAACTGGACTATATCCGCAATGAAACACAGCGCTATGTTTCCCAAATTCTTTTTTACCACCGCATAAAGAGCAAGAAGAAGGACTACTTGTTCCAAGACATCTCTCTATTGGGCTGCGTTGAGGAAGTCCTTGCAGACTATGGGCCATCGTTGAGAGAAAAAGGGTTTCAGCTGAGTTATGATCCCGTGGCTTTGGACGTCTGTGTGTTTACGGATCCGAGAGCTCTGGAATTTATCCTCCGCCAACTGGTGAGCAACTCAATCAAGTATGCCGGAGCGTCGCCCGTTCTTTCTTTTCTTGTAACAAGAGAAGCTAGAGGACGCGAAAACGGAGTGCTGCTGCGGATTTCCGATAATGGCCAGGGAGTAAAAGAATGCGATCTTCCGTACCTCTTTGAACGGGGATTTTCTGGCGATTCTGGTGAGCTACGAAAGAAATCCACTGGTATGGGACTCTATTTAGCAAAACAGCTTGCAGATGATATTCATATCCAGCTTGAAGTAGATTCAAAGTGGGAAGAGGGATTCACCGCAAGCTTATTTATTAATGATTA